>DASSBE010000054.1:0-18426 GCA_035699065.1 Nocardioidaceae bacterium
GGCTAGTCGGAGCTTGCGGCGAACAGCACCAGGCACGTGCGCCGACAGCTCACCCTCCTCGATCAGCTTCACCACCGTCGGCCGGCTCAAGCCGAGAACTTCGGCAGCCTGCTGGGTCGAGATCTCCTGATCCCGCGTCAGTATGCTGATCGACTGCCCATGGCTCAGCGCCTGCACCACCTGCTTGAGGATCGCGTGCAGCTGCTCCGTCAACTCAACTCGGTCATGTTCGCCCGCGCCGCTCAGGAAAAGGACAGACGCGGGGGAGGAGCCATGACGTGTCTCGTGCGCGTTGATGAAGCTCAGTACCTTCGCCAACTCATCAGTATCGGTCGGCGTAGGGCTGATCAGCTCATCGGCGGTCGTACTCATCTGCCGTCCTCTTCGTCCCTCGCTAGGCCACCAGCGTAGCGCAGTTGCGAAAGTTACGAAAGATCGGTCGTCGGCCGCGGCGCGAGTGGGGCCAGACTCTGTGGTCCGTGGGGCGCACCCTGCATTGGCGGCGGAATGACTCGGCCTTGCGCGTGAGGCTTGAGGTGCTGATTTGGCACGTGCCGCGTGTCGCTTCTTGGTTAGCCCGCTGCGGCTGTGCGCTTTCGATGTCTGAGACCGGTAAGTCCAGTCCGTTTCCGCGAGGGGACCGGCCCCATCCCCCAGTAAGGCGGGTTGAACCAGATCTTCCGGTCTATCCCACGCCGAGGCTCAAAAAGCTCGGTACTCAGCATCATCCGTGTGAATGGGCCAGCGCCTGAGCTGTGTGTGTCCTGTCCCCGTCATCCCGAACCAGGGAGACAGCATGGCCAGTCGGCGTCTACTCCGCACGTTGGGCCCAAGCGGGCCGCACCCATCGCCCCTTCTCGGGCGCTCTCGCCAACCGGAACTGCCGGGAGTCCTCGGACACCTGATGGTCATGAAGACGGAGAAGATCCGAGACACCTCTGCCAAGGCCCCGACGCGGAGCATGGTCATGGCGGACTCCGGGAGATCGGCGGAGCGGGTCGTGGTCAGCGCCTTCCGGTAGGTCCCCTTCCCGGTCTCTGTCTTGATGGTCGCGTTGATGACGATGGTCCTGGCGTCGAGGTCGATGTCGCTCCACCGGAGGGCGAGCACCTCCTCGATGCGCGCCGGTCGCGAGCATCAGCTCGATGATGTCCGCCAGGTCTCCTGACGACTTCGGTCCGGGCCGATCCGCCGTCATCCACTCACGCACCGCCGTGCGGACCTTGTCGAGCTCGGCTGCCGTGAGCGCCCGCTGCTCGGTGTTGGGACGGCTGATGCTCAGCGATCCCGCACCGGATTCGACGGCAGTGCGCTGTGCTCGACGGCGACGTCGAGCATCGCTCCGGTCACGACCTTGGCCTTACGCTGACGGTTCAGCATCAGCACGCCGGCGAGCGCAGCACCGGATCGAGTCGCCCGGCCTTGCGGGACGTGTTCGACCTGCTGTCAACCGGTCAGGTCCAACTCCCGCTGACCACGATCGAGGGCCTCGATGACGTGGCCACGACTCTCGATCTCCTGGCCTCCGGGCGAGGGGGGGAAATACGTCGTCGCCGTACCCTGACCTCTGCGCAGTCGGTCACTCGCCAACAACGCCCGCCTCCGGGAGGACGATGGTTGCTGAATGCGGCGATCGCCCCTGTGGGCTTCAGCCGATCTCCACGCTCGGGTGGTACTGCTTGACCCGATGCAGCGTGTTCCTGTCTGTGTGGTGCATCTCTGTTCCCGTGGCCGAGAGCCTGAGCAGCAGGTCCGAGGAGTAGCTGAACGTGCCGTCGTCGTTGAACGTGAAGGTGCTGGTGAAGTCCTTGATCTCCGCACGCTCCATCAGATAGCGGTTCTGCAGGATGCCGTACGACGGGTCGCCGGGCTTGGCGTCGAAGTGGAGCACACGGTCTCGCGGCTGAGCGTCACTCCCAGCGAGAATCGCGATCCCGCGACCGAAGACGACGTTGCGGATGACCTGCCCGTGGGCCTTGTCCCACAGCAGGAAGCCGATCTCGTCGTGAAAGGGGTCCATGGCCTCTTCACCGTGGCGCCACGCCGTCATGGTGTAGCTCAGTCCCCAGAGCTTCTGCTGGCCGTTCTCCTGAAGTGGAATCGGTTTGAAGTCGGCCCTCTCGAAGTAGGGAGTGTGGCCCGTCTCATCGTCCTGGTTGTGGTACGAGAGATCGATTCCGACGTTGCCCTCCCATTCGCCAACCAGAGGGGTCAACGGACCTAGCTTCTGTGGGGCTTGCGTGCTGGTCTGGTCGGTAGCCGGGTTTGCGCCGGCGGGGTCGGTTGTGGGGGCGATCGTAGTCGTGCTCATGTGTGTGTTCTCTTCTCCACTCGATCAAATTCATCTTGATCCAAACTCTTGCATAACGCAAGAGTTGCACACAGCAAGGCGATCAGCAGCTCCTGCCCTCGCTGGGTTTACAGGGGCATTTGACCGTGCGTGTCGTCGGTTCCGGCTTCGACCAAGATTTGGTGCACCTTCGCCAATGCGGCCGCACATGTGGCCCGCTCCGCCGGGTCGAGGCGGTCCAGCACCTGGCTGAGTTCCCGGTGACGCCGGGTCGTCACCTGCCGGACCACGCGGCGCCCCGAGGCGGTCAGTTCGAGTGTGACGACACTGCGATTGGCCGGATCCGCGCCGCGGACGAGGTGCCCGGAGCTATCGAGTCGATCGGCCAGCCGAGTCACCGAGGAGCCCGCAACTCCCAGAGCCTGGGCACACTGTGTCGAGCTCGAGCGGCCCAGTTCGTGCAGCACCAGGAGAAGGCGAAACTGGGACAGCGACACCTCTAGGTGCTCGATGCTGTGCAGCGCAACCCCGACGAGGTCCCGGGCCGCGACCTCGAAGGCCAGCAGCTCATCGGCAGACGTCTTCTCCGGCTGACCCTGTCCCACGCCGCGAGTATCGCATGGGTCCAGGCGGTGACGATGCTCTCCACGGCCCTCAACGGTGGTGCCCGGATCTTGCCCGCTCCGTAGGCTGACCATCGTGAACAGTGATGGAACCGTGCCCGTCCACACGATCGAGGTCGGCGACAACGTTGACCGCATCGTTTTCCTCCATGGGCTGTTCGGTCAGGGCAGGAACTTCAGCACGATCGCGAAGGCGCTGGAGCCGGAGTTCCGGTCGCTGCTGGTCGACCTGCCGAACCATGGGCGGTCGGCGTGGACCGATGGCTTCAACTACGAGCTGTTCGCGGACCGGGTCGCGGACAAGCTCCGCGACGGCTTCGCCGCTGACCGTCCGGTCCACCTGGTCGGACACTCGATGGGCGGCAAGACCGCGATGGTGCTCGCCCTGCGCCACCCTGAGCTGGTCGACCGGCTCGTCGTCGTCGACATCTCGCCCGTCCGCGGTGGTGACCAAGGCGAGTTCGAGCACCTCCTCGACAGCCTCGCGGCGCTTGACCTGTCGACGCTGTCCCGGCGGTCCGAGGCAGACCAGCGGCTCAGCGGACCGATCGACGACGCGCGGGTGCGCGGTTTCCTCTTGCAGAACCTTCGCTCCGGCGAGAACGGCTTCTACTGGCAGGCCAACCTAGACCTGCTGCGCCGCGAGCTGTCGGCGATCGGCGGGTTCCCTGATGACCTCGCCGACACGTTCGAGGGACCCGTGCTGTGGGTGGCCGGCGAGCGGTCCCCGTATGTTCGCCCCGAGCATGAGGCCGCGATGCGGCGGCTGTTCCCCCGCACGACGCTCGTGACCGTCAAGGGTGCCGGCCACTGGGTGCATTCCGAGCAGCCGGAGGCGTTCGTCTCTGTGCTGCGGACGTTCCTCGGTGCCGGCGCCGGCTGAGGTGCGGGGCGCGCTCGGGACGGCTGTCTCGGTGTTCGCTCCGCCTCCGCCGAAGCGCTCGTCCTGACCTGTCGAGGTACGCCGGCGCCGCGCTCCTCCATGATCCCGCCTGAGCTGCTCGACCCGAGCTGTTCTCCCGCAGCACCGACCTCCCCGGCGTCACCTGCTTGGACTCGCAGATCTCGGTGCCCGGCGCACGCGCCTTCCTGCTCCCGAGCGGCACCGAGCCGGAATCACCGCCGCCGGCCATGCCTACGCGGCCTCGACCCCGCTACGTCGTTCCGTCGACAGCTGACCGAGGATGGTCGCATGGTCGGAGCGATGATGAACGCTGCGCATGTTCCTGCCTTCGGCCCAGCCGGCTCGATCCGCGTCGGGCAGGTCCGGGTCCCGAGGGTCGGGCCGACCGACGTCCTCGTGGCCGTCGAGGCCGTCGTGGTGAACCCGGTCGACACCTACATCCGCTCCGGGCAGTTCCCGACGACGGTGCCGATGCCGTTCGTCGTGGGACGCGATCTGGTCGGCACGGTCTTCGAGGCAGGTCCTGCGGCGGTGCCCTTCGGCCCGGGGGAGAAGGTGTGGTGCAACAGCCTGGGGTACGACGGCCGACAAGGCTCCTTCGCCGAGTACGCCGTAGTCCCCGCTGAAAGGCTGTATCGACTGCCGGCAGGTGTCGACCCGGAGACGGCCGTTGCGGTCGCCCATCCGGCTGCGACTGCGTACCTGGGCTGGTTCGTCCACGCCCGGTTGGAGCCGAGAGAGACCGTCTATGTCGGCGGTGGCGCCGGCAACGTCGGTAGGGCGGCGATCCAGATGGCGACGCTGGCTGGTGCCAGGGTGCTGGCCAGCGCTCGACCGGAGGACCACGCCGCGTGCCGAGCGGCGGGCGCTGACGTCGTGCTCGACTATCGGGACCCGCAGCTGTTCCAGCGACTGATCGGCGCTGCGCCCGCAGGCGTCGAGGTCTTCTGGGACACCTCGGGGACTAACGACCTGGATCTCGCGGTCCGGGCAACCGCTGCGGGTGGGCGGATCCTGATCACCGCCGCCACCTCCGAGATGTCGAGGGTGCGCCTGCCATTGCTGTACACCCACGACATCGCACTGTTGGGCTTTGTCATCAGCCGGGCCGGCACGGTCCACCTTGCCGCCGCCGCATCGCTCATCAACCAGATGCTGGCCGACAACCGCCTCACCGCTCGGATCGCCGACCGCCTGCCACTGGCGCAGACCGCGGCTGCGCACGAGCTGATCGAGTCGAGCCGCGTGTCCGGTCGGCTGCTGCTGTATCCCGGTCCGTCGATCGGACACGAGAGGTCGCCCGACGTACCAGCTTCAGGCAGGCACGCTGGAGACCACGGGCTGTCCGGTGAGGATGGGCGAGGGCCGGAAGCCCCAGACCAGCAGGTAGATGCTCAGGGAGAACTCCCAGATGATCTCCGCAGCGGTCAGGATGAACAGGGCGGTCGAAGGGTTGTCCCAGCCCCCGAAAAGCACCCCGACGCCTCCGACCAACGCGAGTGGACCGCCGATGAGCCCGAACAGGGCCATCGGCCGGGGGACAAGCCCGGAGCGCCACATGAGATAACCGAGCAGGATCCCGTTCCCGAGGCCGGCGCAGAACTGCGGCCCGAGGAGGAATGTCTGGTCATGGAACGCGACCAGCGACTGCCCGACATTGACGAGAGACGCGTTGGCGCTGTCCGTACCTGACAGGTCCTGACGCAGGGCTACCACGGACATCAGGCTGATGAGTCCCGTGACGATGACCGTCGACTCGAAGATGCGTGTGGCGATGTAACCCAAGGCGATGCTTTCACTGACCCGCTTCACGATCGGGAAGATGACCACAGCCGTTGCAATACCTGCGGTCGAGGACAGGATCTCGCAGACGGCCCCGAAGGCCACCCGGGTGTCGGCGCCGTCGCCGATGACGTAGTTCGTGGTGTTGAGGACGGGATCGTAGAACCAAAGCGCTGGAATCGAGAAGACGAACGTGGCGAGGAACCAAGCGCCCATGATCCGAGCTGTCCGCTGCTCGGACCCGGTCGGGGCGCACGAAGGGCGACCACGCTGAGCGGGAACGGTGGTAGCTACCTGTGGGCGGTTCTTCAGTCTGGGACTCATGTGAGCCTCCTTCGCGGAAACCTGGGGTCCCGAACACATGGAGCCCGGGCACCCTCGGCGGTCTGTCTCCCATGGTTGCTCGCGAGAGCGCAGGCGCATATGACTAACTGATGTCAGGACGTGTGTGCTGACTGGAACTCGGCTTGTCGGTCTCTGCCCTGCATGGCCGCAAAGCGCAGTTTGCGTCACCAGGCTGAGGCACGTGACAGACTTCAGCCATGTCCTCGCAGGCAGACGCCGGAAGCGGGGCAGGCGTGCGGCGGGCCGAGGTTCTCGCGGCCCTTTCGATCTCCATCGACCTCGGTCTCGGACTGCCGATGGAGCATGTGCTGCGCTCGTCGCTCATCGCGGCGATGCTGGCCGAGGAGCTCGGGCTCGACGACGAGCAGCGGGCCGGCGTCTTCTACACCAACCTGATCCTGTGGATCGGCTGTCACGCGGACTCCCATGAGTACAGCCGCTGGTTCGGTGACGACATCGCGATCCGCCGTGCGTCGTACGAGCTGGACTGGGCGGGGCTGCCCTATCTCAGGTTCCTCCTCCGCTCGGTCGGCACCGGCCAAGCAGCCGCACAGCGGACCCGGACGACCCTCGCGATGCTGATGACGCCACGCACGCGGCTGGGCGCCCTGATCCACTCCCACTGTCTGTCCGCCGGTTCCATGGCCGAGCACATCGGCCTGGATCGGCAGGTCAGTGAGTCGCTGGTCTGTGCGTTCGAGCGCTTCGACGGAAGCGGCCTGCCGGCCGGACTGCGCGGTGGCACGATTCCGCTCGCCACCCGGGTGGTCCAGCTGGCCGACACGGTCGAGGTTCATCTGCGCAGCCACGGCATCGAGCGGGCTCTCGGCATGGCACGGGACCGCAGCGGCACCCAGTTCGACCCCATGGTCGTCGACGCCCTGTTCCGGTGCCGGTCTGCCCTCGCGTCGCTGCCCGACGAGGACGTGTGGACCCGCGCCCTCGAGCTCGCGCCGGACCACGACCTGGTGCTGCACGGCGAGCAGCTGGATGCGCTGCTGCGGGCGATCGGGGACTTCGCGGACCTGAAGTGCCCCTTCACCGTCGGCCACTCGCGCGCCGTCGCCGACCTGGCCGCCTCCGCCGCGGCGCAGCTCGGCCTGCCCGAGCTCGAGGTGCGCCGCGTGCGCCGGGCCGGGTACTTGCACGATCTGGGCAAGATGGGGGTTCCCAACTCGATCTGGGAACGGGCGGCACCGCTGAGCGAGGCGGACCGGGAACGCATCCGGCTCTACCCCTACCTGACCGGACGGATCCTCAGCCGTGTCCGCGGACTGGAGGTCGAGGCGTCGATCGCGCAGCGACACCGGGAACGCCAGGACGGTTCGGGCTATCCCCTGGGTCTCCGGGGCGCCTCCCTTGCGATGGCCCAACGGCTTCTCGCCGCGGCCGACAGCTACCGCGGCTCGCTCGAGCAGCGGCCGCACCGGCCCGCCCTGGGTGCTGATGCCGCGACCCGGAGGTTGCAGCGCGAGGCTGCCACGGGCCGGCTCGACGCCTCCGCGGTGAACGCAGTGCTCGCCGTCGCCGGCCGCGGATCGCGCCACCGTGCCCGTGGTCCGGCCGGACTGACCGCCCGGGAGGTCGAGGTGCTCGGGCTGGTGGCCCACGGCTGCACCAACGTCACCATCGCCCGGCAGCTCTCGATCAGCCACAAGACCGTGCGTAACCACCTCGAGCACATCTACCTCAAGGCAGGCGTGTCGAACCGCGCCGGTGCCGCCCTCTTCGCGGTGGAGCACGGTCTGGCGGGCCGGGTCGGATATGAGGCAGCTGCCCCATGACGCGCAGGTTGTTGCCCGGCACGATCACGGTGATGAAAGGAAGCCGCCCATGAAGACCAAGTCAGTCATCAGCCTCACCACCGGACTCGAGGACGCCGAGAAGGTCACCGTCGCGTTCCTCGTCGCGGTCGGGTCCGCCGAGGGCGGACGTCCGACCCTGATGTTCCTTACCAAGGAAGCGGTGCGCCTCGTGGTCGGGGACGTGGCCCGGGGGACCGCCTGTGAAGGCTGCCCGCCGCTCGAGGGCCTCCTTGGTCGGTACGCCGAAGCTGGGGGACGTTATCTCGTCTGCCCAATCTGCTTCGACGCCAAGCACCTGTCCAAGGACGACCTCCTCGAGAACGCGGAGCTCGGCGGCACCGTGCCGCTGTGGGACTGGATCGGCGACGAAGCCGCCAACACCTTCAGCTACTGAAGGGAACCGGGAGCCCGGGTCAGGAACGGACGAGTGCACGGCACGCCTCTCCCCGCAACGGGCCTCCGAGGGCCGCGCTGAACCAGCACACGTCGAACGCGCCCGCCGACAACGGGAACACGCTCCAGGCGAGCGCTGCGATACCTGCCGGCGTGCCCCACGAGGCCAGGCCGGCGAGGAGGAAACCGGTGCCCGCGACCAGGCGGAACATCCGGCCCGCCGGGCTGTTGACCCAGCGTCCGAACCCGGTGTTGTTGAACCATGCCGCTCTTCCCATCGTGTCCTCCCGAGGCTTCGCCTCCCACTCTGGCCGACCCCGTGGGCGCGTGCATGGGGCATCCGCCTCATCTTGTTTCGGCCCGCCGGAGTGCCCCGCACTTCCCGAGCCGTCGATCCGCGCTACCATGGAGACACACCGATCCATGGCGATGTCGCTGTGGGGTTGGTGACCCGGCCATCGACCCTGATGGTCGTAGGTTCCACCGTGCCGGCCCGTCGGGGCCGACGCATCGATCTCTCGCAGATCCGTGGGGCCGAGTCGCCTCGGGGAGTGGCCACCAGGCCCCCTCCGGTCGACGTCCCATCGCCCCGGCCGTGGCACCGCGTGCGGATACCGATCCCCGCCGCGGCGACGCGCGCCGGTCACTCCGGAGGAGGAGTTCTTGGCTCGACGAGCCCAGCGCCAGTCTGGCGGTCGCCGCACCGCCCAGCGACCCCAGCGGCGGGTCCGTGACCGCGACAACGAGGGGATCCTCCCGGTGCTCGCACGCGCCGTGCGCGAGGTCGAGAAAGCGGTCCAGAACGGCCCCGTGATGCCGTCGGTGCGCACGAAGTTCCAGGTCGTCGCCCTGCTCGTGCGCGAGGAGCGTGCCCGGGTCAAGGCGGACGAGACCGGTGGTGACGCCCGGCGGGACGAGCAGCTCAAGCGACTCGACGGAGTCGCGACGATCCTGGCGAAGACCGCCGCCCGTGACACCTCGTTGCTCGTGCTGCTCGCCGAGGACGCCGTCGTGTCCGACGCGGGCAGGAGGCTCAAGCGCGACATGCTCGAAGCCGGCGGTGTGGAGGCCCCGCCCGAGGAGGTGACCCCTCCGGAGTCCGCGTCCGCGGCGTCCTCCTCGGAGAGGCGGGTCGTGCCGCAGTCGGTGGTCTCCCGGCAGCTCGCCAACCCGTTCCTCACGCCCGACTTCTCCTCCGCCAAGCAGACCAAGGCCCACCCGCGCCGGCTGGCCGGCTGGGAGCTGCTCGGCCCGCTGTTCAGGTCCTTCGAGTACGCCGGTGGTGGTGCCTCGTCGTGCATGCCCCTCCCCGACCCTTCCCACCAGCGCGTGCCGGGTGGGCTCGAGCTCATGCCGCACCAGTCGCAGGTCGTCGCGGCCGCAGCGGCCGGGCACCGGACCTTCCTGCTCGCCGACGAGCCGGGCCTGGGCAAGACGGCCCAGGCACTGCTCGCCGCGCAGTCCGCGAACGCCTACCCGCTGCTCGTGGTGGCACCGAACGTCGTGAAGACCAACTGGGCACGTGAGGCCAGCCTGTGGACACCCAAACGGCCGGCCACCGTGATCCACGGCAACGGTGACACGATCGACGGCTTCGCCGACATCGTCATCGTCAACTACGAGGTGCTCGACCGGCACGTCGGCTGGCTCGGAGACCTCGGTTTCCGCGGCATGGTCGTCGACGAGGCACACTTCATCAAGAACAAGTCCTCGCAGCGCTCGCAGCACGTGCTCGAGCTCTCCGACCGGATCCGGTCCCGGCTCGCGCGTCCGCTGCTGATGGCCCTCACCGGTACGCCGCTGATCAACGACATCGAGGACTTCCGCGCCATCTGGCAGTTCCTCGGCTGGATCGACGAGAAGATGCCGCTCGGCGAGCTGATGGAGTCGCTCGAGGAGACCGGCCTGACGCCGCTGGACCCCGGGTTCTACGCGGCTGCCCGCCGGTCCGTGGTGGATCTCGGCATCGTTCGCCGCCGCAAGGTCGACGTGGCCGCCGACATTCCCGCCCGCCGCGTCGCCGACCTTCCCGTCGAGCTCGACGACGAGGCCGGCCGTTCGATCCGCAAGGCCGAGAGCGACCTGGCTCGCCGCCTGGTGGAGCGGTACGAAGGTGCGCTGGCCAGGCGGACGTCCGGTTCGGTCGTCGAGGGGATCGACCACGACCTCGTGCGTCGGGTCGCGACGTGGGAGCGGGAGGACACGACCACCACGAAGACCGACGAGAACGTGTTCACCATGATGCGCCGGATCGGCCAGGCGAAGGCCGGTCTCGCCGCCGACTACACGGCGCAGCTGGCACGCAGCGTCGGCAAGGTCGTCTTCTTCGCCAAGCACATCGACGTGATGGACATCGCCGAGGAGACGTTCACCAAGCGTGGGATCGGCTTCTCCTCGATCCGGGGCGACCAGACGCGCGCCAAGCGGCAGAAGCAGATCGATGCCTTCGTGAACGACCCCGACGTCTCCGTCGCGGTCTGCTCCCTGACCGCGGCCGGTGTCGGACTCAACCTGCAGGTCGCCTCCAACATGGTGCTCGCCGAGCTGTCCTGGACCGACGCGGAACAGACCCAGGCCATCGACCGGATCCACCGGATCGGTCAGGAGGAGCCGGTCACCGCATGGCGGATCATCGCCGCGCAGACGATCGACACGAGGATCGCCGAGCTCATCGACAGCAAGGCCGGCCTCGCCGCCCGCGCCCTCGACGGTTCCGACGAGGAGGTCTCGTCCTCGGCCGACGTGCAGCTCGAGGCGCTGGTCGCGCTGCTGACAGACGCCTTGTCGGAGTCGAAGTAGCCGGGGTCAGATCCAGATCCGGAACCAGATCCGGTCGAGCCACTCCGGGGTGGTGATCAGCTGGTCGGTGTAGACCGGCCAGAACCACGCGAAGTTCACCAGCACCAGTACGACGAACGCCCCGGCGAACGCGGTGCCCCACATCCGCCGCCGGTCCGTCGCGCGACGGCCGCCGACCAGGCGTCCGAGGAGCAGGGTCACCGCGATCACCGTGAACGGGATGATCGCCACCGCGTAGTAGGAGAAGATCGGCCGGTCGTCGTACCGCATCCACGGCAGCCACGTCGTGAGCACGCCGACCACCGCCAGCCCGAACCGCCAGTCACGGCGCCCGACCCAGGCGAAGACCGCGTAGAGCAGCGCGAGCACGCCGCCCCACCACAGCACCGGGGTGCCCAGCAGCAGGACCTGGCGCAGGCAGGTGCTGTCGGCCGGTGCGGTGCATCCGTGGGTGCCCGGCGCGATGTCGAGCTGTGCGTCCACGCCGACGGGGCGGTTCAGGATCAGCCACCCGGCCGGGTTCGACTGGTACACGTGGGTGGCGTCGTCGAGCCCGCGGGTGTGGAACGTGTACACGTCCTGGTGGTAGTTCCACAGTGACCGCAGCGACTCGAGCAGCTCGGGGAAGAAACCGTGTGCGTCGTGCTGGAGGTAGGAGCCCCAGTAGGGTCCGTACTGCGTGTCGGACAGGGCTACCTCGTACTCGCCGGCGTGCAACAGCCAGCCGGTCCAGCTGGCGACGTAGACCAGCAGCGCCACCAGCACGAGGTAGCAGAAGGCCGGGACCGCGTCGGCCACCGCGGAACGCAGCCACGCCCGTCGTACGCCGAGTGCCTTGCGGGCGCCCGCGCCCCAGGCCCACACCAGCAGGCCGAACCCGGCGAGCGGGAAGACCGCGTTCCACTTCGTGGCGCACGCCACGCCGAAGAACACGCCGGCCGCGAGCAACCAGGGCCGGAACAGCAGCCCGCGCACCGGGCCCCACTCCCGCCCCGCGGCGCGGTGGCCCGGAGGGACGAGCCGGGCCATCCGGAGCCGCGCCCAGTCCCGGTCCGCGACCAGGCACGAGACCGCGCACAGCACGAAGAAGGCCAGGAAGATGTCGAGCAGTGCCAGCCGGGACATCACGAACTGCAGCCCGTCGAAGCAGAGCAGCAGTCCCGCGGTGGCGCCCAGCAGCGTCGACCCGGTCAGCCGGCGCACCAGGCGAACCATCACCAGCACCATCAGCGTGCCGACTACGGCGCTCGCGACCCGCCAGCCGAACGGGTCCATCCCGAAGACCTGCTCGCCCATCGCGATCAGCCACTTGCCGGCCTCGGGGTGCACGATCATGCTCGGGGAGTCGGTGAAGATCCCGGTGACGGTGCCGTCGAGGATCTTGTCGTTGGCACCCTCGACGTACCCGGTCGTGTATCCGTGCTTGAGCAGCGACCACGCGTCCTTGGCGTAGTAGGTCTCGTCGAACAGGAACGCGTGCGGGGTGCCCAGGTTCCAGAACCGCAGGAAGCCGGCGAGCAGCGTCACCGCGGCCGTCGCCGCCCAGCCGGTGAACCGGTCACCGTGCCCGATCGCGGGCACCATCCGGCGCCGGGCGCTCGGGACCACCCGGCCGTCCGCGGTCCAGGAGAGGCCCATCGTGCGGCGGGGCCGCTCCTGCGTCGTCGTCACGAGTGGCAATGCTACGGCTCGGCATTTGCCGTGCATCCGGGTCGGCAAGGATGATCGCGACGTGGACGAGGCAGTGGACGACGGAGTGCTGGTGCTCGCGGCGACCCCGATCGGCCGGGTCGCCGACGCCGCGCCCCGGCTGGCCGAGGAGCTCGCGACCGCCGACGTCGTGGCCGCCGAGGACACCCGCCGGCTCCGGCGGCTCACCTCCGAGCTGGGAGTGGAGATCACCGGACGAGTGGTGTCCTACTTCGAGGGCAACGAGTCCGCGCGCACCCCGGCGCTCGTCGAGGCTCTCGAGGCCGGCGAGCGGGTGCTGGTCGTCACCGACGCCGGGATGCCGTCGGTGTCGGACCCCGGCTACCGGCTCGTCGCGGCCGCGGTCAAGCGGGGCATCACGGTGACTGCGGTCCCGGGCCCGTCGGCGGTGCTCACCGCGCTCGCCGTCTCCGGGCTGCCGGTGGACCGGTTCTGCTTCGAGGGCTTCCTCCCGCGCAAGGCCGGCGAGCGCACCCGCCGGCTGACCGGCCTCGAGCGCGAGCAGCGCACGATGGTGTTCTTCGAGGCCCCGCACCGCACCGCGGCCGCCCTGCAGGCGATGGCATCGGCGTTCGGCGACGACCGGCGTGCTGCGGTCTGCCGGGAGCTGACCAAGACCCATGAGGAGGTACGACGGGCGGGGTTGGCGTCGCTCGCGCAGTGGGCGGCCGAGGGTGTCCGGGGCGAGGTCACGATCGTCGTGGAGGGCGCATCGGCCACGTCCGTCGTACCCACCGATCCCGCCAGCCTGGCCGCTCTGGTCGCCGACGAGGAGGAGGCCGGGGCGACTCGCAAGGACGCGATCCTCGACGTGGCCCGCCGCGCCGGACTGCCGAAGCGGGTCGTCTACGACGCCGTGCACAAGCCGTAGCCTCGGGCGCATGGCACCTACCGAACGCCCGTCGCTGCCCGAACCGCTGCCGCACCCGGTGGTCGACAACCACTGCCACCTCGACATGGCCGCCGGCACGGACCTGCTCGGGACCGACGAGGCGCTGTCGCGGGCCGCACAGGTCGGGGTGACCCGGATCGTGCAGATCGGCTGCGACCTGGCCGCGGCCCGCTGGGCGGTCGAGGCGGCGCGACGGCACGATGCGCTGGTGGCCGGTGTCGCGCTGCATCCCAACGAGGCGCCCCGGCTCGCCGAGAACGGGCAGCTCGACGCCGCGATCGCCGAGATCGAGTCGCTCGCCGCCGGAAGCGACCGGGTCCGGGCGGTGGGGGAGACCGGCCTCGACTACTTCCGCACCGGTCCGGAGGGAAGGCCGGCCCAGCACGAGTCCTTCCGCCGGCACATCGACCTGGCGAAGCGGTTGGGCAAGACACTGGTGATCCACGACCGGGACGCACACGACGACGTGCTGCGGATCCTCGATGAGGAGGGGCTGCCCGACCGGGTGGTGATGCACTGCTTCTCCGGCGACGCGGGGCTCGCGCGGCGTTGCCTGGACCGAGGGGCGTGGCTGTCGTTCGCGGGCACGGTGACCTTCAAGAACGCGCAGCCGCTGCGCGACGCGCTCGCCGTCACCCCGTTGGACCGGGTGCTGGTCGAGACGGATGCGCCGTACCTCACCCCGTCGCCGTACCGTGGCCGGCCGAACGCCTCCTACCTGGTGCCGGTGACGCTGCGGGCGATGGCCGAGACCCGGCAGGTCGGCCTCGAGGAGCTGTGCCGGGCGGTCGAGGCGAACACCGACCAGGCCTTCGGAGGCACCTGGTAGCCCGAACGGACTAGTCCTTCCGGGACACCGGATCGTGACTCTCACCACCCACTTCACGCTCACGGGGAGCCCGAATGGTGCAGGAAAGTTTGGTCTGAGCACCGATCACCGTTATCGTCTTGTGACGTTGGCCGGGAGCGGGGAAGTTTTCGGGCGGCGCCAAGGGGGCCCACACGGGTAGCCACGGATGACGTGGCGTTCTTTCACGTGCGGGCCGTTGTGCTGTTCAGGATCCGATCGGTCCTGGCGCACTGCTGGGCCTTGCGTGCCGTACCCGCGGCCCGGGACGTACCACCATTGGAGAATCGTGCGGAGCAAGCTCGCACTGCTCGCCAAGAGCAAGACGGCGCTCGCCGTCATGGTCAGCGCGGTCGTGATGGCCCTCGTGGCCACCACCGTCGGCTACGCGGCCATGAACAAGACAGTGACCCTGTCCGTGGACGGCGACGCCACCGAGATCAGCACCATGGGCAAGACCGTCGGTGACGTCCTCGAGAGCGAAGGCATCTCGGTCGACGACCACGACGTGGTCGCACCCGGCCTGGACTCGGCGGTCAACGACGGCACCCGCATCGCGGTGCGCTACGGCCGTCCGCTCGAGGTCAGCGTCGACGGCCAGGACAAGACCTACTGGGTGACCGCGACCGACGTGGACTCCGCGCTGGACCAGCTGGGGCTCCGCTACGCGGGCGCCGAGCTGTCGGTCAGCCGTGGTTCCTCGATCGGCCGTGACGGACTCGACCTCGACGTCGTCACCCCCAAGAGCATCACCGTCAAGGTCGGCGACGACAAGCGGACCGAGGAACAGGTGCCCGCGATGACCGTCCGCGAGGCGCTCAAGGACCTCGACGTGAAGGTCGACAAGGACGACAAGGTCTCCCCGAAGCCGGCTGCCACCGTGGAGGACGGCGACAAGATCGTCGTGACCCGCGTGCGCACCACGACCCGCAAGGTCACCGAGGCGATCGACCACGACACGGTCGAGAAGGCGTCGTCGAGCATGTACGAGGACCAGTCGCGCACCGTGCGCTCCGGTCGTGACGGCAGCCGCGACGTGGTCTACAAGCTGACCTTCCAGAACGGCGACCTCGCCAAGCGCAAGGCAGTGAAGTCGACGATCCAGCGGCAGCCGGTCGACGCCATCGTCCGGGTGGGCACCAAGGAGCGCCCGGCCCCCGAGCCGGCCCCCACCACGACCAACTTCGCGAGCGGCAGCACCGTCTGGGACCAGCTCGCGCAGTGTGAGTCCGGTGGCAACTGGGCCATCAACACCGGCAACGGCTACTACGGTGGACTGCAGTTCAACATGTCCACCTGGCAGGCCTACGGCGGCACCGGACTGCCGAGCGAGAACAGCCGCGAGACCCAGATCGCCATCGCCACCAAGGTGCGCGACGCGAACGGTGGGTACGGCTCCTGGCCGGCCTGCTCGCAGAGCCTGGGTCTGCCCCAGTAGCGCCGCGGCACCGTCTAGGCTCACCTGCGTGGTGGGCGGCCGGTGAGTGACGACATGACTTCCGCCGGACCGAGGCTTCTCGGTCCGGCGGAAGTGCGTTCGCTGGCGGCGACCCTGGGCATCCGCCCCACCAAGCAGCGCGGGCAGAACTTCGTGATCGACCCGAACACCGTCCGCCGGATCGTCCGGGCCTCCGGCGTGGGCGCCGACGACGTCGTGCTCGAGGTCGGGCCTGGCCTCGGCTCGCTGACCCTCGCGCTGCTCGAGTCGGTCCGGCACGTGGTGGCCGTCGAGATCGACCCGCTGCTGGCCGGTGCGCTGCCGGCGACGGTGTCGACGTACGCCCCCGCGCACGCGCACCGGTTCACCTGCCTCGAGGCCGACGCGATGCGGATCACCGCGCTGCCGGACCCGCAACCCACGGCGCTGGTGGCCAACCTGCCCTACAACGTCTCGGTGCCGGTCCTGCTGCACCTGATGGCGCTGCTGCCGACGCTGCGGCACGGGCTGGTGATGGTGCAGTCCGAGGTCGCCGACCGGCTCACCGCCGGGCCGGGCTCACGGACCTACGGGATCCCCTCGGCGAAGGCGGCGTGGTTCGCGTCGGTACGGCGGGCCGGTGCCGTGGGTCGCAACGTGTTCTGGCCGGCGCCGAACGTGGACTCGGGGCTTGTGGCGTGGGAGCACCGGGACCCTCCCGCGGTGGCGGTCACCCGGCAGCAGGTGTTCGCGGTGATCGACGCCGCATTCGCCCAGCGCCGCAAGATGCTGCGCTCGACGCTGAAGCAGATGGCGGGCTCCGCAGTAGCCGCCGAGACCGCATTGGCGCATGCCGGCGTGGACCCGACGGCCCGCGGCGAGTCGCTCGGTATCGCGGAGTTCGCGCGGATCGCCGAAGGCCTCGCACTCAGCACCACGGAGGACCCCCGATGAGACCGGACAGCGTGGTCGCGACGGCACCCGCGAAGATCAACCTGTGCCTGGGCGTGGGGCCGGTCCGCGACGACGGGTACCACCCGCTCGCGACCGTCTACCAGGCGGTCGGGCTCTTCGACGAGGTCACCGTGGCACCCGATCCCGGCGGCTGGACGCTGACCGTCCAGGGCGACGAGCGGCTCTCGGTCTCCGAGGTCCCCACCGACGACACCAACCTCGCCATGCGCGCCGGGAAGCTGCTCGCCGCACACCACGGCGTCGACGAGGCCGTCCGGATCACGCTCGACAAGGGCATCCCGGTCGCCGGTGGCCTCGCCGGCGGCAGCGCCGACGCCGCCGCGACCCTGGTGGCCTGCGACGCCTTGTGGGGCGCCCGGACGCCGCGGGCGGAGCTGCTCGAGCTGGCCGCCGAGCTCGGCAGCGACGTGCCGTTCGCGCTGGTGGGCGGGACCGCGATCGGCTCCGCGCGGGGCGAGGTGGTGACGCCGGCGATGACCCGTGGCAGCTACTGGTGGGTGGTGCTCGAGTCCTCCGTGGGCCTGTCCACACCGAAGGTCTACCGGGAGTTCGACATCATGCACGAGGGCGTCCCGGTCGGTGACCCGGAGATCCCCGATGCGTTGATGGCGGCGCTGCGCAGCGGCGACATCGAGAAGCTCGGCGCCTCGCTGGCCAACGACCTGCAGCCGGCGGCCCTGCGGCTGCGACCCGATCTCGAGCAGTCCCTCGAGTACGGGCGCGAAGGCTCCGCGCACGGTGCGATCGTCTCCGGTTCCGGCCCGAGCTGTCTGTTCCTGACCGAGGGCCGTGCCCACGCCCAGCAGGTCGCCGGCTGGCTGAAGGGGTACGGGCTGGGGCCGGTCTCGTTCGCCCCCGGGCCGGTCCCCGGTGCACGTGTGATCCGCTGATCCCCGTGGGGGAGAATCGAGCACGATGGCTACCCCCTCTGCGAACCTCGTCAACCTCGAGCGCGTCCACAAGTCCTACGGCGTCCGCCCGCTGCTCGACGGGGTCAGCCTCGGCGTCGGCACCGGCCAGCGGGTCGGTGTGGTGGGCCGCAACGGCGACGGCAAGACCACGCTCCTCCGGCTGATCGGCGACCTCGAGGAACCAGATTCCGGCCGGGTCTCCCGGTCCCGCGGTCTGCACCTCGGCTTCCTCACCCAGGGCGACGACCTCGACCCCGCCGCCACCGTGCGCGCGGCCGTGTTGCGGGGAAAGGCCGACCACGAGTGGGCGGCGGACTCCTTCACCCGCGAGATCGTCGAGGTACTGCTGGCGGGACTCTCCCTGGACCGGGTCGTCGGAGGACTCTCCGGTGGGGAACGCCGCCGGTGCTCGCTCGCGCGGCTGCTGCTCGACGAGCACGACCTGGTGGTGCTCGACGAGCCGACGAACCACCTCGACGTCGAGGCGGTCTCCTGGCTGGCACAGCACCTCGCCCGTCGTGCCTCCGCCCTCGTCGTGGTCACTCACGACCGCTGGTTCCTCGACGCGGTCTGCGACACGACCTGGGAGGTCCACGACGGGACGGTCGACGTGTACGACGGCGGTTACGCGGCCTTCGTGCTCGCGAAGGCCGAACGGCAGCGGCAGGCCGCGGCATCCGAGGCCCGGCGGCAGAACCTGATGCGCAAGGAGCTGGCCTGGCTGCAGCGCGGC
>DASSBE010000055.1:0-22313 GCA_035699065.1 Nocardioidaceae bacterium
CGGCGACGTCATCGCGCCGCCCCTGGTGGAGCAGCCACGACCGGAGCGTCTCCGCGAGTCGTTCCGCGGTGCCGGGTCGCAGTCCCAACAACGGCGCCAGCGCCCGGGCGCGGAGGTCCGCAAGCGCTTCGGGGTCCGCGCCCAGGACCAGCGCGGGCAGGTGCTGTTCACTGTCGACCGGTTCCGGACTCTCGAGGGCGTCGAGCTCACGGGCGCGCAGCGCCCGGTGGTACGACGACTGAACCTCCGGCCACGGCCGCACAGGGCCGACCACCCCGACTCCTGGAACATGAAACACCTCCCCGACGGCAGCGTCCGCTTCAACCGACGCCAATAGGAAACGCCCGGCGCCGACACCCCGACACCCCGACACCCCGTCAGCCGGCACCCGTCAGCCGCCACCCACGCCGGTTCCCGCGACCCGGTGGGGTCCAGTCATGCCCGCAATCCGGGTCAGCGGTCGAGCGCGAGAGCCAACGTGAGCTCGAGCGTGGTCTCCGGCTCGTTGAGGCGTTCGCCGTACAGTTCCCGCAGCTGAGTCATCCGGTAGCGGACCGTCTGCGGGTGCACGACCAGGTCCGCGGCGACGTCATCGCGCCGCCCCTGGTGGAGCAGCCATGACCGCAGCGTCTCCGCGAGTCGTTCCGCGGTGCCGGGTCGCAGTCCCAACAACGGCGCCAGCGCCCGGGCGCGGAGGTCCGCGAGCGCTTCGGGGTCCGCGCCCAGGACCAGCGCGGGCAGGTGCTGTTCACTGTCGACCGGTTCCGGACTCTCGAGGGCGACGAGCTCACGGGCGCGCAGCGCCCGGTGGTACGACGACTGAACCTCCGTCCACGGCCGCACAGGGCCGACCACCGCGTGCCGGCCGTACAGCACCCGCAGCAGCTGCGCCCGGTCACGACCCTCCATGTCAGGCACCAGCAGCACCGCCGGCTCGTCCGGCCCCTCGAGCCCGGAGAGGTCTCCAGACAGGTCCAGGGTCCGCTGGTCGAGCAGGGTCACGGCCCCGCGTACCTGCGCCGACGGAAGGATGACGGCGGTCAGCGTGTCCGATGGCGCCCAGCCCGCACGTTCCGCGCTCGCGAGCAGCACATCGGCCGGCGCACCGGAGAGCAGGTTCTGACCGAGCCGTTCGAGGTACCGCTGCCGCACGCGGCCGGTCGTCGCGAGCTCGTCGGCGTGGCCGGCGACGCTGGCCGCCGAGAGCTCGTCGATGTAGGCGAAAACCAGCTCCGCGAACTGGGCCAGCGTGCCGGCGGACAGACCGCTCTCGACGGCGGTGGTCGACAGCTCGCGCCAGGCCACTCGGGCCCCGACCCGGTAGGCCGACAACAACGCGTCGGCGGTCCGCCCGCTGCGCGCCTCACCGCGGCCCAGCGCGTAGGCACCCTCCAGCGCCGGCTCGAGCGGGGTGCTCGGATCGGCGTCCTTCGAGTGCTCGGCGAGCCTGAGGAACGTACCGAGCGCCAGCTCGACGGCATTCTCGATGTTCGCGCCCATCTCCCCGCTGAGAGCACCGGCGTAGCTGGGCACCTCCACGGTGACCGCGGCGACGGTCTGCTCCGCGACACTGGGCAGCCGTGCACGCAGGGCGGCCGAGACGTGCTCGTCCAGCGCCAGGCCGGCCGCGCCACGAGCTGCGTGGCTGGAGGCCTCATCAGTCATCTGGTTGTCCTTTGTGAACAAGGCAGCACGGATACCTCACGTCGTACGCACAGGAATCTATCCCACTCGACGGTCATGCTGGACATATGAGCACATCTGTCCAGACTCCGGGGACCACACTCCGGGACCGGTTCGTCAAGCTCGCCGAGATGGTCACCACGCCGCTCCTGCCGGCGGACTACCTCGACGTGATCAGCCCGCTGCGCTCAGGCGCGGACCTGCGTGGCCGCGTCGTCGCGATCCATCCCGAGACCCGCGACGCGGTCACCGTGGTGATCAGGCCCGGACGCGGCTGGCGGCGGCACGTGCCGGGCCAGTACATCCGGATCGGTGTGGACGTCGACGGTGTCCGGCAGTGGCGGGCGTACTCGCTGACCTCACCGGTCGACCGCCCGGACGGCTGCATCACGATCACCGTGAAGGCCATCCCGGACGGCACCGTGAGCAACTATCTGGTGCGCCGGGCCTGCCCCGGCATGATCGTCCAGCTCGACCAGGCCACCGGCGAGTTCACGCTTCCCGCCGTCCGGCCCGCGAAGGTGCTGTTCATCACCGCGGGCAGCGGCATCACCCCGGTAATGGGGATTCTTCGCAACTTCTCGATGGTGGGGGGCGGCGAACCCATCGACGGCATCGACGTGGTGCTGGTCCACTCCGCCCCCACCTCTGACGACGTCGTCTTCGCCGGTGAGCTGCGCATGCTCGCCGCCCAAGGGCGGATCCGGCTGGTCGAGCAGCACACCGACACCGACGGGCTCCTGGACCCGGACCAGCTGTGCGACCTGGTGCCCGACGTCGCCGAACGGGAGACCTGGGCCTGCGGCCCGGCCGGCCTCCTCGACACGCTCGAGGAACGCTGGAGCGCGGACGGCATCGCCGAGCGGCTGCACGTCGAACGCTTCCGGCCGACCGTCCTGGTCACCGGCGAAGGCGGCACCGTCACGTTCAGCCGGACCGGCACGGCGCTCGAGTGCGACGGCGCCACGCCGATCCTCGACGCCGGTGAGGAAGCCGGGATGCTGATGCCCTCCGGCTGCCGGATGGGCATCTGCTTCGGCTGCGTCGTGCCGCTGCGCGAAGGCGCGGTCCGCGACCTGCGCAACGGGGCGATCACCACCGCCGCGCCGCATGAGTCCGGCGACGGCGGCGTCCCGATCCAGACCTGCGTGTCGGCGGCCGCCGGCACCTGCGACATCGACCTCTGACCGGTCTTCGACAAGCTTCCGCCCACCACGAAGGGACCCCCATGACCACACTGCAGAAGAAGCCGCACAACCCCGTCGCGCACCTGAATGACGAGGACATCGAGAACCTGGGCCGCGAGCTCGACGTGATCCGTGAGCAGATCACCTCCAGCCGCGGTGAACGTGATGCGGCGTACATCCGGAAGATCATCGACGTCCAGCGCAAGCTCGAGCTCGGCAGCCGCGCCGTACTCCTGTTCTCGCTGTTCCCACCCGCCTGGCTCGCTGGTACGGCGGGACTCTCGGTCTCCAAGATCCTGGAGAACATGGAGATCGGGCACAACGTGATGCACGGCCAATGGGACTGGATGCGCGACCCGAAGATCCACTCCACCACCTGGGAGTGGGACAACGCCTCGCCGTCGGAGCTGTGGAAGCACTCGCACAACGAGCTGCACCACACCTACACGAACGTGGTCGGCCGCGACAACGACCTCGGCTACGGCATCATGCGCGTGGACGAGGACCAGCGCTGGCACCCCTTCTACGTCGCGCAGCCGCTGTGGAACTTCCTGAACGCCTGCCTCTTCGAGTACGGCATCGCCGCCTACGACCTCGAGCTCGGCAAGAACATCAAGCTCGGCCGGACCAAGGAGCCGGAGTTCCGGGCCAAGGCCAAGGGCGTGCTCAAGAAGATCCGCAAGCAGATGACCCGCGACTACGTAGTGCACCCGGTGCTGTCCGGTCCCTCCGCGCTGCCCACCCTGGGCGCGAACGCCACGGCGAACCTCGTGCGGAACCTGTGGACCCACTCGGTGATCATGTGCGGCCACTTCCCCGAGGGGGTCGAGACCTTCGAGAAGACCTCCATCGACGGGGAGACCCGCGGCGAGTGGTACCTGCGCCAGATGCTCGGGTCGGCGAACATCACCGGCAGCCCGTTCCTGCACCTGATGACCGGCAACCTGTCGTTCCAGGTCGAGCACCACCTGTTCCCGGACCTGCCGAGCAACCGCTACCAGGAGATCGCCCCGAAGGTGCAGGAGCTCTTCGAGCGGTACGGCCTGAGCTACACCACCGGACCGCTGTACAAGCAGGTCGGGTCAGCGTGGAAGAAGGTCTTCCGGCTCGCGTTGCCGAACGACTTCCTGGCCAAGGTGCCGGCCCCGGCCGATGCCCCCGTTGCGGACCAGGCGCCTGCCGCCGCCTGATCGGGGACCGGCGCCGCGCAGCTCGTCGTAGCGCACCGACACCACACCGGCCACGATCAGCACACCACCGACGAGCTGGATCGGCAGTGGGAGCTCGCCGATCAGCAGCCACGCGAACAGCACCGAGAACATCACCTCGGTGAGCCCGATGAAGGACGCGAGCCGCGACCCGAGCCGTCGGGTTGCGGCGATCCCGGCGGCGTAGGCGAGCGCCGCGGCCACCAGGCACAACCCGGCGACGGGGACCCACCACGGCAGCTCCGTGCCGGCCAGCACGATGTCGCTCGTGGCGGCGGTCATCGGCATCAGGCCCACCAGGCCGGCGAGCCCGAGCGCGACCGCGGCGACGACCATGCCGCCGCCGGCCATCACCATCGGCGGAAGTCCCGTGGCTTGCCGCGCGGAGAGGGTGAAGTAGGTGGCCAGGCCGACCGCCGCCCCGAGCCCCCACAGGACGCCGGCGAGGTCGACCCGCATCCCGCCGGTCACGTCGAGCACCAGCGCCAACCCACCCAGGGACAGTACGACGCCCAGCATGGTCCAGCGGCGGGGACGCTCCCCGTGCCGGAGCCACAGCCAGAGCACGACAAGGACCACACCGAGGTACTCCAGCAGCAGCGCGACCGCGACCGACAGGGTGGTCACGGCGTTGAAGTAGAACAGCTGGCAGGCCGCCATGGCGACCAGGCCGTAGGTCGTGATCAGGCCGGCGTTGCGGCGCAGCAGGTGCCAGCGGCCGCGGAGCGCGACCAGCGCGGGGACCAGCAGCACCACCGCGGCACCGGCGATCCGCACCGTCACCGCTGCGCCGGGTGACCACCCGGTCTCGAGCAGCGACTTCGCCAGCGGACCGGAGCTGCCGAACGCGGCCGCGGAGATCAGGGCCAGCCAGATACCGGGTGCTGCACGTCCGGCCTCCGGGATGACCCGGGCCTCGTCCTGGCTCACGACTGCTCTCCCTCCGGGTTCCGTGATGTAATGAGTGAAATACCTTAGACTGGTTACGCTACAGCATGGGTGAGGAGGTCCGGACATGGTTTCTCGGAGTCCGAGACCGGGGCCTGGGGATGATGCTGCGCACCCTGACGGGGGTTGGCTGACGGAGGTCGCGGAGGCAGCCGGCCGTGACGCGGGCGGGGTGCCCGTCGAGCTGTTGGGGGAGTACCTGCACCTGCTCGCCGAAGCCGCCGTGACCGGACGACGCGCGACACGCGAGGAGCTCGAGGCCGTCGGCCGGCTCGGGCGACGGGCCGCCGAACAGGGGTTTTCGGCCGGCCGGGTGGTCGACCTCTACCTCTCCGCCGCTCTCCGGCTCTGGCAGCAGCTTCCCGAGGCCTCCCGCTCGACCAGGAGCGAGGTGGTCCGCGCTGCCGCCGAGGCGGTGCTGCGGGTGGTGGACGAGGCCGTCGCGACACTCGCCGAGGGGTACGCCGAGTCACGGCGCCAGATGGTGCGCCGCGAGGAGACGTTGCGGCGTGAGCTCATTGACGACCTGATCCGCGGGGACGCGGATGTCGGTGGCCTCGTGGAGCGGTCCGAGCCTTTTGGTCTCGACCTTGCCACCAGCCACCGGGTCGCGCTGGCCTCGCCGGGCGAGCGGCTCCCGGACGTCGATGCCGCGGTCACGGCACTGGAACGGGTGGTGCTGGACCGGTTCGGCGACCGGGACGTGCTGGTCGCGGCCCGGGAGGGCGTCATCGTGGTGCTGACCCCCGCCGAGGCCGACGCCGCCCGACCGAGCGGGGCGCGGCGCGGGCGGGCGACGCGTGACCTGGGCGCGCTGGTGCACGACGACCTGAGCCGGCTACGGGGCGGCGGCCCGTGGCAGGTGACGGTCGGACGGGCCTATCCCGGGGCCTACGGCATCGCACGCTCCTACGAGGAGGCACGGGAGGCGCTCACCCTGGCGGCGCGGCTGCACCTCGACCGGCCGGTGCTGCACGCCCAGGACCTGCTGGTCTACCGCGTCCTGGTCCGCGACCAGCCGGCGATCATCGACCTGGTCGGCACCGTCCTCGGCCCGCTGACCCGGGCCCGCGGAGGCGCGGCACCGTTGCTGGACACGCTGGAGGCGTACTTCGCGGCCGGCGGCGTCGCCACGATCGCCGCGCGCCGGCTGCACCTGTCGGTGCGGGCGGTCACCTACCGGCTGGACCGGGTCCGGACGCTGACCGGCTACGACCCCGCGGATCCCGAGCACCGCTTCGCGCTGCACGCGGCCGTGCTCGGCGCGAAGCTGCTCGGCTGGCCCGTCGAGGAGCTTCCGGTCCGGTCCTGAGGCTGCGTCCGGAGCCGACCCGTCATGCGGCCGCGCCGACCCGTGGTACCTGCTCCTCGACGAGCCGTCCGTGGCAGCTCCGGAACAGACGGGTCGTGCCCAGCTCGTCCGCGGCACCGGGCGCCAACAGCTCTGCGGCCGTGAGGTGAACGAGTCGGACGATCCGGCCCGCCGGGACGTGCCCGGCGTGCCGGTGCAACAGCTGTTCGATGGTGCGCAGCAGCAGGTCGCGCTCGTCGACCGACCGCCGTCCTAGCTTGGTCACGCCGAGCCGCGCCAGTGGTCCTGGTCCTGCTGGCAACCCACGCAGTAGCGGGCGTGCGGCAGGATCTCCAGCCGCACGAGCGAGATGTCGCGGCCGCATGCCTGGCAGGTCCCGTACCCTCCCTGCTCGATCCGGCTCAGCGCGGCCTCCGTCTCGGCGAGCAGCCGGCTGATCCCGGCGAGCCGGGCGGCGAGGACGTCGTCGTGCCCGTCGGTGACGTAGTCGACCGTGTACGAGGTGCCGTCCGCGGAGGCCAGGCGTGCGGCCTGGGTGTCCCGCTGCTCGAGCAGCGTCCTGCGCAGTCGTGTCAGCGGCAGGTCGGGCGCCGTGGCCTGGGTCATGGTGTCTCTCTCCTTCTCCGGTGGGTGGTCGTGGGGCCGGCGGTCCTCAGTAGCGGAGGATCGCCGCGAGCGGGCTCCTGGTGGGCAGCTGCCGGGCGGGTACGACGTACGCCGATCCCGCCGCGCGCAAGGTCGCGAGCACCAGCCGCTCGAGCTGCTCGGTGGCACCCGCAGGGGTGGAGAGCCGGACATCGACCCGAGCCGGGTCCGCGGGGTTCCCGGTGACCTGCTCGGCGGCGACCAGCACGGTGTCGATCCGCCCCTGCTCGGCGGCGGCGACCGCGGCGATGGGGTCCTCGAGGGTTCGGCCGGTGCCTTGGAGCCCGGCGTACCTGCCCAGTGCGGCGCGCTCGTCGCCCCGCAGCGCCGGCTCCACCAGCGCCCAGGCCGCTCGGTGCATCATGGCGGCGTCCAGGCCGTGGGGGTTCCCGCCGATCCCCTGGTCGAGCAGGTGGGGATAGGTGTTCGCCTCGCGGTAGCTCGCCTGCAGGTGACTCAGCCCGGCGAGCACGAGCGGGGCGCCGTCCTGCGCCACGATCTCGCGGATCGCACGGTCCACGCCGCGGAAGTGCTGCAGTGTGCGGGCCTTGCGGGTGTCCCGCTCCCCGGCGACCCCGTGGAAAACCGCCTGGTCCCCGGCTCCGCCACGGTCGGCCAGGAACGCGTGCACCTGGGCCGACCGGACCCGCGGCAGGGTGAGCCAGGTGGCCAGCTCGAGACCGTCGAGGTCCACCGGCTCGATGCCGAACCGGGTGCCGCGGAACAGGCCGATCTCGTCCTGGTTGACGGCGAGGACGTAGAACGGTCCTACCGCGCCGAGCATCGGCAGCAGCGGGCCGATCGCGAACGAGCGTCCGAGCACCGCCAGCTCCGGCAGCCGCAGCGGCACCGGGAAGGACCGGGCTCCTGCCTGGTCGACGAACACCGCGATTCCCCTGGCCCGCCCACCAGCCAGCCACGGGTCCTCGAGAACATCGCGGGCCGAACGCACCAGGGTGTCGGCCTCCGCCGGACTGGCCCCTCGGGCGAGGAGGGTCCGCTCCGCCTGCCGGATCAGGTTCTTGGCGCGGATCCGGCCGTCGGCTTGTCGGCCGTCTCGGTGCAGCGGCAGGAACAGGGAGAGCCGGGTGCCTGCGCCGGACTCAGCCAGCCGGACCAGGTCGCCCGCGGACAGCAGGTCCATCGTCGCCACCATGGGGCCGCTCACCAGTTCGCCGGCGGGTCGCTGGCGGGGAACGACTGGCGTCCCCACTCGTCCACCAGGTCGTCCGCGGCCACCGCGGTGGTTCGCTCGGCCTCGGTTCGCGCCGGTGCTGAAGGTCGGGTGGTGGTGATCGTCATCTCGGTCCTTTCTCTCGACACCCCAAGGCTCCCCGGAGCGGCCTTCGCGGACCATGGCTGTCACCGGACAACAACACCGGTCCTGGTTGCCGATGGTCGGCAACATGACAGCCGGAGCAAGCGACGTAAGTCCTCGGTCAACGAGGCATTGCTTCCGGTATCCGGAAGGGAAGCGCCGGGCTCGGCACAGGTCTGGCAGCCCGGCAGAATGCGCCGGGGGAGCGGAACGGGCGGGCCGTGGGGCATGCTGGAAGACCGACCGGGGAACACCCCCGACCGGCCGCGCGAAGGGAGCCCCACATGACCGGAGCAGAGCTGCTCGTCGAGGCGTTCGGCAGGATCCGTGAGTCCGTGCACCAGGTGGCGGACGGGCTGAGCCCCGAGCAGCTGGCGTTCGCCGTCCGGCCCGGGGCCAACACCATCGGTTGGCTGCTGTGGCACCTCGCGCGCGTCCAGGACGACCACATCGCCGAGGTCGCGGGCACGGACCAGGTCTGGGACACCGACGGCTGGGCGGACCGGTTCGGTCTGCCTTTCGACACTGCGGCGACCGGCTTCGGCCAGTCACCCGACGAGGTGGCAGCGGTCCGCGTCGAGGCCGACCAGCTGACCGGCTACTACGACGCGGTGCACGCGCGCACGCTCGACTACGTCACAGCGCTCTCCGACAAGGACTTCGACCGAGTCGTGGACGAACGCTGGGACCCGCCCGTGACGCTCGGCGTACGCCTGGTCAGCGTGGTCAACGACGACACGCAGCACGTCGGGCAGGCGGCCTTCGTCCGGGGTGTGCTGGCGTGAGCGACCGTCGCGCGGGCACGGTCGCCCGACCCTCCGACCTGGTCGACGTCCCGCACCTGGTCACCGCCTACTACACAGGCGAGCCGGACCCCTCCGACCCGGAGCAACGGGTCGCCTTCGGCACCTCCGGTCACCGCGGCAGCAGCCTGCGGAACGCGTTCAACGAGGCGCACATCGTCGCCACCACCCAGGCGATCTGCGACTACCGGGCCGAGCAGGGGTACGACGGACCGCTGTTCATCGGCCGCGACACGCACGGGCTGTCCGAGCCGGCGTGGTCCTCCGCGCTCGAGGTGCTGGTCGCCAACGACGTCACGGTGCAGGTGGACAGCCGCGACAGGTACACCCCCACCCCCGCGGTCTCGCACGCCATCCTCCGCGCCAACCACGGCAAGCGGACTGGGCTCGCCGACGGGATCGTGGTCACCCCGTCGCACAACCCGCCCGCGGACGGCGGCTTCAAGTACAACCCCCCGAACGGTGGCCCGGCCGACACCGACGCGACGAAGCAGGTCGCGGCGCTCGCGAACGGCTACATCGAGGCCGGGCTGGACGGCGTGCGACGTGTCCCGTTCAGCCGGGCACGAGCCGCCTGTTCGTCGTACGACTTCCTCGGCAGCTATGTCGACGACCTGCCGGCCGTGGTCGACCTGGCACGGATCCGGGAGGCAGGGATCCGGATCGGTGCCGACCCCCTCGGCGGTGCGAGTGTCGACTACTGGGCAGAGATCGCCGAGCGGCACCGGCTCGACCTGACCGTAGTGAACCCGCTGGTCGATCCGACGTGGCGGTTCATGACGCTGGACTGGGACGGCAAGATCCGGATGGACTGTTCGTCGCCGTCGGCGATGGCGTCGTTGATCGGGCGCAAGGACGACTACGACATCGCCACCGGCAACGACGCCGACTCCGACCGGCACGGCATCGTCACGCCGGACGCGGGGCTCATGAACCCGAACCACTATCTCGCGGTCGCGATCGAGTACCTCTACGGCGGTGCCCGCCCGGACTGGCCCACGCAGGCCGCCGTCGGCAAGACCCTGGTGTCCTCGTCGATGATCGACCGGGTCGCGGAGGCGGTGGGACGGCCGCTGAGCGAGGTGCCGGTCGGGTTCAAGTGGTTCGTGCCCGGCCTGCTCGACGGCTCGATCGGCTTCGGCGGCGAGGAGTCCGCGGGCGCGTCGTTCCTGCGGTTCGACGGCTCGGTGTGGACCACCGACAAGGACGGCATCATCCTGGCCCTGCTCGCCTCGGAGATCCTCGCGGTCACCGGGAAGTCGCCGAGCCAGCACTATGCGCGCCTGACCGAGCGGTTCGGTGAGCCGGCCTACGCCCGGGTCGACGCCCCGGCGACCCGCGAGCAGAAGGCCCGGCTCGGAGCGCTCTCCCCGGAGGCGGTGACCGCGCAGACGCTGGCCGGGGACCCGATCATCGACCGGCTGACCGAGGCCCCCGGCAACGGCGCGGCCATCGGCGGGCTCAAGGTAGTCACCGAGAACGCCTGGTTCGCGGCGCGACCGTCCGGGACCGAGGACGTGTACAAGATCTACGCCGAGTCGTTCAAGGGCCCCGAGCACCTCGAGCAGGTCCAGCACGAGGCGCGTGAGGTGGTCTCGGCCGCACTCGGCTGACTAGCCGCCGCCACCGCCACGGGGCGCGAGTCGGTAACGAACGATGACCGATTCTGCGGAACCGGCCACCCGTTCGCCGGCGGCTCCCTACCCTCGGGGCAGGAGCAGCAGAGGGAGGCGCCATGGCGCGGGAGTCCGTCCGGAACGTGCGGACAGGACAGCAGCTCGCGGGGCTGCCGGACAGTCACTGGAAGCAGTTCCACGACGTACGCCGGCCAGGGTCACCGGGCACACGGATCGAGCACGTGCTGGTCGGTCCGAGCGGCATCCACGTCCTCGGCTACCTGCCGGCCGGTGCCTTGCCCGAGAACGCGGTCACTGCCTGCGCCGATGTGGCCGACTCCGCCGCCGCGCTCGCCGACGTGCTCCCCGAGCGGTACCGCACCCGGGTAGACGCGCTGGTGTGCCTGCGACATGACGAACCGGTGGCCGAGCTGGTCGGTGGCGTCACGCTCACCTCGCTCCTGGCCCTGGAGCACATCCTTCGCGAGTCGCCGGTCGTGCTCTCCACCTGTGAGGTGGCCGAGGTCGGAACCCGGCTCAAGGCGACGCTGCGACCGTTCCCGCTGCCGGCCCCAGCGGAACGGAAGCGGAGCCCGGTCCGGCGAACGGTGCTGGCGTGGGTCGGTGCCGCGGCACTCGTGGTCGCCGGTGTCGCGCTCGGCCCGGACGTGGTGCAGGCCGGCCGGGTGTGGTGACCGTCTAGGTTGCTCGTGTGCGCAGCATCCTGTCCGACATCGAGGAACGGCTGGACCAGCCGACAGCCCGAGGGCTGGCCGACGCGGTGAGCCGGGCGATCCGCGACGGCGTCCTCGAACCGGGCGTGAAGCTGCCGCCGATCCGGCAGATCGCCACCGAGCTCGCGCTGTCGCCCACGACGGTCAGCGCCGGCTGGACCCTGCTCGCCCGCTCCGGGGCGATCCACACCGATGGACGGCGGGGGACCACGGTCGCCGACGCCGCCACCCCGGGTGCCGTCCGCTACCGCACCGCGTTGCGCCGGCAGACCGACTTCGAGCTCGACCTGTCCACGGGTGTCCCCGATGCGGCCCTGCTGCCGAACCTCGAGCGCGCCTTCGCACACCTGACCACGGCCGGCACGCCGCGCAGCTACCTCGACGACCCGGTCCTGCCGGAGCTCGTGCAGGTGCTCCACGCGCAGTGGCCCTACGAGGCCGGGCAGCTGACCGTGGTCGACGGCGCGATGGACGCGCTGGACCAGGTGGCCAGGTCGGTGCTCCGGTTCGGTGACCGGGTCGTGGTCGAGCACCCCTGCTTCCCCGCGCTGGTCGACCTGGTCGAGGCCACCGGGGTACGGGTGGTCGGAGTGCCGGTGGACGAGCACGGCCTGTGCCCGGACCAGCTGGCCGAGGTGTTGCGGGTCCCCACCGCCGCGGTGTTCCTGCAACCCCGCGCGCACAACCCGACCGGCGCGTCGATGACCATCGAGCGCGCGGAGCGGCTGGCCGGAATCATCGCCGGCACCGGGGCGCTCGCCGTCGAGGACGACTCCGCCGGCGCCATCGCCTCGAGCCCGATGGTCAGCCTCGGGACGTGGATCCCGGAACAGACCGTCCACGTGCGCAGCTTCTCCAAGTCACACGGGCCGGACCTGCGGCTCGCGGCAATGAGCGGACCGGACGCGGTGATGCAGCACGTGCTGGCCCGCCGGCAGCTCGGCCAGGGCTGGAGCAGCCGGGTGCTGCAGCGGATCCTGCTCAGCCTGCTGACCGACCCGGACACGGTCGCCGAGGTCGAGCAGGCCCGCGAGACGTACGCCGGCCGTCGGCACGACCTGGTGACCGCCCTGGCCGGGGCCGGTGTCGAGGTCGGCGGGACCGACGGGATCAACCTCTGGCTCCCGGTCCACGACGAGACCGCTGCCCTGGTCCGGCTCGCGAGCCGCGGCATCGGCGCCGCCCCGGGGGCACCGTTCACGCTGCTGCCGGAGGACGCCGGCCACCTGCGGGTCACCTGCGGACTGGTCGCCGACGGGTTCGACGCGCTGGCCGGGGAGCTGGCCGACGCCGCCCGCACCGGGTCGTGGGACCCTCGCGCGCGCTGAGGAGGCTTTGTGACAGTACGAACACCTATTGTCTCGCCCGGTGCTGACACGTAACCATCGAGGCATGACGAACCGCATCTCGCACTGGATCGACGGCCGGACGACCTCGGGGACCTCCGGGCGCACCTCGCCGGTGTTCAACCCCGCGACGGGGCAGCAGACCGCCGAGGTCGAGCTCGCCTCGGTCGCCGACGTGGCGACTGCCCTCGCGTCCGCGTCCGCCGCCGCGAAGGAGTGGCGCCACGCGTCCCTGTCGAAACGGTCCGGCGTGCTGTTCAAGTTCCGGGAGCTGCTGCACGAGCGGACCGACGAGCTGGCCGCGATCGTCACCTCCGAGCACGGCAAGGTGCTCTCCGACGCGGCCGGCGAGATCATGCGCGGACTGGAGAACGTCGAGTTCGCGACCGGCGTGCCGCACCTGCTCAAGGGCGGCTACTCCGAGTCGGCCGGCACCGGCGTCGACGTCTACAGCATCCGGCAGCCGCTGGGCGTGGTCGCCGGGATCACCCCGTTCAACTTCCCGGTGATGGTGCCGCTGTGGATGTGCGCCAACGCGATCGCGTGCGGCAACGCGTTCGTGCTCAAGCCGAGTGAGAAGGACCCGTCCGCATCGCTGTTCCTGGCCCGGCTGTGGCAGGAGGCCGGCCTGCCCGACGGCGTGTTCACCGTGGTGCAGGGCGACAAGGAGGCGGTCGACGTACTCCTCTCCCACGATGACGTCGCGGCGGTCAGCTTCGTCGGCTCCACCCCGATCGCGCGCTACATCTACGAGACCGGCACGGCGCACGGCAAGCGGGTCCAGGCGCTCGGCGGCGCCAAGAACCACGCCCTGGTGCTGCCCGACGCCGACGTCGACATGGCCGCCGACGCGGTGGTCTCGGCCGCCTATGGTGCCGCCGGCGAGCGGTGCATGGCGCTCTCGGTCGCGGTCGCCGTCGGCGACGTGGGCGACCGGTTGGTGGACGCGGTCGCCGCCCGACTGCCGAAGCTCCGGGTCGGCGACGGCACCGACCCGGACACCGACATGGGCCCGCTGATCACCGCCGGGCACCGCGCGAAGGTGGCCGGGTACGTCGACGCCGGTGCTGCCGCGGGAGCCACGGTCGTCGTCGACGGACGCGAGGCCGACCTGCCCGCTGACGGATTCTTCCTGGGCACGACCCTGCTCGATCACGTGAGTCCGGAGATGACGGTCTACACGGACGAGATCTTCGGCCCGGTGCTGGCCGTGGTGCGGGTGGACAGCTACGAGGAGGGCCTGGAGCTGATCAACGACAACCCGTTCGCCAACGGCACCGCGATCTTCACCCGCGACGGTGGCGCGGCCCGCCGGTTCCAGTTCGACGTGGAGGTCGGCATGGTCGGGATCAACGTCCCGATCCCGGTGCCGGTGGCCTACTACTCCTTCGGCGGGTGGAAGGCGTCGCTGTTCGGCGACACCCACATGTACGGTCCGGAGGGCATCAACTTCTACACCCGCGGCAAGGTGGTCACCTCCCGCTGGCCGGACCCGGCCACCTCGAGCGTGGACCTGGGCTTTCCCCGGACCCGCTGACCGCCCCCGCCGTACGACGCACGCACGCCCGACCCCGACCGGAGGACCCACCGTGACCCAGACACTGGACCCGACCGCCCAGGGCGACGCCGCCCGGATCCGTCACGACGACCGGACGCACGTGTTCCACTCCTGGTCGGCGCAGGCGCAGATCGACCCGATGCCGATCGCCCGGGCCGAGGGGTCGTACTTCTGGGACTACGAGGGCAAGCGCTTCCTGGACTTCTCCTCGCAGCTGGTCAACGTCAACATCGGCTACCAGCACCCGAAGCTGGTCGCGGCGATCCGGGAGCAGGCCGGCAAGCTGTGCACGATCGCGCCGACGTTCGCCAACGACGCACGCAGCGAGGCGGCCCGGTTGATCGCCGAGCTGGCACCGGGCGACCTGAACATGGTGTTCTTCACCAACGGCGGCGCGGAGGCGATCGAGAACGCGGTGCGGATGGCCCGCGTGCACACCGGCCGGCAGAAGGTGCTCGCGGCCTACCGCAGCTACCACGGCGCGACCGCGGGCGCGATCGCGCTCACCGGGGAACCACGCCGCTGGGCCTCCGAGCCAGCGGTGCCCGGGGTGGTCCGCTACTGGGGCCCCTACCCCTACCGGTCGGCGTTCCACGCCACGTCCGAGGCCGAGGAGGGCGAGCGTGCCCTCGAGCACCTGCGGCAGACGATCACCGTCGAGGGCCCGCACACGATCGCGGCCGTGGTGCTCGAGACGGTGGTCGGCACGAACGGGATACTGGTCCCGCCGCCGGGCTACCTCGAAGGCGTCCGTGCGCTGTGCGACGAGTTCGGGATCCTGATGGTCGCCGACGAGGTGATGGCCGGGTTCGGCCGGTGCGGCGAGTGGTTCGCGATCGACCACTGGGGCGTGACGCCGGACCTGATCGCCTTCGCCAAAGGCGTCAACTCCGGCTACGTGCCGCTCGGCGGCGTGATCCTCTCCGACCCGGTGGCGGCCACGTTCGCGGACCGGCCCTACCCCGGCGGACTCACCTACTCGGGGCACCCACTCGCGTGCGCTTCGGCGGTCGCCTCGATCAACATCTTCAAGGACGAGGGCATCCTGGAGCACGCCCGGATGCTGGGCGACGACGTGATCGGCCCCGGCCTGCGGGAGCTGGCCGAGCGGCACCCCTCCGTCGGCGAGGTCCGCGGGCTCGGGGTGTTCTGGGCCCTCGAGCTGGTCCGCGACCGGGAGACCCGAGAGCCGCTGGTGCCGTTCAACGCCAGTGGTGCGGACGCGAAGCCGATGGCGGAGCTGGCCGCGGCCTGCAAGTCGGCGGGGCTGTGGCCGTTCACTCACTTCAACCGCACCCACGTCGTGCCCCCGTGCACCACCACGGCCGACGAGGTCCGCGAGGGCCTGGCGATCCTGGACGACGCGCTCGCGGTCGCCGACGGCTACTACACCGGTGCCTGAGCGCTCTCGCACCGCGTCGCAGAAGACGCCCGAACCGGGACGTTTTGCAGGAATGTGCACTGCACATTGATGAAGTCGCATTCGTGTGCATATCCACGCAGGGGTGGGTGACACTTGATGCAAGCGGTTGGCCCGAACTCGGCAGGATCACCGCCCACAACAAAAGAGCTTGAGACGCAGGCGAACGTGTTCCACCCCCCCGGACCGTTCGAACCTGAGAGCCAATCCCCCCCGGCCCGTCTCAACCCACGAGGGCAGCCACTCCGGTGGCTGCCCTCGCAGCTTCTCCGGGCACGTCTGATCTCGTTGGCCCGCAGCGGCCGCAGCGGGCGCCCTCAGCGGACGCGACCCAGCCTCAGCGGACGCGACCGAGCTCGTTCACGGCAGCGCCGAACACCGCGGGAAGTGCCGCGGCCGCCGGCACCAGTGCGCGTCGCACCGGTGGTCGCCGAGCGGCACCGAGCAGCCCCCGGGTTAGCAGCTCGTAGCGCCAGGTCACCTGCCGCCATGTCTTCTCGTAGCCGTCGGGCCGGTCGAGGGCGATCGCGTCGACCGCGGCCCGGGCCTGCGCGAACCCGATCGCGAGCCCCTCGCCGGTGAGCGCGTCGACGTACCCGCTGGCGTCGCCGACGAGCAGCACCCGGCCGGCCACACGACGGCGGGAGCGCTGCCGCAGCGGGCCCGCGCCGCGCGCCGCCGACCAGGTCAGCCCGTCCAGCCGGTCCCGCAGCACGGGGAACGCCTGCAGGTGCTGCTCGAGGCCGCCGCGCTCGGAGGTGAGGACGGCCACGCCGACCTGGTCGGGTTCGACCGGGGTGACATACGCCTCCGACCTCGCTGCCCAGTGCACCTCGACCAGGTCGGTCCACGGAACGGTGCGCACATGGCCGCGCAGCCCGTACCTGCGTGCTCCGGCGACCGGGGCGTCGAGACCCAGCCGGCGCCGGACGGGGGAGTGCAGGCCGTCTGCGGCGACGAGGTAGCGTGCCGGCTCGCCGTCGACCGTGACCCCGGCCTCGTCCTGGCGCACTTCGCCGACGGGGCGCGCGACGATCGGGACACCCGCGGCCTCCACCGCCGACCGCAGAGCCGCATGCAGCGTCGTGCGTCGTACTCCCCGGCCGGTGCCGTCGCGGAACAGCGCCGCCGCGGTGCGCCCGGAACCGAGGTAGCGGATGCCGCGCAGCGCGATCCCGTCGACGGCGACGCCGAGGTGGTCCAGGGCCGCGACCGCGCCGGGCATCAGCCCCTCGCCGCAGGCCTTGTCGATCACCCCGGCTCGCGGCTCGAAGACGGTGACCGACAGCCCGGCGCGGACCGCGTACAACGCGGTGGCCAGACCGACCGGTCCGCCGCCGGCGACGGCGACGTCCGGCATCAGGCGCTGCTCGGCGCGGTGGACAGGTCGCGCAGCGCCTCGTCCTCGACCCGGATCCGGGTGCGCAGCAACGCGGCGTTCAGGACGGTGAACACGAGCGCGGTGACCCAGGCGGTGTGCACGAGCGGCAGCGCCGCGCCCTCCACGACGACCGCTACGTAGTTGGGGTGCGCCAGCGCTCGGTACGGGCCACGCCGGACCACCGGCAGGCCGGGTACGACGAGCACCCGGGTGTTCCACTGCCGGCCCAGCGTGGCGATGCACCACCAGCGCAGGCCCTGGGAAGCGAGCACGAGCCCCAGCGCGGTGAAGCCGAGAACGGGGTGGAAGCCGGGACGGCGCACCCAGACCTCGACCAGCGCACCGACCAGCAGCGCCGTGTGCAGCACGACCATCACCGGGTAGTGCCGCCGGCCGGTCTCGACACCGCCGTGCCGGAGGCTCCAGCGAGCGTTGCGGGTGGAGACCACCAGCTCGGCGAGCCGCTCGAGGCCGACGAGTGCGACCAGGGCGGTGAACAGCCACAGGCCGGTGTCGCCCACGGCTCAGCCCCGCAACAGCACGAGCTCGAGGCAGAACCCGGGGCCCATCGCCATCAGCACGCCGTAGGAACCAGGTGCCGGCGGCCGTTCCGCCAGGGTGTCGGCGAGCACGTGCAGCACCGACGCCGAGGACAGGTTCCCGATCCGGTCCAGCGACTGCCAGGTCATCGCGAGGGCGTCGCGGTCCACGCCCAGTGCGGACTGCATCGCCTCGAGCACCTTGGGGCCCCCGGGATGACAGACCCACCAGCCGACGTCCGAGCGGGTCAGGCCGGCCTCGGCCAGGAACAGGTCGACGTCGGCGCCGACGTACGTCTCGACCAGCTGGGGGACCTCCGCTCCGAGCACGATCTTCAAGCCGGTGCTGCCGACGTCCCAGCCCATCGCCCGCTCGGTGTCGGGGTACATCCGGCTGCGGCTGGCGAGCACGGCCGGTTGCGACGCCTCGCCGGGGGAGGAGGCGGAGGCGGTACGGCGGGCGAGCGGGTGCGTGTCCCCGACGGCCACCACGGCACCGGCCCCGTCGCCGAACAGGCCGCTGGCGACCAGGTTGGCCACCGTCGTGTCCTCGCGCTGCACGGTCAGCGAGCAGAGCTCGACCGAGAGCAGCACGGCAACCTGGTCCGGGTGGCCGACCAGGTAGTCGTGCACCCGGGCGACTCCGGCGGCCCCTGCGACGCACCCGAGGCCGACGATCGGGATCCGCCGCACGTCGGGACGCAGCCCGATCAGCGGCGCGATCCGGGCCTCGAGGGACGGCACCGCGACGCCGGTGATGGTGGTGGACACGACCAGGTCGACGTCCTCCGGGGCGAGGTCGGCCGCCTTCAGAGCGGCCACCATCGCCTGCGCGCCGAGGTCCACGGCGTGCTCGATGAAGACGTCGTTGGCCTGCCCGAAGTCGTCGAGGCCGGCGTACTCCTCCAGCGGGAGCGTCAGGTGCCGGGTGCTGACGCCGGCGTTGCCGTGCAGCCGCGCGAGCACCGCCCGGTCCAGGCCTTCCCCGGTCACGATCAGGTCACCGAACCCCGCGGTCAGCTCGGCCTGTGTGTAGGTGTGCTCGGGCAGCACTCCCCGGACCGCGAGGATCTGCGTCATGGATCGAGACTAGTCGTCGCCCGGATCCGGACAACTGGGTCAGGCGGTCAGGCGAACAGCGCCTGGCCGACGAACTCGTCGTTCGCGGCACCGGGCGGGACGGCGAAGATCGCCGACCCGGTGTGCTGGAGGTACTCCATCAGCCCGTCCTCGCGGGACAGCTTGTTCTGCATCGGGACGTACTGGGTGGCCGGGTCGCGCACGTAGGCGATGAAGAACAGCCCCGCGTCGAGCCGGCCGAGGGCGTCGTTGCCGTCGGTGAAGTTGTAGCCGCGACGGAGCAGCTTCACGCCATGGTTGTGGCTGGGATGGGCGAGCCGGACGTGGGAGTTCCTCGCGATCAGCGGGATGCCGCCACGGCCGGCCAGGTCGAAGTCCGGCTTGGTGAACTCATTCCCTCCGGACAGGGGTGCACCCTCGTCGCGGTCGCGGCCGATCAGCGTCTCCTGCTCCTTGAGCGAGGTGCGGTCCCAGGTCTCGATGTGCATGTTGATCCGGCGCGCCACCAGGTAGGAGCCACCGGCGAGCCATCCGGCCCGCGGGTCGTCGACGGGGTCCACCCAGACGTGCTCCTCGACCTGCTGCGGCTGCTCGGCCTTCAGGTTCGCGGTGCCGTCCTTGAAGCCGAACAGGTTGCGCGGCGTCTGCTGGCTGGTCGAGGTCGACGAGGTCCGCCCGAACCCGAGCTGGGACCAACGCAAGGACGCGACGCCGAACGCGAGCCGGGACAGGTTGCGGATGGCGTGCACCGCGACCTGCGGGTCGTCGGCACAGGCCTGCACGCACAGGTCCCCGCCGCTGCGCGCCGGGTCGAGGTGGTCGGCCGGGAAGTGCGGCAGCTCCTGCAGTGCCTCGGGACGCCGGGCGGCGAGGCCGAATCGGTCCCGGCCGGCGTCGTCGCGGAACAGGGACGGGCCGAAGCCGAAGGTGAGCGTCAGCCGCGCGGCCGGGAGCCCGAGCGCCTCGCCGGTGTCGGCCGGTGGCGCGTCGTAGGGGGTCAGCCGGTCGCTCTCGGCGGGCAGGCCCTGGGTCATCCGGGCCGCGGCCCGGGTCCAGGTCCGCAGCAGCTGGGCCAGGTCCTCCCGCGAGGTGCTGGTCACGTCGAACGCGGCGAAGTGCAGGCGGTCCTGCGCGGGCGTGACGATCCCGGCCTGGTGGCCGCCGTGGAACGGGTAGGACTGCGCGCCGGCGGAGGCCGGGTCCGCGGAGGCCCAGCCGGTCTCGATGCCGCCGGCGAACCCGGCGGCGCCGATGGCGGCACCCGCCCCGGCGAGGCCGAGCAGCCGCCGGCGGCTGAGCTCTGGACGTTGCTCGGGCATCGGCGGCCTACAGGGTGACCGCGGCCGTCAGCTGCGACAGCGGCTCGGAGAGTGCGTTCACGGCGTCGGACAGCTGCTTGACCTCCGAGGGCGAGAGCTCGGTGTAGGAGACGAAACCGTCGCCGTCGCGCTGCTCGTCGAGCAGTCCTTGCAGGGCGGTGAACCGCTGCGCGATGGTGTCCTCGAGCTCGGGGTCCTTCTCGCTCAGCAACGGCCGCAGGCCCTCGAAGGCCACCTTCGCGCCGTCGATGTTGGCCTGGAAGTCCCACAGGTCGGTGTGCGACCAGATCTCCTCCTCGCCGGTGACCTTCGCGGTGGCGACCTCGTCGAGCAGGCCCTTGGCGCCGTTGCCGATCTGGTCGGCGGTGAACGTCATCGAACGGGTCCGGTCGTACAGCTCGGTGGTGTCCGCGACCAGCTGGTCGCCGTACTCCTGCCGCTGCTGCTCGGTGAGCGGCTGGTACCCGGACCGCGGTGGCCACAGGTCCTTCTCGATCCGGTGCCAGCCGGTCCACTCCTGGCCCTGCTCGAGGTCGGCCTCGCGGAGGTCCATCTTCGGGTCCAGGTCGCCGAAGGACTCCGCCACCGGCTCGATCCGCTCCCAGTGCACCCGGGCGTCGGCGTACATCGCGCGGGCCTGGTCGTCGCGGCCGGCCTCGTAGAGCCGGACGAACTCCCGGGTCCTGGCCAGCAGTTGCTCGGTCTGGTCCTTGACGTAGCTGGCGTACTGCTGGTTCGCGGTGTCGAGCAGCTCCTGCTCGTCAGCGGTCACGGCCACCTCCTCGCCGGAGTCGGTGACCGTGAACGGGTGCCGGATTCCCTGGCCGACCATGCCGGGCTTGCAGGCGGTGAGGTAGTTCCCCGGTGCTGCGCGCAGCACCATGTCGCGGGTCAGGCCGGGGCCGATGTTCTCCACCTCGCCGGCGATCCGGAGACCGTCCTCGGCGTAGAGGTAGAACTCGGTGACCTGGTCGCCCTCGTTCTTCACGTGGAACACGAGGTTGCCGGACGGGGCGGTGTCCGCGGACACCTCGCAGGAGTCGTCGGTGGACGTGACCGAGACGGCGCCGTCGTTGCCCTTCGCGTCCGCGGACGTGGTGTTGCTGGTGCAGGCGACGGCGGCCGGCAGGATCAGCGCGAGAAGGGCGGCCAGGCCTAGGGGGCGCTGCGTCATTCGGGTGGACTCCTTGGTTCGGTGTCGAGCTGGTTCAGCGGGCCGAGGACGATGCGGGGGCCGGTACGGCGGGCGCCGGCCTGTTCTTGCGCAGCTGCAGCACGAAGAACGTCATGGTCGGGACGATGTAGAGCAACCACGCCGACGCCTCGAGCTTCGTGGTGGCGGGCGAGAAGTTGACCGTGCCCTTGAGCAGGGTGCCCAGCCACGATCCCGGGCTGATCACGTTGCTGACGTCGAAGGCCAGGTCGTTCAGGCCGGGCAGGAAGCGCGCCTCCTGCAGGTCGTGCACGCCGTAGGACAGGACGCCGGCCGCGACGACGACGAGGAAGACGCCGGTCCAGGTGAAGAACTTGCCGAGGTTGAGCCGCAGGGTGCTGCGGTAGATCAGGTAGCCCAGGGCGACCGCGGTCAGGATGCCGAGCGCGGCGCCGGCCAGCGGGACGGTCGTCGAACCCGAGCCCGCCGCCGCCTGGGTGGCGGCCCACAGGAACAGCGCGGTCTCGAGGCCCTCGCGGCCCACGGCGAGTAGGGCGACGACGAAGAGCGCGCCCCGTCCGGCCTCGGCGGCCTTGTCGAGGCGGCCGCGCAGGTCCGAGGAGAGGCTCCGGGCGCTCTTGGCCATCCAGAACACCATCCAGGTCACGAAGCCGACCGCGACGATCGACAGCGTGCCGCCGATCAGCTCCTGCGCCTCGAAGGTGAGGCCACGCGGCCCGAACGTGAGCAGTGCCCCGAAGCCGAGCGAGACCAGGACCGCGGCCGCGACACCGGCCCAGATCCGCGGCAGCAGGTGCCGGCGGTCGGAGCGGACCAGGTAGGTCACCAGGATGACGACGACGAGGGACGCCTCGAGCCCCTCGCGGAGCCCGACGAGATAGTTCGCGATCACGTGGTACCTCAAAGTTAGGTGTGCCTTACCTATGTAAGGTAACACTTCACTTGCGGTGCGCGAACCCCCTGCCTGCTGAGCCTCGTGTCACAGCTTCCCCAAGGTATGTAGGGATCCCGTCACTTCCCACGATTCGCACGTCGTGGGAAG
>DASSBE010000056.1:0-56343 GCA_035699065.1 Nocardioidaceae bacterium
GCCTCCAGGTCACGGTCGTCACAGCGCCGTACCGCTTGCACGTCGCGCGTCGTGGAGACCAGGAAGATCTCGTCGGCGCCTCGGAGTACGTCGATCGGCTCGTCAACCTCACGTGCGCCGTACCACTCGAGCAGCAGCGCGCGGCTGATCCCCGCGAGGCATCCCGCCGCGAGTGTCGGCGTCCGCAGCTGTCCGTCGACGACGTAGAACACGTTGGACCCGGTTCCCTCGCACAGGTGGCCGGCGAGGTTGGCGAAGACCGCCTCGCTCCCACCGCGCTCGGCGGCATACGCCAGCGCGACCACGTTCTCGGCGTAGGAGGTGGTCTTCAGGCCCGCCAGCGCGCCCCGCTCGTTGCGTGGCCAGGGCACCGTCACCACCGAGGTGGTGAGGGGCCGTTGCTGCATCGACTCGGCGGCGACCACGAGCGTCGCCGGCGCGTCGCCGCGTCCGGACACGAGCGGTGCGTCGCCGCCGGTGCAGGTGATCCGCAGCCGACCCAGCTGCGGTCGGTGCCCGTCCAGCACAGCCGACACCCCCCGCCGTACCTCCTCGAGATCGATCTCCGGAAGTCCGAGCCCGGCGGCGGACCGGGCGAGCCGCTGGAGGTGACGGGTCAGTGCGAACGGCCGGCCGTCGCGCACCTTCACCGCCTCGAAGACGCCGTCGCCGACGGTGAGCCCGTGGTCGCTGACACCGATGGCCGGACTGTTCGGGTCGTCGAGGAGACGGCCGTTCACCCATGCGCGCATGGGGTCGAGCCTAGGCACGGCCGGCGTCGGAACACGCGCGGTGTGGGCCGAATTTGTCATTCCGGACTCTTCGGCTAAAGTTTCCTCGCATGTTCGGTGAGGGCGGAATTCCGCTCCCTCCGGATGTCGCATGCGGACGTAGCTCAGTTGGTAGAGCGCAACCTTGCCAAGGTTGAGGTCGCGAGTTCGAGCCTCGTCGTCCGCTCGGAGATTGTAAGGTCGCAGCCTCCTTGGTGGAGTGGCCGAGAGGCGAGGCAACGGACTGCAAATCCGTCTACACGGGTTCAAATCCCGTCTCCACCTCGATTGCTCAAAGCTCCCCGGATATGGGACTTTGAGACATCACGGGCGATTGGCGCAGCGGTAGCGCGCTTCCTTGACACGGAAGAGGTCACTGGTTCAAACCCAGTATCGCCCACCAGTACGACGGACCGCCGTGTCGTCGCGGCGGTCGCCGGAACCGGCTCTCGAGGTTGCTAGGCTCCGTGCGGCACGCACCCCGGATCACGGTCGGCCGACGACGGAGAGTCCCACGTAGATGAAGCCCGATGCCGACATCCGGCCCGACGGACGACTCGAGGCCGTTGACACGGCGCGATCCCACATCGAGACCCGATCGGCCGACCCTCTCTGGGTCGAGGTCGTGCATGCGGTCCTCGACGGGTCGATCGTGGCATTCGGTGTGTGGACGCTGCTGTACGAGGTCGCCGCCGCGGCGCAGTCGTCAGCATCCGCGGCCACACTGATCTGGATTCCGCTCGCGGTGCTGTCGATGGCGCTGTGCGTGTGGCGTGTGCTGCGCCATCGGCGCGCTGACCCCTCCAACAGGTCTGGGCTCTCCGACCCGGAGACGGCGGCCACCGACCGCGAGAACGCCGTCCGCTCGTCCGCCCTCGTCCGCCCTGTGCTGGCCGGTCTCGCCACGCTGCTCGCACTCGGAGCCGCGGGCATCGCGCTGGTGTGGCCCGAGGATCACTTCCTGTGGATGTGGGCAGCGCTCCTGCTCGCTGCCCTCGCCGCGCTCGGACGGGTCGTCGTTGCCGGGCCGGTCTCCTGGAGCAGCGCCTGGGCGTCGAACCGCAGTCATCTCTTCGCGCTTCTGCTCGTGGTCGCGCTCGCCGTCTTCACCATGTTCGTCCGCAACGGTGACCCCGACGACATCTACTACGTCAACCGCTCGGTCTGGACCGCGGCCCACGACACCTTCTCGTTGCGGGACACGATGTTCGGGCCGGAGACATTCCCGGCGTCGTACGGCGGGGGCATCCCGATCGCCTCGATCGAGGGGCTGCTCGGTGCCATGGCCGGCCTGCTCGGGGTCTCCGCGGCCGGCTTCAGCTATCTCGTCGCCGCGCCGATCGCCTGCCTGCTCGCCGGCTGGGCCACCTGGAGGCTGGTGGCGCTGTGGGCCCCGCGCCGGCCTGTGCTCCTGCTCGCGGGCGCGTTCGCGTTCTCGTTGATGAGTGCCACCGGCGCGGTCGGCGACTTCTCCTACGCCCGGATGTGGACGGGCAAGGTGATGGCGCTGTGCATCGTGCTCCCGTTGGCGTGGACGTACTTCACACGGGTCGCGGCCGAGCAGGACCTGCGGCGCAACCGGTGGAACCTGTTCATGCTGACCATGTGCGGGCTGGCCTTCGCCGGCTTCACCCCGACCGCGGTGATCATGGCACCGGTGATGTCGGCTGCTGTCGTCCTCGCCGCGATCCTGACCCGGAACGGGTTCGTCCGTCAGCTCCTCGGCGCGGTGGCGTTCTCGGTGGCGCCGCTGGTGGCGGGGCTCGCCGTGCTGCTTTTCTCGACGGGCGTTGGCGGCGCCGAGCCACGGGCCCCGCAGCCGTGGCGGGCCTTCGACCGGACGATGGGCGACGACCCGTGGATCGTGGCACTCGCGGTGCTTGCGATGGTCGTCGGCCCGTTGCTGGTGCGCAGCCGGATCGCGGCCGCGATGGCGGGTTCCGCGACGCTCGCAGTCGTGGTGCTGCTGGTTCCAGGCTTCTCCGTGCTCCTCAACGACCTCACCGGCGCCGGCGTGCTGTACTACCGTCTGATCCTGGTCGCCCCGGTGGCCGTGCTGGTGGGCATGCTGCTCGCGCTTCCGGTGCCGACGGTTGTCCCGGCACCTGCCCGCGCGGTGCTCGTCGGCGGCCTGACGCTGGCGTTGGCGGTCGTGCTCACCGTCGGTGGCACCGCCGTGTGGGACAAGGAGGTCGGCGGTCACATCGATGCCACGCCGGAGCTGAAGCTCTCGCCGAAGAACGTGCACGACGTGCAGCAGGTGCTCGAGCTCGACGAGGGTGACCTGGTGCTCCTCCCGCGTGCCCACATGTCGGTACTGCCGATCTACACGACCGAGACCTACCCGGTGGTGCCCCGCCCGTTCTACCTGGAAGGGCTTCAGGAGAGCCCTGAGCAGCTGGAGCAACGCATGGTGCTCAGCCGGTTCTCCAACTACGAGACCGACAGGCTGCCGCCACAGCGACGCTTCGAGCGGGCGCTCGAGGGACTCGGAGTCAGCATGGTCTGCGTCTACCGCGGCAAACAGAGTGAGCGACTGGAGATGGTGAAGGACGCCGGTTACGTGGATCCGCAACGGGCCGGACGGCTCGTCTGCCTCAGCGCGCCGTAGACCGCTGCGCCGCCACACCTCGCATGGTGCAAAGCGGGACAAGCTGACTGGATACGATGAGCTCATGGCCGAACCCGCGGAGACGCCGCAGCGCGTGCTGGTGGTGATGCCGGCCTGGAACGAGGAAAGCTCCGTCGCCGCCGTCGTCCTGGAGCTTAGGGCGGCGCATCCCGACGTCGACGTACTCGTCGTGGACGACGGGTCGGGTGACAGCACCGCGAACCGGGCACGCGCGGCCGGAGCGCTGGTGTGTCAGCTGCCCTTCAACCTCGGCGTCGGCGGGGCGATGCGTGCCGGCTACCGGTATGCCCTGCGGCACGGGTACGACGTGGTGGTCCAGGTCGACGCGGATGGTCAGCACGACCCGGCGTACCTCGACGTGCTGCTCGGCCGCCTCGTCGACGCCGACATCGTCATCGGGGCCCGGTTCGCCGGTGAGGGCGACTACCGAGCGCGCGGGCCTCGCCGCTGGGCGATGGTGCTCCTGGCCTTCGTGCTCTCGCGGATGTCGGGCCAGAAGCTCAGCGACGTGACCAGTGGTTTCCGGGCCGCGAACCTGCGCGCGATCCGGGTGTTCGCCACGCACTATCCCGCGGAGTACCTCGGCGACACCGTCGAGTCCCTCGTGATCGCGCTGCGCACCGGCTGCAGCGTCCGACAGGAGCCGGTGGCCATGCGGGTCCGCTCCGCGGGACAGGCCAGCCAGAGCGGCCTGCGGGCGTCGATCTACCTCGTCCGCGCGCTCGTGGCGCTGGCTCTTGCGCTGGTGCGCAGGTGGCCTACCACGCTGGAGACACCGCCGGAGGAGGTAGCCGCATGAACGCGAACTTCGTGCTCGGGGTGATCGGCTCGCTGTTCACGCTGGGGTTGCTCTTCGAGCTCCTGCGCCGACACCGGCTGCGGGAGAAGTACGCGATCTTCTGGGCCATGGTCGCCCTGTTCACGCTCGTGATAGCGGTGTTCCCGCGGCTGCTGTACTGGGCGGCCGACCTGGTCGGCGTCACCGTCCCGGCCAACCTGCTGTTCTTCATGGCCAGCATGGTGCTGCTCGGTGTGAGCATCCACCACAGCTACGAGATGGGCCGCCTCGAGGATCGGACCCGGACCCTGGCCGAGGAGATCGGGCTGCTCCGGATGGAGCTCGACCCGCCGGGTGACCGGGGAGCGCGACCGCACGACCTCTCCTCCGAGGCACCTCCGCCTGCGCCTGATGCCTGACCCGGCGACGCCCGGGGACGCCGGTTCGGGGAGCCGGGCGACCCTGACCGTCGGCGCCGGACTGGTCCTGCTCGGGATCTCCGCGAGTGTCTTCCTGATCCTGGCCGCACGAGCGGTCGGTCCGAGCGCGTTCTCCGGCATCGCGGTGCTGTGGACACTGGTCTACACGGTCGGCATCGGCCTGTTCCTTCCGTTCGAGCAGGAGGTCGCGCGCGCCCTCGCCCATCGCGGGAGCCGTGGGGAGGGCGGGCGACCGGTCATCGTCCGGGCAAGCCAGCTCGCCTTCGCGCTGCTCGCGCTCAGCACGGTGCTCGGTCTGGCGATCTCACCGATGCTCGTCGGGTGGCTGGGCGGGTCGTGGACCAACGCGCTTGCTCTCTTCATCGCCTGCGCGGCGTTGGCCGGGCAGTACGTCGCACGTGGGGTCTACTCCGGGTCGGGCCGGTTCATGCCCTACGCGGTGCAGATCGGGACCGAGGGCGCCGTCCGGCTGGTTGCGTGCGCCGCACTGATCCTGGCCGGCGTGTCCAACCCGATCCCGTACGCACTGCTGCTGGCCGTGTCCCCGTTGGTGTCACTCGTTGTCACCGCCGGGCCGTTGCGCCGGCTGGCGTCCGCACGCGGACCTCGGGCATCCCTCGCGGAGATCTCGGTCAACCTGGGTTGGTTGCTCGGGGCCTCGCTGGCCGCCCAGGGGCTGGCGAACCTGGGCACCCTCGCGGTCACGGTCCTGTCCACGCAGGCGGAGGAGGCCGCGGCAGGTCATTTCCTGGCCGGGTTCACGATCGCCCGGTCACCGCTGTTCCTCTTCGCCGCGGTCCAGGCCGTCCTGCTTCCCGGGCTGACCCGCCATCTCGCCCACGGCCGCCACGGCAGCTTCCACCGCCAGCTCCGGCTGATCATCACGGTGGTGTCCGGGCTCGGCTCCCTCGGCGTGCTCGGCGCGCTGCTGCTCGGCCCCGAGGTGCTCACGTTGTTGTTCGGGCAGGAGTTCGAGATGCCGCGCCGCGACCTCACGCTGTTGGCCGTGTCGAGCGCGATCTACATGGTGGCGCTGGCACTCCAGCCGGCGGTGATAGCGCTCGCCGAGCACCGCGGCAACGCGATGTCATGGATGATCGGCCTGGCGGTCTTCGGGCTCGCCCTGCTCCTGCCCGCCTCGACGTTCCTGCGCGTCGAGCTCGCGCTGATCGCCGGTGCGGTCGCGGTCACCACCTCGTTGGCCGCGTTCCTGGCCCGTGGGGTCAAGGGCCTGAGCCCGATCCCGGCGGAGACCGACCCAGCCACCTACCGCCTCGGAATGGAGTGACGTGGAAGCCTCACCAGCCAGGATCTCAGCGGTTGTGCTCGCCTACGGTGCGGAGCCACTGCTGTCCGAGTGCGTGCTCGCCCTCCTGCAGTCGGAGGGCGCGGAGGTGGACGTCGTACTCGTGGACAACGGGTGCACCACCGACGCCGTCGACGACCTCGCCGGCCAGCCCGGCGTCACGGTGGTCCGCCCGGGCCGCAACACCGGGTTCGCCGGCGGCTGCAACCTGGGGGCAGCGCACGCCACCGGTGACCACCTCGCCTTCGTCAACGGCGACGCCGTCGTGGCACCGGACGCCCTCGCCGCCCTGGCGCGCGCCCTCGAGGACCCGAGCGTCGGCCTGGTCAGCGGCAGCCTGCGGCTCTACGAACGCCCGGAGGTGATGAACTCGGCGGGGAACCCGGTGCACTACCTGGGCCTGTCCTGGGCCGGTGGGCTCGGTGAGCCGGCCTCCGACCACGCGCGGACCGCGCGGGTCGCGAGCGTGACCGGCGCGGCGGCGATGTGCCGGCGGGCCACCTGGGACGCGCTCGGCGGCTTCTGCGAGCCGATGTTCGCCTACTGCGAGGACGCCGACCTCAGCCTGCGCGCGTGGCAGCGCGGCTGGTCGGTGCTCTACGTGCCCGACGCGGTGGTGCTGCACCGCTACGAGTTCTCCCGCAACGACCTGAAGATGTACCTGCTCGAGCGGAACAGGCTCTTCATGCTGCTCACGCTCTACGAGCGGCGGACGTTGTTGCTCCTGCTCGGGCCGATGCTGGCGCTCGAGCTTGCCATGCTCGCCGTGTCGCTGCGCCAGGGGTGGTGGCGGCAGAAGGTCCGCGGCTGGTGGTGGCTGCTCCGGCACCGGCGGCTGCTGCGTGAGCGCCGCGCCGAGGTGCAGTCGGTCCGCACCGTGCCCGACGCCGAGCTGGCCGCGCTGCTGACCGACGACTTCCGGCCGGGTGCCGAGTCCGGGGTGGAACCGGTGGCGGCGTTGTCGTTCGTCTCGGCGATCTACTGGAAGCTGGTGCGTCGCGCGCTCGGCCAAACCGGGGCGCGGCGGGCCACGCACGGCAGATACGATCGCGAGAGCAGCTGAAGCGGCCGCGCCGGAAGGCCGGCCGGCATCCGACACCGCAAGGAGCCACCCCGTGCCCGAGATCAAGGTCACCGTTGTCAGCGCAGGCGAGCGTGCCGAGCGTGCGGTGACGACGGGCACCCGGGCGTGGGAGCTCTTCTCCGACGACGAGTCGGTGATCGCGGCTCGCGTGGGCGCCGACCTCAAGGACCTGGCCTACGAGCTCACCGAGGGAGACCAGGTCGAGCCGGTGGCCATCGGTTCGCCGGACGGACGCGACATCCTGCGGCACTCCACCGCCCATGTGATGGCGCAGGCCGTCCAGGATCTCTTCCCCGAGGCGAAGCTCGGGATCGGGCCGCCAGTCGTCGACGGGTTCTACTACGACTTCGACGTTCCCGAGCCGTTCGTCCCCGAGGACCTCGACAAGATCGAGACCCGGATGCGCAAGATCATCAAGGAGGGTCAGAAGTTCTCCCGCCGTCCGGTCTCCGACGACGACGCGCGTGCCGAGCTGGCCGACGAGCCGTACAAGCTGGAGCTGATCGGCCTGAAGAGCGCCTCGGGCGAGGTCGCCGAAGGTGCCGACGTCGAGGTGGGCGCCGGCGAGCTCACCGTCTACGACAACCTCAAGCGCGACGGTGCGGTGGCCTGGAAGGACCTGTGCCGTGGCCCGCACGTGCCGACCACCAAGCGCATCCCCGCCTTCAAGCTGATGCGGTCGGCAGCGGCGTACTGGCGCGGCGACGAGAAGAACAAGCAGCTGCAACGGATCTACGGCACCGCCTGGGAGTCCAAGGAGGCGCTGGAAACACACCTGAACCGGCTCCAGGAGGCGGAGCGACGCGACCACCGCCGGATCGGCCGGGAGCTCGACCTGTTCAGCTTCCCCGACGAGATCGGCTCCGGGCTCGCGGTGTTCCACCCCAAGGGTGGCGTGCTACGCAAGGAGATGGAGGACTACTCGCGGCGCCGGCACGAGGAGTCCGGCTACGAGTTCGTCTACAGCCCGCACATCACCAAGGCGCAGCTGTTCGAGACCTCCGGCCACCTCGACTGGTACGCCGACGGGATGTACCCGCCGATGCACCTCGACGCGACCGTGGACGAGAACGGTGCGGTGGTGAAGCCCGGGCAGGACTACTACCTCAAACCCATGAACTGCCCGTTCCACTGCCTGATCTTCCGTTCGCGCGGCCGGTCCTATCGCGAGCTGCCGCTGCGGCTGTTCGAGTTCGGGTCGGTCTACCGCTACGAGAAGTCGGGCGTGGTGCACGGCCTGACCCGGGTCCGCGGGATGACCCAGGACGACGCGCACATCTACTGCACCCGCGAGCAGATGCGCGACGAGCTCGCCAGGCTGCTCACCTTCGTGCTCGACCTGCTCAAGGACTACGGCCTCGACGACTTCTACCTTGAGCTGTCCACCAAGGACCCGGAGAAGTTCGTCGGCAGCGACGAGGTGTGGGAGGAGGCGACCGACACACTGCGCGAGGTCGCGACCGCCTCGGGACTCGAGCTCGTGCCCGACCCAGGTGGCGCTGCGTTCTACGGCCCCAAGATCTCGGTGCAGGCCCGTGACGCGATCGGGCGCACCTGGCAGATGTCGACGCTCCAGCTCGACTTCAACACCCCCGAGCGGTTCGAGCTCGAGTACACCGGCCCCGACGGCGGCAAGCACCGTCCGGTGATGATCCACCGGGCACTGTTCGGGTCCGTCGAGCGGTTCATCGGCCTGCTGACCGAGCACTACGCCGGCGCGTTCCCTCCCTGGCTCGCGCCGGTGCAGGTCGCGGCCATCCCGATCGCGGAGCGGCACAACGACTACCTGCAGAAAGTCGCCGCGGACCTGCGCGCGCACGGAGTCCGGGTGGAGGTCGACGAGTCCGACGACCGGATGCAGAAGAAGATCCGCAACGCCCAGCTGCAGAAGGTCCCGTTCATGCTGATCGCCGGCGACCGCGACGTCGAGGACGGGGCGGTGTCGTTCCGCTACCGCAACGGTGAGCAGGACAACGGCGTGTCCGTCGCCGACGCCATCGCCCGGGTCGTCGACGCCGTGGAGCGCCGGATCCAGGTATGAGCGACAGCACAGGGTACGACGGGCAGGTCGATGCCCTGGAACAGGACGGTGTCGGGGTCCCCGACGAGCTGGAGCGGCTCTGGACGCCACACCGGATGGCCTACATCCGCGGCCAGAACAAGCCGGCCGACGACGGGCCGGGGGAGCAGTGCCCGTTCTGCAGGATCCCGACCCTGGACGACCGCGAGGGCCTGGTCGTGCACCGGGGGCAGCGGAGCTACGTGGTGCTGAACCTGTACCCCTACAGTCCAGGACACCTGATGGTCTGCCCGTACCGCCACGTCGCCGACTACCCGGACCTGACCCGGGAGGAGACGGCCGAGGTCGCCGAGCTCACCCAGCAGGCGATGCGCACGGTCCGTGAGGTGAGCGGCGCGCACGGGTTCAACCTCGGGATGAACCAGGGTTCCGTCGCCGGCGCCGGGATAGCCGCGCACCTGCACCAGCACGTGGTCCCGCGCTGGGCGGGCGACCAGAACTTCATGCCGATCATCGGGCGCACCCGCACCCTGCCCGAGCTGATGGCCGAGACCCGCGACCTGCTCGCCGACGCCTGGTCCTGAGACGGGGCCCTGCACCGGATAGCCTGCTGCTCCCATGCTGAACCGATTCCGTGCCTTCTGGACCAAGCTGCTCACACCGATCGCGAAGTTCTTCCTCCGCCACGGTGTGAGCCCGGACGCGATCACGCTGGTCGGCACCGCCGGCGTCGTCGCGGGTGCGTTGGTGTTCTTCCCGCGCGGCGAGCTGCTGGTCGGCGTACTCGTGATCACCGCGTTCGTGTTCTCCGACCTGCTCGACGGGACGATGGCGCGGATGAGCGGGACGTCGTCGAAGTGGGGTGCGTTCCTGGACTCCACGCTGGACCGGCTCGGGGACGCCGCGATCTTCGGCGGCCTGGTGCTGTACTTCACCGGCCCGGGCGACTCCGACGTGTGGGCGGCCCTGGCGCTGTACTGCCTGGTGATGGGCTCGGTGACCTCCTACGCACGCGCCCGGGCGGAGTCGCTGGGCATGGAGGCCCGGGGCGGCATCGCCGAACGCGCCGACCGGCTGGTCGCGATCCTGGTGATGACCGGCCTCAGCGCCATCTTCGACCTGCCGGTGCTGATCCCGCTGACGCTTGCGGTGCTCGCGCTCGCCAGCACGGTCACCGTCGTCCAGCGCGTGCTCACCGTGCGCAGTCAGGCCAAAGCGGCGGCGTGATGGCCACGCTCACCGGCGGTCTCGGCAGGGCAGCGGCCGCGGCCTCGGACAACGCGACCACGCTCGGCTACCTGTCCGGCTGGCGGCTGGTGCGGCTGATGCCCGAGCGCACCGCCCGGCGGATCTTCGGCCGGATCGCCGACGAGGTGCACCGACGCGACGGAAAGAGCGTGCAGCGCCTGCGCAACAACCTCGCCCGGGTCCGCCCCGAGCTCGACGACGACGCGCTCGAGGCACTGACCCGGGCGGGCGTGCAGTCCTACCTGCGGTACTGGTGCGAGTCGTTCCGGCTTCCCTCGTGGCCGGTCGAGGACCTGGTACGCCGCACCCGCACCGTCGACGAGCACGTGATCCGGGACGCCCACGCCCGGGGGCGAGGGGTCGTCGTCGCGCTGCCGCACATGGGCAACTGGGACTGGGCCGGCGCCTGGGCGTGCGGCACCGGCATGCCCCTGGTCACCGTGGCCGAGCGCCTCCGGCCGGCGCGGCTCTACGACGAGTTCGTGTCCTACCGCTCCTCGCTCGGGATGGAGATCCTGCCGCTCGGCGGCGAGGCGGGGTTCGCGCGGATGGTCGAGTGGGCCCGGGCCGGCGGGCTGGTGTGCCTGCTCGCGGACAGGGACCTGAGCCGGTCAGGGGTCGAAGTCACCCTGTGCGGCGCACCGGCGAAGATGCCGCGCGGGCCGGCGATGCTGGCCCGTCGCACCGGCGCCGCGCTGATCCCCGCCACCCTGGCCTACGTCGGCGACGACCTGGAGATCACCTTCCATCCCGAGGTTCCGCACGACGACGGTGAGGCGGGGGCGGCAATGATGATGCAGGCCGTGGCCGACGCGTTCACCGCCGGGCTCCGCGCACACCCGCAGGACTGGCACATGATGCAGAAGGTCTTCGTCGACGACCTCGGCCCTGGACGGGGGTGAGGATGTGCGGATCGGCCTGGTCTGCCCGTACTCCCTCGACACGCCCGGTGGCGTCCAGAACCACGTCAAGGACCTCGCCGAGGCGCTGATCCGGCTCGGCCACGACGTGTCCGTGCTCGCCCCGAGCGAGGACGAGCACGGGCTGCCGGCGTACGTCGTACCGGCCGGACGAGCGATCGCGGTGCCCTACAACGGGTCCGTGGCCCGGGTCTCGTTCGGCCCGTTGGTCGCCGGACGGGTCCGCCGGTGGCTGCGCGAGGGGCGCTTCGACGTGATCCACCTGCACGAGCCGGCGTCGCCGAGCCTGTCGCTGCTCGCGCTGTGGGCCGCCGAGTGCCCGGTGGTCGCCACCTTCCACACCTCGCAGATCCGCTCCCGGGCGATGTCGGCCTCCGCGTCGATCCTGCGGCCCTCGCTGGAGAAGATCACCGGCCGGATCGCGGTCTCCGAGAACGCCCGGGACACGCTCGTGCAGCACATCGGCGGCGAGCCGGTGGTGATCCCGAACGGCGTGTACGTCGACCGGTACGCCTGCGCGGCCGCCCGGCCCGACTGGGCCGGCGAGGACGGGACGCTGGCGTTCGTGGGCCGCCTCGACGAGCCGCGCAAGGGATTCGCCCTGATCCGCGACGCGTTCGCGCTCGTCGCCGCGGAACGCCCCGGCGTCCGGCTGCTCGTGGTCGGCGGGGGAGACCTGGAACGGGCCCGCGCCTCGCTGCCCGGGACGCTGCGGGACCGGGTCACCTTCCTGGGCCGGGCCTCCGACGACGACAAGGCGGCGGCGCTGAGCACCGCCGACGTCTACGTGGCCCCCAACACCGGAGGCGAGAGCTTCGGGATCGTGCTCGTCGAGGCGATGGCCGCCGGCGCCACCGTGCTGGCCAGCGCGATCCCGGCGTTCCGGCGGGTGCTCGGTGACGGCAGCTACGGCGTGCTGTTCCGGCCCGGGGACGCCGCCGACCTGGCGGAGAAGGCGCTCGCGCTGCTCGACGACCCCCAGCGGCGGACGAAGACCAACGCGGAGGCCTCGCTGGCCGTACGCCGTTACGACTGGGGCTCGGTCGCCTCGCGGATCGTCCAGGTCTACGAGACCGTGGTCGGCGAGGAGGTCCGGTGATGGAGTGGGTCTACGTCGTCGTCGCGGTCGCCGTGCTGCTGCTCCTCGGCCTGTGGCTGTCCTGGACCGCGAACCGGCTGGACCGGATGCACCACCGGATCGACCTCGCCCGCGCGTCGCTGGACGCCCAGCTGCTGCGCCGGTCCGGAGCCGCGCTGGAGCTCGCCACCGCCGGCGCACTGGACCCGGCCCGCTCGTTGCTGCTCGTCGACTCCGCGCACCAGGCGCGGGCCGCCTCGCCGGCGGACTTCGAGGGCGCGGAGTCCGATCTGTCCGAGGCGCTGCGGGCGGTCTTCCCCGACGCCGAGGAGGTGCACGCGCTGCGCGCGACCCTCGGGACCGGTGAGCTGCTCGACGAGCTCGGTGCTGACTGTCGCAAGGTCGAGCTGGCCCGCCGGTTCCACAACGACGTCGTGGCCTCCGCCCGGGTGCTGCGTTCACGCCGGCGGGTGCGGTGGCTCCGGCTGGCCGGACGCGCCGCGGACCTGGAGACCGTCGACCTCGACGACGAGCCACCGGCCGCGCTGGTCAGCGGCTGAACGGGTTCGTCGGTTGGGTGCCGCGCGTCGTAGTCTTGACCCATCCTCACTCTCGGCGGGCCGTCGGCGTCCGCCTGACCCCGCAGAAGGTTGACCGTGACAGACGCTCAGAACCAGCAGAACCAGCAGAACCAGCAGGGCTCAGCACCCGCCGCCCACGCCACCGGGACCTCCGGGGTGAAGCGCGGCATGGCCGAGATGCTCAAGGGCGGCGTGATCATGGACGTCGTCACCGCCGACCAGGCCAAGATCGCCGAGGACGCCGGCGCAGTGGCGGTGATGGCCCTCGAGCGGGTGCCGGCCGACATCCGCGCCCAGGGCGGCGTCTCCCGGATGAGCGACCCGGACATGATCGACTCAATCATCGAGGCGGTCTCGATCCCGGTGATGGCCAAGGCCCGGATCGGTCACTTCGCGGAGGCCCAGGTCCTGCAGAGCCTCGGCGTGGACTACATCGACGAGTCCGAGGTGCTCACCCCGGCCGACTACGCGAACCACATCGACAAGTGGCTGTTCACGGTTCCGTTCGTGTGCGGCGCCACCAACCTCGGTGAGGCGCTGCGACGGATCACCGAGGGCGCGGCGATGATCCGCTCCAAGGGCGAGGCCGGCACCGGTGACGTGTCGAACGCGGTCACCCACATGCGCACCATCCGCGCGGAGCTGCGTCGGCTGCAGGGCCTCTCGAGCGACGAGCTCTACGTCGCAGCCAAGGAGCTGCAGGCACCCTACGACCTCGTCAAGGAGGTCGCCCAGAAGGGCAAGCTGCCCGTCGTACTCTTCACCGCCGGCGGCATCGCCACCCCGGCGGACGCCGCGATGATGATGCAGCTGGGCGCCGAGGGGGTCTTCGTCGGCTCCGGGATCTTCAAGTCCGGAAACCCCGCCCAGCGAGCCGAGGCGATCGTCAAGGCCACCACCTTCCACGACGACCCGGACGTGGTCGCGAAGGTCTCCCGCGGCCTCGGCGAGGCGATGGTCGGGATCAACGTCGACGACATCCCCCAACCCCACCGGCTGGCGGAGCGCGGCTGGTAGCCCGGATGCCGGAGAAGGTCCCGACAGAGCAGCATGTCCGGGAGTTCACGCGGTCGTGCGTGCGCTCGGGCCTGCTGAGCGACCAGGAGCTGTACGACGAGGTGCTGCTCGCGGTCACCACCGAGCTCCCCTCGGAACCGGCCCCGGCGCAGCGGACACGTGACTGGATCGAGGAGTTCCGCGCCGAGCTCGCCGCGGACGAGGCCACCTGGCCCGAGGTCACCGACTACGACCGGATCCAGTCGGCCCTGAGCGAGCTGGCCGCCTCGGACGTGGTCGTGCTCCAGGGCTGCGACGACCACTGGGCCGCCAAGGCCGTGCTCGACACCCGGTCGGCCGCCGGCACGCCGCCGCGGGGCATCGCCTGGTTCACCCCCTCCGACGTGTGGCACGCGATCGACGAGGGCATGCTCGAGGTGAACCTCTGGCACGGTACGACGGCCAACGTCGCGCCGGGAGACCTGCTGCTCGACGACGTCGTCGCGGTCTTCGAGCGGCACGGCCTGCCCGCCCACTTCGACGAGGGACGGATCGAGGTCAGCGCGCACTGGCAGCGCCGGCGCATACGATTGACCCGTGACTGACTCTCCTTCGATCGGCGTGCTCGCGCTGCAGGGCGACGTGCGTGAGCACCTGCGGATGCTGGAGCTCGCCGGCGCACGCGCGCTGCCGGTGCGCCGGACCACCGAGCTCGAGCACCTCGACGGCATCGTGATCCCGGGCGGCGAGTCGACCACGATGTACAAGCTGGCCCGCACGTTCGGGCTCTTCGAGCCGCTGCGCGACGCGATCAGAGCGGGACTGCCGGCGTTCGGCACCTGCGCCGGAATGATCATGCTCGCCGACCACATCGAGGGCGGGATCACCGGTCAGGAGACCATCGGCGGGCTCGACGTCGTCGTGCGCCGCAACGCCTTCGGGCGCCAGGTCAGCTCCTTCGAGGCCGACCTCGACGTGGACACGACCGGCCACCGGGAGCCCTTCACGTTCCACGCCATGTTCATCCGCGCGCCGTGGGTGGAGAAGGTCGGCCAGGGCGTCGAGGTGGTCGCCCGGGTGGCGTCCGGCGACGCGGTCGGTAGGATCGTCGCCGTCCGGCAGGCGGGTCTGCTCGCCACGTCGTTCCACCCCGAGATCACCGGGGACCACCGAATGCACGCGCTGTTCGTCGAGATGGTCCGGTCACGACCGGCGTCGGCGGACGCTGAGCACGACACGCGGAAGTAGAGGCACCCTGTCATGTCCGGTCACTCCAAATGGGCGACTACCAAGCACAAGAAGGCCGTGATCGACTCGCGACGGGCCAAGCTCTTCGCCAAGCTGATCAAGAACATCGAGGTCGCCGCGCGCGCCGGCGGGGGAGACCTGGCCGGCAACCCGACGCTCTACGACGCGGTGCAGAAGGCCAAGAAGTCCTCGGTCCCCAACGACAACATCGACCGCGCGGTCAAGCGGGGCTCGGGTGCGGAGTCGGGTGGTGCGGACTACCAGACCATCATGTACGAGGGCTACGGCCCGGCCGGTGTCGCGTTCCTGATCGAGTGCCTGACCGACAACAAGAACCGTGCCGCGATGGAGGTCCGGACGGCGATGAACCGCAACGGCGGCTCGCTGGCCGACCCGGGCTCGGTCTCGTACCTCTTCAACCGCAAGGGCGTCGTGCTGGTCGCCAAGGAGCAGGAGGGCAGGGAGGTCGGTGAGGACGACGTGCTCGAGGCGACGCTCGACGCCGGCGCCGAGGAGGTCAACGACCTGGGTGAAAGCTTCGAGGTGATCAGCGAGGCGACCGACCTGGTCGCGGTGCGCACCGCCCTGCAGGCCGCCGGTGTCGACTACGACTCCGCCGAGGCCTCGTTCGTCCCGTCGATGAACGTCGAGGTCGACGAGGAGTCCGCGGGCAAGGTGTTCCGGCTGGTGGACGCGCTCGAGGACCTCGACGACGTGCAGAACGTGTTCGGGAACTTCGACGTGTCCGACGAGGTCCTGGAGTCGTTGGACGCCTGAGCGGTGCCGGGCAGGTGGCGGCGCGTCGTACGACGGGCGTGGTACCGGATCGGTTAGGTTGTGTCCGAACAGATGTTCGGACGGAAGGTGGCCGCGTGCGCGTGCTCGGGATCGACCCAGGCCTGACCCGGTGCGGTCTCGGCGTGGTCGACGGCGCGGTCGGCCGGCCGCTGTCCATGGTCGCCGTCGATGTGGTCCGCACCCCCGCGGACATGCCGGTCGCGCTGCGGCTGTGCCGGATCGAGGCCGAGATCGACCGGTGGCTCGACGCGCACCGTCCCGACGCGGTCGCGGTGGAGCGGGTGTTCAGCCAGCACAACGTCAAGACGGTGATGGGCACCGCCCAGGCCAGTGGCATCGCCCTGGTGGCCGCCGCGCGCCGGGGGATCCCGGTGGCGCTGCACACGCCGAGCGAGGTCAAGGCCGCCGTCAGCGGCAGCGGCCGTGCCGACAAGGCCCAGGTCGGCATCATGGTGACCCGCCTGCTCCGGCTCGCCGAGCAGCCGAGGCCGGCCGACGCCGCGGACTCGCTCGCGCTGGCCATCTGCCACATCTGGCGCGGCGCGGCCCAGGCCAAGATCGAGGCCGCGGTCGCTGCGGCCGGAAGGAGGACGAGTTGATCGCCTTCGTGAGCGGCACCGTCGCCGGAGTCACCCTGACCTCCGCGGTCGTCGAGGTCGGTGGAGTGGGCCTCGAGCTCAACTGCACGCCGAACACCCTGGCCACCCTCCGGGTCGGTACGGCGGCCACCCTGCCCACGAGCATGGTGGTCCGCGAGGAGTCACTGACGCTGTTCGGCTTCCTCGACGACGACGAGAAGTCGGTCTTCGAGATGCTGCAGACGGCCAGCGGCGTCGGTCCGAAGCTCGCCCAGGCGATGCTGGCCGTACACCCGCCCGACGAGCTGCGCCGCGCGGTGACCACCGAGGACGTCAAGGCGTTGACCACGGTGCCGGGGATCGGCCAGAAGGGTGCCCAGCGGATCATCCTCGAGCTCAAGGACCGGATCGGTGCGCCGACCGGGCCCACGCCGTCCCGCAGGACCGGTGCACCGGCCTCGGCCGCGGCCTGGCGCGACCAGGTGCACGCCGGTCTGGTCGGGCTGGGCTGGTCGGCGAAGGAGGCGGACCGGGCGGTGGACGCGGTGAGCCCCCAGGCCGAGGAGTCGCACGGCGAGCCCGACGTCGCGGCCCTGCTCCGGGCCGCCCTGCGCACGTTGAGCAAGGCCTGACGTGGCCGGCGAACCCCGACGCACAGGCGAGGCCGACCGCGAGACCGACCGCGAGGCGGAGCTCTCGGCGGCGGAGAGCGCGTACGCCGAGAGCCGGGGACTGGTCGCGGCCGAGGCCGAGGGAGACGAACGCGCGGTCGAGGCGGCGCTCCGGCCCCGCACACTCGACGAGGTCATCGGCCAGGAACGGGTCCGCGAGCAGCTCGCGCTGGTGCTGCAGGCGGCCCGGGCGCGCGAACGCGCTCCCGACCACGTGCTGCTGTCCGGTCCGCCCGGGCTGGGCAAGACCACGCTGGCGATGATCATCGCCGCGGAGATGTCGAGCCCGCTGCGGCTCACCTCGGGACCGGCGATCACGCACGCCGGTGACCTCGCCGCGATCCTGTCCGGCATGAACGACGGCGACGTCCTGTTCGTCGACGAGATCCACCGGATGTCGCGGCCCGCCGAGGAGATGCTCTACATGGCGATGGAGGACTTCCGCGTCGACGTCGTGATCGGCAAGGGGCCCGGCGCGACCGCGATCCCGCTGGAGATCCCGCCGTACACCCTGGTCGGCGCGACCACCCGTGCCGGGCTGCTCCCAGGCCCCCTGCGCGACCGGTTCGGCTTCACCGCACATCTGGAGTTCTACGAGCCCGCCGAGCTCGAGCTGATCGTGCGTCGCTCCGCGGGACTGCTCGGAGTGGAGCTCAAGGACGAGGGGGCCGTCGAGATCGCCTCCCGCTCTCGCGGCACGCCGCGCATCGCGAACCGGCTGCTGCGCCGGGTCCGCGACTACGCCCAGGTGCGCGCGGACGGCGTGGTCACCCTCGACATCGCGCACCGCGCCCTCGACCTCTACGAGGTGGACCAGTCGGGCCTCGACCGGCTGGACCGCGCCGTGATCGACGTGCTGTGCCGGCGTTTCGGCGGCGGACCGGTGGGGGTGAGCACGCTGGCGGTGGCGGTCGGCGAGGAGCGCGAGACCGTGGAGGAGGTCGCCGAGCCGTTCCTGGTGCGGCTCGGATTCCTGGCCCGCACGCCGCGGGGCCGGGTCGCGACTCCGGCGGCGTGGGGACACCTCGGCCTGTCCGCGCCCGCGGATGCTCCGTTCGCGGGCGCGGACGCTTCCCTGTTCGATCACGACGCCGACCCCGACCCCGACGACGACGCCGACGAGCTCGAGTAGTCGCGAGCGCCGGCCCGTCGCAGGTCGATACGCAACCGTGACGTCCGGCGAAGCACTGTGTGCGAAACATTCAGGAACGGCGGTTAGAATCCACCGTTGGCCGATTAGGTTCGGCTTCTGTGCCATGCCCCCAAACTCTTGAAGGAGCCACTGTGTCGTCAGGCGACCTGGCCGGGATCCTGCCCCTCGTACTCATCGTCCTCGCGTTCTGGTTCCTGGTGATCCGGCCCTCACGCAAGCGGCAGCAGGACATGACCCGGGTCCAGAACAGTGTCGAGGCCGGCTCCCGGGTGATGCTCGGCTCCGGCATCTACGGGACGGTCGTGGCCGTCGCGGACGACACGGTGCAGCTCGAGGTCGCCCCCGGCACCGCGATCAAGGTGGCCCGGCAGGCCGTCGTCCGCGTCGTCGAGGACACCGTGTCCGAGCGCACCGCGGGTGACGAGTCGCCGAACGTCATCGACGAGCAGGAATAGCACGAACGTCCGGGCACCCGCCCGATTCACGAGGAGCACATAGCAGTGGCGACAAAAGCGTCCCGGTCCCGCCGCACGCTGATCATCTTCGGGCTGGTCATCGCGGCGCTCTACGGCGGTGTGGCACTCGGGGGCAACTGGAAGCCCAAGCTCGGGCTGGACCTGCAGGGCGGGACCCGGATCACCCTGGAGGCGAGCACCGCCTCCGGCGAGAAGGTGACCGAGGAGAAGCTGCAGGAGGCTTCGGGGATCATCGAGAGCCGCGTCAACGGCACCGGGGTCACCGAGGCCGAGGTCACCACCCAGGGTGACCGCAACATCATCGTCGAGATCCCCGGTCAGAACCGCAAGGAGCTCGTGAACACGGTCAAGCAGACCGCCCAGCTGAGATTCCGCCTGGTGGCGGCCGCGGCCTCCGGCACGGCCCCGCCGCAGCCGAGCCCCGCACCGAGCGCGAGCGGTTCCAGCCAGCCGTCCCCGAGCGCGGACGCCTCCGGTTCGCAGCAGCCGGGCACCGAGCCGTCGAAGAAGGCGAACAGCAAGAACCGCGCACTGTCGGGCGGCCTGGCGCTGACCGACGACGCGAAGCCGAAGAAGAAGACGTCGAGCTCGCCGTCGCCCGCGCCGTCACCGGCCCCCTCCACGGCTCCGCAGCAGCCCACCTCGGAGGCGGGAGCACCGGTCGGGAAGCCGCTGCAGTGGATGAACGACCCCGGAGCCGAGTGGACGCAGAAGTTCACCGAGTACGCCTGCCCCGTCTCGGGCAAGAAGGCGCCGGCGGTCAAGGACATCGCCGACAAGCCGCTGATCACCTGTGACGACAAGGGCGTGAAGTACCTGCTCTCGGCCGCGATGATCCAGGGCACCCAGCTCAGCGACGCCTCGGCCGGCATCCCGCAGCAGCAGGTCCAATGGGTCGTCAACCTGTCCTTCGACAGCAGCGCCCGCAAGACCTTCGCCGACGTCACCCGGCAGCTGGCCGGGACCGGGGAGCAGTTCGCGATCGTCCTGGACGGCAAGGTGATCTCGGCACCGACCGTGATCTCGCCGATCACCGGCGGGAACGCGCAGATCACCGGCGACTTCAGCCAGGCGGAGGCGGAGAGCCTCGCCAACAGCCTGAAGTACGGCGCCCTGCCCCTGAAGTTCACCGCGCCCGTGGTGACCGAGGAAGGCCCGTCACTGGCCGCCGACCAGCTCTCGGCCGGCATCTGGGCCGGCGTCGTCGGTCTCGCCCTGGTGCTGGTCTACTGCATGCTCTACTACCGCGGTCTGGGCATGGTCGTGCTCGCGTCGCTGATGCTCGCGGCGGCGATCACCTACGCGATCGTGCTGCTGATGAGCGCAGCGATCGGCTTCACGCTCACCCTGCCCGGAATCGCCGGACTGATCGTCGCGGTCGGCATCACCGCGGACTCGTTCATCGTCTACTTCGAGCGGATCCGTGACGAGATGCGCGACGGCAAGTCGATGCGCGTCGCGGTCGAGGCCGGCTGGATCCAGGCGCGGCGTACCTGCCTCGCGGCGGACGCCGTCTCGCTGCTCGCGGCTGTGGTGCTCTACATCTTCGCGATCGGTGTCGTGAAGGGCTTCGCGTTCGCGCTGGGAATCAGCACCGTCATCGACATCGTGGTGTTCTTCTGGTTCACCAAGCCGATGGTCTCCTGGCTCTCGACCTTCTCGTTCTTCAACACCGGTCACAAGCTGTCCGGACTCGACGCCGAGAACCTTGGTGTCGACCATCTGCCCGGTCTCGCCCGGCCCAGCGCGGCAGGAGGGAAAGCCTGATGGGCAAGATGTCCCGCTTCGGGAACGCGCTCTACGAGGGTGACGTCTCGATCAACTTCGTCGGCCGACGGCTGCTGTGGTACTCCATCTCCGCGATGATCCTGCTCGTCGCGATCGCAGGCCTGTACTTCAAGGGCCTGAACATGGGGATCGAGTTCGAGGGCGGCGTAGAGTACCGCGTGGCCATGCCCTCCGGACAGGCCGACCAGTCCGCCGTCGAGGAGATCCGCGACGCCGTCGCGAGCACCGGCATCGACGCCGCCTCGGCACCGATCGTGAACACCTCGGGGACCGACACGATCCGGATCCAGACCGAGCCGGTCTCCAACGAGCAGGCCGACCGGATCGCGGAGACCATCCAGGACGCGGCAGGTGTCCAGGTGGGCGACATCAGCCAGGACGCCATCGGCGCGACCTGGGGCGCGCAGGTCGCGAACCGGGCGGTGATCGGCCTGATCGTGTTCACGGTCCTGGTCGTGCTCTTCATCTGGGCCTACTTCCGGCAGTGGAAGATGTCGGTCGCCGCGATCGTCGCCCTGATCCACGACGTGGTGATCACCATCGGTGTCTACGCGCTCTCGGGGTTCGAGGTGACCCCGGCGACGGTGACCGGTGTGCTCACCATCCTCGGCTTCTCGCTCTACGACACCGTGGTGGTCTTCGACAAGGTCCGGGAGAACACCAAGAACCTCACCCGGACGAGGCAGACCTACTCGCAGGCGGCGAACCTGGCCGTGAACCAGACGCTGGTCCGGTCGATCAACACCTCGGTGGTGGCCCTGCTGCCGGTGGGCGCCCTGCTGTACGCCGGTGTGGTGACCCTGGGCTCGGGGGCCCTCAAGGACCTCGCCCTGGCGCTGTTCGTCGGGATGGCGGCAGGCGCCTACTCCTCGATCTTCATCGCCACCCCGCTGCTGGTCCAGCTCAAGGAGCTCGAGCCGTCGGTGCAGCAGCGCGACGCCCGGGCCAAGGCGCGAGCCCGCCACCACAGTGACCGCTTCGCCGACGTCCCGGTCTACACCGAGGGCCTCACCGTCGAGGACCGGCCCGGCCCCGCGGACACCGAGCCGGACCGCGGAGCAGCCGGCCCCGCCCACCGGCCGGTCCGGACCCCGCGCGCCCCCGCACCCGAGCGGCCGGCGTCGCGGCCGGTGAGCCGATCCGCCTCGGCCAAGCGGGCGCAGCCGTCACGCAAGCCACGCTCACAGCGCGGCAAACGGTGAGTACGACGGACGCGGCGACGCCCTCCGAGCTCGACCGACTGCTCGACCGGCTGATCCGCGACGTCCCGGACTTCCCGAAACCGGGCGTGATGTTCAAGGACATCACGCCGCTGCTCGCCGACCACGACGGCTTGTCGGCGGTGGTCGACGCCCTTGCCGCGGCCGGACGCGACGCCGCGGGCAACACGGTCGTCGACAAGGTGGTCGGCATGGAGGCCCGCGGGTTCATCCTCGCCGCTCCCGTGGCGCTGGCCCTCGGAGCCGGGTTCGTGCCGGTGCGCAAGGCGGGCAAGCTGCCCGGGCCCACGCACAGCGTCGGCTACGCCCTCGAGTACGGAGAGGCTGTCCTGGAGATGCACCGGGACGCAGTGGCCGAGGGGGAGCGGGTGCTCCTGGTCGACGACGTGCTGGCGACCGGCGGAACCGTGGCAGCCACCGCGCAGCTCGTGGAGCGGTGTGGCGCGACGGTCACCGGCGTCGCCGTACTCATGGAGCTTTCGTTCCTGCCCGGTCGGGCAGCGATCGGCGGCCTGCCGCTGACGTCCCTGAAAACCGTGTGAGCACGAGCGGTCCGTCACACCCGGTCGTAGGGCCTTGACCGGGGCATAGACTTGACACTCGTCCGAATCTGGGAGGCGTCGGTGGCCGAGGAGCGCGTCGCACACCTGTCCTCCGAACCGTCTGCCCCGGTCCCCGTGGAGAGGCCCGCCGAGGCGCCGTCGACGGGTGGGCCGTCCGGTCGGCGGATGCGGGCACGGCTGGCCCGGATGGCGACGAAGACCCAGCAGGGCAACCCGGTGCTGGAGCCGCTGTTCCGCGTCGTCCGCGGCAACCACCCGAAGGCCGACCTGGTGCTGATCGAGCGCGCCTACCTCACGGCCGAGAAGGCACACGGCACGCAGACCCGCAAGAGCGGTGACCCCTACATCACCCATCCGCTGGCGGTCGCGACGATCCTCGCCGACATCGGGATGACCGAGTCGACACTGTGCGCGGCGCTGCTGCACGACACGGTCGAGGACACGTCCTACACCCTGGACGAGCTGCGCAACGACTTCGGTGACGAGGTGGCCGCACTCGTCGACGGCGTCACCAAGCTGGACAAGGTCAAGTACGGCGACACCGCCCAGGCCGAGACCATCCGCAAGATGATCGTGGCGATGAGCCGCGACATCCGGGTCCTGGTGATCAAGCTCGCCGACCGGCTGCACAACATGCGGACCCTGCGCTACCTGAAGCAGGACACCCAGGAGCGCAAGGCCCGCGAGACGCTGGAGATCTTCGCTCCCCTGGCGCACCGGCTCGGGATGAACACCCTGAAGTGGGAGCTCGAGGACCTCGCGTTCGCGACCCTGCACCCGAAGATCTACGACGAGATCGTCCGTCTCGTGGCCGAGCGGGCACCCTCACGCGACCAGTTCCTGGCCCAGGTGATCGAGCAGGTCGAGAACGACCTGCGCAATGCCCGGATCAAGGCCGTGGTCACCGGACGCCCCAAGCACTACTACTCGATCTACCAGAAGATGATTGTGCGAGGACGCGAGTTCTCCGACATCTACGACCTGGTCGGGATCCGGATCCTGGTCGAGTCCGACCGGGACTGCTACGGCGTGCTCGGCGTCCTGCACTCGCGCTGGAACCCGGTCACCGGCCGGTTCAAGGACTTCATCGCGATGCCGAAGTTCAACATGTACCAGTCCCTGCACACCACCGTGATCGGCATCCACGGCAAGCCCGTCGAGCTGCAGATCCGCACCTTCGCGATGCACCGTCGCGCGGAGTACGGCGTCGCGGCGCACTGGAAGTACAAGGCGGAGATGGCCGCCCCGGCCGGGGTCGCGGCGGGCACCAACCGGTCGGTCACCCCGGCCACGGCCGGCGACAGTGACATGTCCTGGGTCCGTCAGCTCCTCGACTGGCAGCAGGAGACCGAGGACCCCGGCGAGTTCCTGGAGTCGTTGCGCTTCGAGATCAACTCCGCCGAGGTCTACGTGTTCACGCCGCGCGGTGACGTGATCGCGCTGCCCACCGGGTCCTCGCCGGTCGACTTCGCCTACGCGATCCACACCGAGGTGGGGCATCGCACGATCGGCGCCCGGGTGAACGGCCGGCTGGTGCCGCTCGAGTCGACGCTGGACAACGGCGACGTGGTCGAGGTGTTCACCTCCAAGGCACCCAACGCCGGGCCCTCCCGCGACTGGCTGGGTTACGTCAAGTCACCGCGTGCCCGGAACAAGATCCGGCAGTGGTTCACCAAGGAGCGCCGCGAGGAGGCGATCGACCAGGGCAAGGAGCAGATCGCCCGGCTGATGCGCAAGGAGGGTCTGCCGCTCAAACGGGTGCTGACCCACGAGTCGCTCAGCTCCGTCGCCGACGAGCTTCGCCTCGCGGACGTGTCCGCGCTCTACGCCGCGGTCGGCGAGGGCAACATCGGCGCGCAGACCGTCGTGCGCCGCGTGATCGACCTGTTCGGCGGCGAGGAGGGTGCCGCCGAGGACCTCGCCGAGGGCGTACAGATCACCAGCGAGCGGGCGCGTGCCAAGCAGTCCTCGGGCGGCGACGCGGGCGTCATCGTCAAGGGCATCTCCGACGTGTGGGTGAAGCTGGCCAAGTGCTGTACGCCGGTCCCGGGCGACCCGGTCCTCGGCTTCGTCACCCGCGGCGCCGGTGTCTCGGTGCACCGGACCGACTGCAGCAACGTCGCCAGCCTGAAGGCCCAGCCGGAGCGGATGGTCGACGTCGAGTGGGCGCCCACCGCCCAGTCGATGTTCCTTGTCAACATCCAGGTGGAGGCCCTGGACCGGGCCCGGTTGCTCTCCGACATCACGAAGGTGCTGTCCGACGTACACGTGAACATCTTGTCCGCGTCACTGCAGACCACCCGCGACCGGGTCGCGAAGAGCAGGTTCACGTTCGAGATGGGCGATCCCATGCACCTCGGCCACGTGCTGAAGGCCGTGCGCAGCGTCGACGGCGTGTTCGACGCGTACCGGGTGACGCAGTAACGCACCGAGTCGGCGCCGCGGCCGCTTGTCACCCGTGCGAGTCGGCTCCGCGGCCGCTCCTGTCGCGAGCCTCCCGCTGCACTTCCCGTGACGAACCCGCACTTCCCACGGCATGTGCACCGTGGGAAGTGCCGGTTCGGCTTCAGACCTTGGTGAAGCTGGGGCAGGAGGTGCCGCAGGGACGTCAGGCAGAGAACTCGTCGAGTGCCCGTCGGGCCTCGGTGAGCCAGGACCTGCGGGCTTCGATGTCGGCGGCGTACTGCTCGGCCTTCTTGGCGTTCCCGGCCGCCTCCGCCTTGTCGTGCTTGGTCTGCAGGTCGGTGAGCAAGGACTCGAGCTGGGCGACGGTGTCGGCGGCACGGGCGCGGGCCTCGGGGTTGGAGCGGCGCCACTGGTCGTCCTCGACACCGCGGATCTCCTGCTCCACCTTGCGGATCCGGCCCTCGAGCTCCTTCATCCGGTCCCGGGGCACCTTGCCGGCCGCGTCCCAGCGTTCGGAGATGTCGCGGAACGCCTCGCGGGCCGCCTTCAGGTCCGTGACGGGGAGCAGGGCCTCCGCCTCGCGGAGCAGGGCTTCCTTCTTCTCGGCGTTCGCGGCGAACTCGCGGTCGAGCTCGGCGTTCGCGGCATCGCGGGCGCCGAAGAACCTGTCCTGCGCACCGCGGAAACGCTTCCAGAGCTGGTCGTCGACGCCCTTGGGTGCCGGGCCCGCGGCCTTCCACTGCCGCATCAGGTCGCGGTACTTGCCGGAGGTCGCGCCCCAGTCGGTGGAGTCGGCGAGCCCCTCGGCCTCCACGGCGAGCCGCTCCTTGACCACGCGGGCAGAGTCGCGCTTCTCGTTGAGCTCGGCGAAGTGCGACTTGCGGCGCCGGGTGTAGGTGGTTCGGGCGGTGGAGAACCGGCGCCACAACGCGTCGTCGGTGCTCTTGTCGAGCCGGGGGAGCCCCTTCCACTCGTCGAGCAGCTCACGCATGCGGTTGGCGCCGTGCCGCCAGTCGTCGTTCTCGGAGATCTTCTCCGCCTCGGCGGCGATCCGCTCCTTGTGGCCCTTGGCCTCCTCGAGCTTCTTGGCCCGCTCGGCCTTGCGCTGCTCGCGACGCTCACCGATCGTCGTGGTGAGCGCGTCGAGGCGCTTGTGGAGACCATCGAGGTCGCCGACCGCCTGCGCCTCGGTGACCGACGTACGCACCTGCTTGACCGACCCGGCTGCCTCGTCCGGGCCCAGCGCACCGGCTTTCACCCGCTGCTCGAGGAGGTCCACCTCGAAGGACAGGTCGTCGTACCGCTTGGTGAAGAACGCCAGTGCCTCGGCCGCGTCCCCGTCGGGCCACTGTCCGACCTTCCGCTCGCCGTCGCCGGTGCGCACGTACACGGAGCCGTCCTCGGACACGCGGCCCCACGGGTGCGTCGCCTGGTCGCTCTCGGAGCTATTCACCGGTTACCTCAATGTTCAGCGGTCGGGTGCGGTCCACAGATGCAGCATCGTAGTGGCCGTGCGGCCACGGCAGGTGAGTCTAGGTGCCGGTAGCCGTGCGGGTCAGGGGGTTTCGGGCTACAAGGGCATAACGGCTCCCGCCGGGCACGGTTACCGGGCCGGCCGACCGGCTGGGTAGGCTGCAACGGTTCCGTGCGCGCGTGTGCGCACCCCACGAGCATCAGGAGAGGGCAGGCGTGCTCATCGCAGGCTTCCCGGCGGGCAGCTGGGGGACCAACTGCTACGTCGTCGCCACCGGTCCGGGCCAGGAGTGCCTGGTCGTCGACCCCGGCCAGGACGCCGCGCAGGGTGTCGCCGAGGTGGTCCGCGAACACCGCCTCAAGCCGGTGTCGGTGCTGGTCACCCATGGGCACATCGACCACATGTGGTGTGTGGCTCCGGTGGCCGGCACGTACGACGCGACGGCGTACATCCACCCCGCCGACCGGCACCTGCTGTCGAACCCGATGGCGGGCATCTCACCGGAGACCGCCGGGATGCTCCTCGGGGGCACGTACGAGTTCACGGAGCCCGACGACGTGGTCGAGCTGGCCGACGGCGGGAAGCTCGAGCTCGCCGGCCTCGAGCTCGTCGTCGACCACACCCCCGGGCACACCGAGGGCTCGGTCACGTTCCGGTCGCCCTACGGCGAGCAGGACGTCGCCGAGGTGATGTTCTCCGGGGACCTGTTGTTCGCCGGCTCGATCGGGCGCACCGACCTGCCGGGCGGGGACCACCCCACGATGCTGCGCAGCCTGGCCTCGAAGGTGCTGACCCTGCCCGACAACATCGTGGTCCTGCCCGGGCACGGAGAGCAGACCAGCATCGGCCGCGAACGCGCCACGAACCCCTACCTGCTCGACCTGGTCGCCCGTGCCGCGGAGACCGACCCCGCCGCCGACAGCACGCCGGGCCGGCTCGGATGAGCAAGCCCACCCCGATGAGCGGGTTCCCCGAGCTCCTGCCCGACCAGCGCTTCGTCGAGCTGCACGTGACCGACCGGCTCCGTCAGGTCTTCGAGCTGCACGGCTTCGCTCCCGTCGAGACCCGCGCGGTCGAACCCCTCGAGCAGCTGCTCAGCAAGGGGGAGACGTCGAAAGAGGTGTACGTCCTGCGCCGGCTGCAGGCCGACGCCGAGGGATCGGACGCCGGCATCGGCCTGCACTTCGACCTGACCGTGCCCTTCGCCCGCTACGTGCTCGAGAACGCCGGCAAGCTGGAGTTCCCGTTCCGCCGCTACCAGATCCAGAAGGCGTGGCGCGGGGAGAGGCCGCAGGAGGGCCGGTTCCGGGAGTTCACCCAGGCCGACATCGACATCGTCGGCAAGGACACCCTGCCGTTCCACCACGACGTCGAGGTGGCCAGGGTGATGTCCGAGGGCCTGGCCGCCCTGTCCGACCTGTTGCCGCCGATGCGGCTGCAGGTGAACAACCGCAAGCTGATCCAGGGCTTCTACGCCGGCATCGGTGCGCCGGACCCCGACGCGGTGATGCGGGTGATCGACAAGCTCGACAAGGTCCCCGCCGAGGTCGTCGCGAAGATGCTCGTCGACGAGGCCGGGCTCGACGACGGCCAGGCCGGGCAGTGCCTTCAGCTGGCCGCCATCCGCAGCACCGACGGGTCGTTCGTCGACCGGGTGCGGGCCCTCGGCGTCCACGGCGACCTGCTCGACGAGGGCCTCGAGGAGCTCGCCGCCGTGGTGCAGGGATGCTCCTCGGTGACCAGCGACCGGTTCGTCGTCGAGGCCGACCTGCGCATCGCCCGTGGGCTCGACTACTACACCGGCACCGTGTTCGAGACCTTGATGGAGGGCTTCGAGGGGCTCGGGTCCATCTGCTCCGGGGGGCGGTACGACTCCTTGGCCAGCGACGGGCGTACGACGTACCCGGGCGTCGGGATCTCGCTCGGGATCAGCCGGATGCTCGTGCCGCTGCTGGCACGGGGACTGCTCGGCGCCGACCGCCAGGTGCCGAGCGCCGCCCTCGTGGCCCTGCCGGACGAGGAGGCGCGGGCCGCCTGCGACACGATCGCCCAGCAGCTGCGCCGCAACGGGGTGCCGACCGAGGTCGCCTCCACGCCCCAGAAGTTCGGGAAGCAGATCCGGTACGCCGAACGGCGCGGGATCCCGTTCGTGTGGTTCCCCGGCGAGGACGGCACGCACCAGGTCAAGGACATCCGCAGCGGCGAGCAGACCGACGCCGACCCCGCCACCTGGCGGCCGCCCGAGCGGGACCTCACCCCGACCGTCACGTCACACCGATCAGCCGAGGAGACTTCGTGATCCGCACCCACGACGCCGGAAGCCTGCGGGCCGAGCACGTCGGCCAGACCGTCACCCTGGCGGGCTGGGTGGCCCGCCGCCGCGACCACGGCGGCGTGGCGTTCATCGACCTGCGCGAGGCCTCCGGCGTGGTCCAGGTGGTGATCCGCGACGAGGAAGTGGCCCACAACCTGCGCTCGGAGTACTGCCTGAAGGTCACCGGCGAGGTCGCCCGGCGGCCGGAGGGGAACCAGAACACGAACCTGCCCACCGGCGAGATCGAGGTCATCGCCTCCGGCGTGGAGGTGCTCAGTGCGTCGGCGCCGTTGCCGTTCCCGATCGACGAGCACACCGAGGTAGGGGAGGAGGTGCGGCTCGCGCACCGGTACCTCGACCTGCGCCGGCCCGGTCCGGCTGCCGCGCTCCGGCTGCGCAGCGAGGTGAACCGGGCCGCCCGCGACGTGCTCAACTCTGAAGGTTTCGTCGAGGTCGAGACTCCTACGCTGACCCGGTCGACGCCGGAGGGCGCGCGCGACTTCCTGGTCCCCGCGCGGCTCCAGCCCGGCAGCTGGTACGCGCTGCCGCAGAGCCCGCAGCTGTTCAAGCAGCTGCTGATGGTGGCCGGCATGGAGCGGTACTTCCAGATCGCCCGCTGCTATCGCGACGAGGACTTCCGCGCCGACCGCCAGCCGGAGTTCACCCAGCTCGACATCGAGATGAGCTTCGTCGAGCAGGACGACGTGATAGCGGTCGCCGAGGACGTGCTCAGGGCCGTCTGGGGCCTGATCGGCCACGAGGTCACGACCCCGATCGACCGGATCACCTATGCCGAGGCGATGGCGCGCTACGGCACCGACAAGCCCGATCTGCGGATGGGCCTCGAGCTGGTCGAGTGCACCGAGCTCTTCGCGGACACCCCGTTCCGGGTCTTCCAGGCGCCGTACGTCGGTGCCGTGGTGATGCCCGGGGGAGCCGACCAGCCGCGCAAGCAGCTCGACGCCTGGCAGGAGTGGGCCAAGCAGCGTGGCGCGAAGGGTCTCGCCTACGTGTTGGTCGGCGCCGATGGTGAGCTCGGTGGTCCCGTGGCGAAGAACCTCAGCGACCAGGAGAAGGCCTCGATCGCCGCGCACGTCGGTGCGAGCCCGGGCGACTGCATCTTCTTCGCCGCCGGACCGGCCAAGCCGTCGCGGGCGCTGCTCGGCGCCGCCCGCCTCGAGATCGGCCGCCGCGGCGGGTTGCTCGACGAGTCGGCGTGGAGCTTCGTCTGGGTGGTCGACGCGCCACTGTTCGAACCCTCCGGGGAGGCCACCGCCGCCGGTGACGTGGCGGTCGGCAGCGGCGCCTGGACAGCGGTCCACCACGCGTTCACCGCACCCAAGCCCGAGTCGGTCGACACATTCGACACCGACCCGGGAGCCGCACTCGCCTACGCCTACGACATCGTGTGCAACGGCAACGAGATCGGTGGCGGGTCGATCCGTATCCACCGCGAGGACGTCCAGAAGCGAGTGTTCGCGGTGATGGGGCTGAGCGAGGCCGAGGCGCAGGAGAAGTTCGGCTTCCTCCTCAACGCGTTCCAGTACGGCGCGCCTCCGCACGGCGGCATCGCCTTCGGATGGGACCGGATCTGTGCGCTGCTCAGCGGCACGGACTCGATCCGCGACGTGATCGCCTTCCCGAAGACCGGAGCCGGGTACGACCCGCTGACCGCCGCGCCGGCGCCGATCAGCCCGCAGCAGCGCGCCGAGGCCGGCGTGGACGCCGAACCGGAGGACACGCGCACGAACGCCTGAGCGCGGTGGAGCAGGGGCCTGGAGGGCCGCCTGCGACTGTTATGACACCTCGAACGCGCCTGCGTGCCCCGGGTGTCACAACAGCCGGTATCAGATCGTTACCTGCCGTGTACCAAATGCAGGGCTTACGTCGTTTAAAGTCGCTTCGGCTCGTGCGTCCGAACTGTGTCGGCCCTTACCCGGAAGCGGCAGTGGCGCGCGGCCGAGCCTCGTAACCAGAAAGGTGGCTATGGGTATCCAGCCCACGGAGCTCGTCGACTCCACGTCCGACGAGCCGGAGGTCAGCTCACAAGACGTCGCCGGACGGTCGCCCACCAAGATCGCGCTCGACCGGTTGCGTCACGACAAGATCGCGATGACCTGTTTCGCCATCGTGGTCATCTTCGTGCTGATCGCCATCTTCGCGCCGCTGCTGACCGACCTGTTCGGAGTCAAGCTCGATGCCGGTGACCCGATCAAAGACACGAAGGCGGACAGCTACCCGGCCTTCGGTCCGCCCGACTACGGGTTCACCTGGCGGGCGCCGCTGGGCATCGAGCCCCGCACCGGAAACGACCTCCTCGCGGAGTGGTTCTACGGTGCCCGGACCTCGCTGAGCGTCGCCACGATCTCCACCGTGGCCGCGACGTTGATCGGCATCGTGGTCGGCCTTGTCGCCGGCTTCAGCCGTGGCTGGCTGGACCGCATCGTCTCCTTCATCATCGACGTCTTCCTGTCGCTGCCGTTCATCATCGTCGCGCTGGCGACGGCCCCGATCATCGTGTCCCGGTTCGGCAGCCAGCCACAGCGCCTGGAGCTGGTGCAGTTCATCGCCCTGCTGATGGTGCTCTCGCTGTTCGGCTGGATGACGCTGGCCAGGCTGATCCGCGGAGAGGTGCTCTCCCTCCGCGAGCGCGAGTTCGTCCAGGCCGCCAGAGTGATCGGCGTGCCCACCCGCAGCATCCTGTTCAAGGAGCTGCTCCCCAACTTGGTCGCACCCATCGTGGTGTCGATCTCGCTCGGCCTGCCCGCCTTCGTCACCGCCGAGGCCGGCCTGGCCTTCCTCGGTATCGGTGTCATCGGGATCCCCTCGTGGGGCCAGACCGTGAACCGGGCTGTTGAGTTCTTCAACACCTATCCGCTCTTCCTCTATGCGCCAGTCGTCGGGATCACACTCCTGGTGATTGCGCTCAACCTCCTAGGCGACGCCGTGCGCGACGCCTTCGACCCCAAGACTCGCCGGTGAATCTGACACCGGTCGAGAGCATCGACCAGCCAAGAGAGGTGGGTACACCTAGATGCGTATGAAGAAACCTGCTGTGGCCCTGGCCACTGCAGCACTGATGACGCTTGCCGCTTGTGGGGGCGGCGGCGGATCCGGCAACGGAGACGAGCCGGCCGACACCCAGACCATGGGTGAAGGCGGCAACGCCGGAGCCTTCAAGAACCCCGACGCACAAGCACCGATGGAGATTCCCGAAGGTGCGCAGAAGGGTGGCACGCTGAGGGTCGACACCATCAACGTCCCGTCCACCCTCGACCCGACGCAGGCCTACTACGTCGACTCGGTCGGAATCCTGAAGTCTCTGGTCACGCGTTCGCTCACCCAGTACGCGTACAACCCCGAGACCAAGGACATGCAGCTGATCCCGGACATGGCGACCGACCTGGGCCGCCCGAACGAGGACAGCACCGAATGGACCTTCACGCTGCGTGACGGCCTCAAGTACGAGGACGGCACCGACGTCAAGGCCGAGGACGTCGCCTACGCGATCAAGCGGTCGTTCGCGATCGAGGAGCTCCCGGACGGTCCGACGTACCAGACGACCTTCTTCCTCGACGGCGACAAGTACAAGGGCCCGTTCAAGGACAAGGGCGACTACAAGGGCGTCGTCGTCAACGGCAACGACATCACCATCAAGATGCGTCGTCCGTTCACCGACATGGACTACTACGCCGCGTTCCCGGCCTTCACCGCGATCCCGGAGGCCAAGGACAACCCGGCCACCTACGGCAAGCACCCGCTGGCCACCGGTCCGTACAAGTTCGCCGAGTACAAGCCGGGCAGCAAGCTGACCCTGGTCAAGAACGAGTTCTGGGACCCGGAGACCGACCCGGGCCGCATCCAGATGGTCGACGGCTGGGAGTTCAACTTCGGTCAGGACCAGGCCAAGCTGGAGAACGTGATCATCAACGACTCCGGCTCGGCGCAGACCACGCTGACCTACGACAACGTCTCCGCGGCGGGCTACCGCTCGATCCAGGAGGACAAGGACCGGCTGGTCACAGGCACCTCGCCGTGCACCTACATGTGGTACATCGACATGACCAAGGTGACTGACCTCAAGGTCCGCAAGGCGATCGGTTGGGCATACCCCTACCGTGCCGCATGGAAGGCCGGCGGCGAGATCGAGGGCGTCACGCGCCTCGGTGGAACCAGCATCCTGCCCCCGGGCACCAACGGCCGCGTGGAGTACGACGCACTCGGCAACGGTGGCAACCAGACCGATCCCGAGAAGGCCAAGGCCCTGCTGAAGGAAGCCGGCGCCATGGGTTACGAGATCAAGTTCCTGTTCGCCTCCGACGACGCGCTGTCCGTTTCCGCGAAGGACCAGATCGTCAAGGGCCTCGAGGCCGGTGGGTTCAAGGCGACCCCGATCGCCTCGACGCTGGAGACGATCCGCACCGACCGCACCGACTACGACTCGCCGATCAACGTCCGCTCCAGCGGATGGTGCTCGGACTGGCCGTCCGGTGGTTCGTGGTTCCCGGCCCAGTGGTCCGGCGACCTGGTCGGCCTGGAGGGCATGCCCAACCCGGCGAACTTCAAGGTTGCCGAGATGGACAAGCTGCAGGACCACATTCTTGACGACCTGAGCCCCGAGGAAGCAGCAAAGGCCTGGGGCGAGTTCGACAAGAAGATGGAGACCGAGTACTACCCGGCGGTCAACACCGGCTACTCGGGCACCGCAATGATTCACGGCTCCAAGGTGGGCGGCATGGAGAACGACCCGGTTCTCGGTATGCCGACCTTCAGCCGGATGTACGTCATTCAGTGACACGCGTCTGACTGAGCTCAGCTCACGCTGAGAGTCACCCCGATGGGGGCGGGCCACCACACCCGCCCCCATCGGCCCGATCGACAACAGGAGCCAACTCGATGTTCGGCTACATGATCCGGCGGCTGGTCTCAGGCATCCTCGTCCTGATCGCCACCTCCGTCGCAGTGTTCGCGCTCTTCTTCTACGGTCCCTCGAACCCCGCGTTCGCGTACTGCCCTGAAACCCGGTGCACGCCCACCCGGTTGGCCCAGATCACCGAGTCGCTGGGCCTCGACCGGCCCGTGCTCGAGCAGTACGGCGACTACATGAAGGGCATCGTGGTAGGCAACGACTTCGAGGCCGGCGCCATCGTGATTCCCTGCGACGCACCCTGCCTGGGTGTGTCCTTCAAGCTTCGCGTCGACGTCGCGGACTACCTGATGGCCAGGTTCCCCGCCACCCTGTCGCTCGCGCTCGGTGGCGCCGCGATCTTCCTCACGCTCGGCGTCACCCTGGGCATCCTGGCTGCCCGGGTCCGAGGTACGACGGCCGACAAGTTGATCGTGGGGAGCAGTCTCATAATCAACGCCGTCCCGTATTACCTCCTCGCGCTGCTGGCATACCTCTACCTGATCAGCAAGTGGGGCATCTTCCCGGAGAGCCAGTACGCCTCCCCGTTCACCGAGGGCCCGATCGCCTGGGTCTCGGGGATGCTGTTGCCGTGGCTGGTGATCGGAGTGACCTCCTCGACGCAGTACGCCCGGTTCAGTCGTGGCTCGATGATCGAGTCGCTGAACGAGGACTACGTGCGCACGGCCCGCGCCAAGGGACTCTCTGACCGGGCGGTCACGCTGAAGCACGCGCTGCGATCGGCGGTCGTGCCCGTGGCCACGATCTTCGGCCTCGAGTTCGCCTACCTGCTCGCCGGCACTGTCTTCACCGAACGGATCTTCGACATCCAGGGCATCGGCCTGACGGCCCTGAACGCGATCGGCACCAAGGACCTGCCGATCATCGCCGCGACGGTGCTGATCGCAGCGGCGTTCGTAGTGGGCGCCAATATCGTGGTCGACATCATCTACAGCCTGCTCGACCCGAGGGTGCGCCTGTCATGACCGAAGCATCGAACTTCCTGACCGAGCAGAACGCCCGGGCCGACGCCGAGCAGGCGAAAGGCCCCGGCGCCGACGGACCGTACCTGGTCGTCGAGGACCTGACCGTCCGGTTCCCGACCGCGGACGGTCTCGTCCAGGCGGTGACCGACCTCAGCTACACGCTCGAGCAGGGCAAGACCCTCGGCATCGTGGGCGAGTCAGGCTCCGGCAAGAGCGTGTCGTCGATGGCGATCATGGGTCTGCACGACATCAAGCGCACCCACATGACCGGCTCGATCCGGGTCGGCGGCCGCGAGGTGGTGGGCCTGTCCAACAACCGGATGCAGTCGCTGCGTGGCGGCGAGGTCGCCATGATCTTCCAGGACCCGTTGAGCTCGCTGCACCCGTTCTACTCGATCGGTGCACAGATCGCGGAGGCGTACCGCGCGCACAACTCCGTCTCCAAGTCCAAGGCGAAGGCCAAGGCGGTCGAGATGCTGGACCGGGTCGGGATCCCGCAGGCGCGCACCCGTGTCGACGACTACCCGCACCAGTTCTCCGGAGGCATGCGCCAGCGCGCGATGATCGCGATGTCGCTGGTCAACGACCCGAAGCTGCTGATCGCGGACGAGCCGACCACCGCCCTGGACGTGACGGTCCAGGCGCAGATCCTCGACCTGCTCCAGGAGCTCCAGCGCGACTTCAACTCCGCGATCATCATCATCACCCACGACCTCGGTGTGGTGGCGGAGATGGCCGACGAGGTCCTGGTGATGTACGGCGGACGCGCCGTCGAGCACGGTCCGACCAAGGAGCTGCTCACCCACCCGGAGATGCCCTACACGTGGGGCCTGCTCTCCAGCGTCCCCGACGTCACCGCGGACACGTCGGCCCGGCTGATCCCGATCCCGGGGAACCCTCCCAGCCTGCTGAACCCGCCGACCGGATGCCCCTTCCACCCACGATGCCCGCACCGTGACAAGGTGCCCGGTGACCTGTGCCGCACCGAGCTCCCGCTGCTCGTGCAGGGAACCCGCGGCCCGCAGCACCTCAAGCGCTGCCACCTCGCGAACCCGGACATGATCTACGAGACCGAGGTGCTGCCCGAGATCGCGCCGGAGCTGGTGGACATGACCGTCGAGGACAGCGCCGGCACGGACTCCGTTGCGCCGGAAAACCGGTGATGAGGACAATGACTTCCATGACACAACCTGACGTCACCCCTGTGCCCGCGGCGGACGCCGAGCCCGAACGGCGCCCGATCCTCGAGGTGACCAACCTGCGGAAGTACTTCCCCGTGAAGTCCTCGGGCATCATCCGGCGCACCGTCGGCAACGTCCAGGCGGTGGACGGGGTCTCGTTCCAGGTCGACGAGGGCAGCGCCCTGGGGCTGGTGGGCGAGTCCGGGTGCGGCAAGTCGACGACGGGTCGGCTGATCACCCGGCTGCTGGACCCGACCTCGGGATCGATGCGGTTCCGGGGCAACGAGATCGCTGGGCTGTCGGGACGGCAGATGCTGCCGCTCCGCAAAGAGATCCAGATGATCTTCCAGGACCCGTACAGCTCGCTGAACCCGCGGCACACCGTCGGCACCATCGTCGGGACACCGCTGCGGGTGCACAACATGGTGCCGGACAAGAAGGTGCTGAGCCGGGTCAAGGAGCTGCTCGAGGTCGTCGGCCTGAACCCCGAGCACTACAACCGCTACCCGAGCGAGTTCTCCGGCGGCCAGCGCCAGCGGATCGGCATCGCCCGGGCGCTCGCGCTGCAGCCCAAGCTGCTGGTGGCCGACGAGCCGGTCTCCGCGCTCGACGTCTCCATCCAGGCGCAGGTCGTCAACCTTCTGCAGGACGTGCAGAAGGAGTTCAACATCGCGTTCCTGTTCATCGCCCACGACCTCGCCGTGGTCCGGCACTTCTGCCCCGAGGTCGCGGTGATGTACCTCGGCAAGATCGTGGAGATCTCCGACCGGGAGACCCTCTACGCCCGGCCGCACCACCCGTACACCCAGGCGCTGCTCTCCGCGGTTCCCGACGTGAAGCAGGCTGCCGTGGGTGGTCGTCGTGAGCGGATCCGCCTCGAGGGCGACGTACCCAGCCCGGTCAACCCGCCCTCCGGCTGCCGGTTCCGGACCCGCTGCTGGATGGCGCAGGACATCTGCGCGAAGCAGGAGCCGCCGCTGCTGCAGATCGGGGCGCGGCACAAGGTGGCCTGCCACTTCGCAGGGGAGTTCGGTGCCATGCCGACCAGCCCGATCACGCTCAGCGCACTCGGCGTGGACCAGCACGGCACTCCGATCTCGGGCGCGGTCCCGAGCACGGAGGACCTCAGCAAGCCCGGGTACGCCGCGAGCTACACCGACCTCGAGACGCACAAGGCGTCCTCCGCCAAGCTGATCGGCGACCGGATCTCCGACGACCCCAAGGGCGACGGCACCGCCACCCGCTGACCCCTTCCCTGAACGGGAGGGGAGGGGGCACACGTAAGGTTTCCGGCGTGGACGGGCTTTTCGAGATGGGTGGCGACGCCGGTACGTCGGACGGCGGCTCGCGTGCCTCGCACGGCGCGCCGGGTACGACGGGCGGGGGGACCCTGGCGGGGAACACCCATGCGTCGGCGCCGCTCGCGGTGCGGATGCGGCCGCGGACGCTGGACGAGCTGGTCGGCCAGCAGCACCTGCTCGCGACCGGCTCGCCCCTGCGCCGGCTGATCGAGGGTGACCAGCCGATGTCGCTGCTGCTGTGGGGGCCTCCGGGCACCGGGAAGACCACCATCGCCTCGATCGTCAGCCAGCAGACCAACCGCCGGTTCGTGGAGGTCTCCGCGGTCGCGGCCGGGGTCAAAGAGGTCCGGGCCGCCATCGACGCCGCCCGGGCGGAGCTCGCCCGCGGCGGCCGGGAGACCGTGCTGTTCGTCGACGAGGTGCACCGGTTCACCAAGGCACAACAGGACGCGCTGCTTCCGGGTGTCGAGAACCGCTGGGTGACCCTCGTCGCCGCCACCACGGAGAACCCGTTCTTCTCGGTCATCTCGCCGTTGCTGTCCCGGTCCCTGCTGCTCACGCTCGAGCCGCTGACCGACGACGACATCCGCGGCGTGGTCGCGCAGGCGCTCGCCGACCCGCGCGGGTACGCCGGCGCGGTGAGCCTGGAGGAAAATGCGCGCGAGCACCTGGTGCGCCTCGCCGGTGGCGACGCGCGCCGGGCGCTGACCTACCTCGAGGCCGCTGCGGGAGCGGTGACCGGCTCCGGGACCGGGACCACCCAGGCAGCCGTGATCACCCTCGAGGCGACCGAGACCGCGGTGGACCGGGCGGCGGTGCGCTACGACCGGCAGGGAGACCAGCACTACGACGTGGTCAGCGCCTTCATCAAGTCCATCCGCGGCTCCGACGCCGACGCGGCGCTGCACTACCTGGCCCGGATGGTCGAGGCCGGCGAGGACCCCCGCTTCATCGCCCGCCGGCTGGTGATCCTGGCCAGCGAGGACATCGGGCTCGCCGACCCGACCGCCCTGACCACGGCCGTCGCCGCGGCCCAGGCGGTGCAGCTGATCGGCATGCCCGAGGGCCGGCTGAACCTCGCCCAGGCCACGATCGCGCTGGCCCTCGCGCCCAAGTCGAACGCCGTGATCAAGGCGATCGGCGCAGCCAGCGAGGACGTCCGCTCCGGGAAGATCGGGCCCGTGCCCTCGCACCTGCGCGACGCCCACTACCAAGGCTCGAAGAGGCTCGGTCACGGCAAGGGCTACCAGTACGTCCACGACCAGCCGTTCGGGATCGCCGAGCAGCAGTACGCCCCCGACGTCGTCCTGGACGCGACCTACTACCAGCCCACCACCCTGGGCGCCGAGGCCGGCCTCAAGGAGCGCTGGGACCGGATCCGCAAGATGGTCCGCGGCGGGAAGTGACCCCCGCACCACCGGGTGGCTCCGGGGCAGCACGGTAGGGTCACCTGCTATGGAAACGGGACTTCTGGCGGCTCTCGGCGGGGTCGCGGCAGTGCTGCTCGCCGCGGTGTGCGTGCTGCTGGGCGTCGTCGTCTCGGGCCGCCGTCGCACGCAGCGCGAGCTGGCCGCGGCACGCGCCGACGTGGAGACACTGCGCGCCCGCCTCGAACAGCTCGAGGCCGCCGGCGGGGCTGCGTCCGCCCCGCCCGTCGTACCCCGGGCCGAGTACCTGATCACCACCGTCGGCTCGGAGCTCGACGACGACCCGCCGCGGGTGCCGAACCGGATGGTGCTGTCCGCGACGCTCGGCGAGCCGTTGGTCAAGGTCGTCTCCTTCGCGTACGGCGTACGCCGGGCGCTGTCCGCGGAGAGCCGGAACCGGATCGCCTTCGAGATCCGCCGGGAGATCCGACGGGCCCGCAAGCAGCGCCGCCGCAACGCCCGCCGTGCCGACCGGACCGACCGGACCGAGCGGGCCGACCGGGCCGACCGGGCGGCAGCGTGAGCCGCACCCTATGGTTCGTCGCGGGAGCGACGACCGGCGTCTACGTGCTGACCAAGGCCCGCCGGGCCGCCGAGGCGCTCACGCCGGAGGGGTTGCGCGACCGGCTGGCCGGGCTGTCGCTGGGCGCCCACCTGATCCACGACGAGGTCCGCACCGAGATGGCCACCAGGGAAAACGACTTGCGCGAGCGCCTCGGTCTGCACCTGATTCCCGAGCTGTCAGGGCCCGTGGCCCCTCCGGGGGCACTGCACCCTGACAACTCAGACACACGAGAGGGCAACAGCTGATGGACACCGCGGAGATCCGCCGACGGTTTATCGCGCACTTCGAAGCACGCGAGCACCAGGTGGTCCCCTCAGCATCCCTGCTGCTCGACGACCCGAACCTGCTGTTCGTCAACGCCGGCATGGTGCCGTTCGTGCCGTACTTCCTGGGCCAGGAGACCTCGCCGTACCAGCGCGCGGTCAGTGTGCAGAAGTGTGTGCGCACCAACGACATCGAGGAGGTCGGCAAGACCGACCGGCACGGCACCTTCTTCCAGATGTGCGGGAACTTCTCGTTCGGCGACTACTTCAAGGCGGGCGCCATCGAGCACGCCTGGGACCTGGCCACCAAGCCCCAGGCCGACGGTGGCTTCGGGCTGGACGAGGGCCGCCTGCACGTGTCCGTCTACGAGAACGACGACGAGTCGGTAGCGCTGTGGAAGCAGATCGCCGGCCTCCGCGACGACCGGATCCACCGCCTCGGGATGGCCGAGAACTACTGGTCCATGGGCATTCCCGGACCGTGCGGACCCGACTCCGAGATCTTCCTGGACCGCGGCCCCGAGTACGGCCCCGAGGGACCCATCGAGGACGCCGGCGACCGCTACATGGAGTTCTGGAACCTCGTGTTCATGCAGAACATCCGCGGCGAGGGCGGCGGCGGCAAGGACGCCTACCCGATCCTCGGAGACCTGCCCCAGAAGAACATCGACACCGGCATGGGCCTCGAGCGGATGGCGATGCTGCTGCAGGGCAAGGGCAGCATCTACGAGATCGACGAGGTCGCGCCGGTGCTGGACCGAGCCGCCGAGCTCGCAGGAAAGCAGTACCGCAGGGGTGGTGAACGCGGCGCGAACGACGACGTGCTGCTGCGGGTCGTCGCGGACCACGTGCGCAGCGGGATGATGCTGATCAGCGACGGGGTCACCCCGGGCAACGAGGGGCGCGGCTACGTGCTGCGCCGACTGTTGCGCCGGGCGGTCCGCTCGATGCGGCTGCTGGGCGTCGAGGAACGCACGCTGCCCGAGCTGCTGCCGGTCAGCCGCGACAAGATGAAGCTGTCCTACCCCGAGCTCGAGAGCGACTGGGAGCGGATCTCCACCATCGCCTACGCCGAGGAGGACGCCTTCCGGCAGACGCTGCGGACCGGCACCACGATCTTCGACCTGGCCGCGGAGGAGGCGAAGTCGGCCGGGAGCCAGCAGCTGTCCGGGGCCAAGGCGTTCTCGCTGCACGACACCTACGGCTTCCCGATCGACCTGACGCTGGAGATGGCCGCCGAGCAGGGGCTCGTGGTCGACCAGGAGGGTTTCCGGCGGCTGATGAGCGAGCAGCGCGACCGGGCGAAGGCGGACGCGAAGGCGAAGAAGGGGCAGCACGCCGATGCCGGCGCCTACCGCGAGGTCGCCGACGACATCGGCCGCGCGGTGGAGTTCACCGGCTACCACGAGGTGGTCTCCGAGGCGACCGTGCGCGGCATCGTCACCGGCACCGGGGTGGCGCAGGCCGCGCGCGAGGGTGACGAGGTCGAGCTGGTGCTGGACCGGACGCCGTTCTACGCCGAGGGCGGCGGCCAGCTCGCGGACCACGGCGTCCTCGAGCTCGGGAACGGTGCCCGCATTCAGGTGCTCGACGTGCAGTCGCCGATCACCGGACTGATCGTGCACCGGGCCCGGGTTCTCTCCGGCGAGGTGACCCTCGGCCAGCAGGCCCAGGCACTGGTCGACATCGAGCGTCGCAAGTCGATCAGCCGTGCGCACACCGCCACCCACATGGTGCACAAGGCGTTCCGCGAGGCGCTCGGCGACACCGCGACCCAGGCCGGCTCGGAGAACGCCCCGGGCAGGTTCCGGTTCGACTTCTCCGCCAGCGGCGCCGTGCCGGCCTCCGCAATGGTCGACGTCGAGGCTCGGGTCAACGACCTGGTGCTGGCGGACCTTGCGGTGCACGCCGAGATCATGAGCCAGGAGGAGGCCCGCAGGTCCGGGGCGATGGCGCTGTTCGGGGAGAAGTACGGCAACGAGGTGCGGGTGATCTCGGTCGGCGACTGGGCGCGCGAGCTCTGCGGCGGCACGCACGCGGGCCGTTCCGGACAGCTCGGCGTGATCAAGCTGCTCGGCGAGTCCTCGATCGGCTCCGGAGTACGCCGGGTGGAGGCGCTCGTCGGAGGCGACGCCTACCGGTTCCTGGCGCGCGAGCACGTCCTGGTCGCGCAGCTGAGCGAGGCGCTGAAGGTGCGCCCCGACGAGCTGCCGGAGCGGGTCCACGACATGGTCGAGCGGCTGCGGACGGCCGAGAAGGAGATCGAACGCGTCCGGGTCAGCCAGCTGCTCGCGGCGGCCGGGGACCTGGCCACGAGCCCCACCGACGTGTTCGGGGTCAACTTCGTCGGCCACCGCGCGGACGGTGCCGGGGCCGGTGACGTCCGCAAGCTGGCCCTCGACGTCCGGGGCCGGATGCCGACCGGACAGCCCAGCGTGGTCGCGATCATCGGGTCGTCCGGCGGCAAGCCTGCCGTGGTCGTCGCGGTCAACGACGAGGCGCGCGCGTGGGGAGTCTCCGCGAACGCCCTGGTCAAGGTCGCGGCGGGCGTGCTCGGGGGAAGCGGCGGCGGGAAGGACGACGTGGCGCAGGGCGGCGGCGCCGACGTCGCCAACGCCGACCAGGCGCTGCGCGAGGTCGAGCACGAGGTCGGCCGGGCGGTCACCGCCGGACGGGCCTGAGCGGTGCCGTTGGGACACCCGCGGGTGCGAGGGCGGCGCCGATGAGGTTCGGGGTGCGGCTCGGCGTGGACGTCGGCGACGCCCGGATCGGCATCGCGCAGTCCGACCCGTCGGGGATGCTCGCCACCCCGGTGGAGACGGTGCGCCGCGGGCCAGGGGACCTCGCCCGGATCCGGGCCCTCGTCACCGAGCTCGAGGTCGTCGAGGTGGTCGTCGGGCTGCCCCGGTCGCTCTCCGGGGGGGAGGGACCGGCCGCCGCGAAGGTCCGCGGGTTCGCCGGCGAGCTGCGTGATGCCGTGGCACCGGTCGCGGTGCGGCTGTGCGACGAGCGGTTGAGTACGGTGACCGCAGAGGCTGTACTACGGGGACAGGGCAAGAAAGGTCAGAAGCGGCGCGCCGTCGTGGATCAGGCGGCTGCGGTCGTAATCCTGCAAAATGCACTCGACACGGAACGCAGCTCGGGGACTGCGCCCGGCGAGACCCTCGACCCCGAGTAGATGAGTGAGCGCAGTTGAGCGACCTAGGGCTGGACCTCGGACACGAGGACGAACGCCGCAAGCCGCGCAGGCCGCGACGCCGGATCGGTGGCTGCCTCGCCGTGCTGGTCGCGCTGGCGGTCCTGGTCGGCGGCGCCTACTTCGCCGTCACCGCCGGCATGGCCGCGCTCGAGAGCCGGTTCAGCCCTCCCGAGGACTACGCCGGGCCCGGCACCGGCTCGGTGGTGGTCGAGGTCAAGAAGGGTGACGCGGCCTCCGACATCGCCGCCACGCTGGTCGACAAGGACGTGGTGAAGAGCCAGGAGGCGTTCACCGAGGCCGCCGTCGACAACCCGGAGTCGCGCGGCATCCAGGTCGGCTTCTACGAGATGAAGCACCAGATGTCGGCCGAGGACGCGCTCGACGTGCTCGTCGACCCCGACAACATGCTGCAGAACACGCTCACCTTCCCCGAGGGATGGACCGTGGACCAGATCGTCGGGCATCTCGCGAAGAAGACCGACTTCACCGCCAAGCAGTTCAACAAGGTGCTCGCCCGGCCCGCGTCGATCGGGCTTCCGTCGTACGCCGGGGGCGAGCCCGAGGGGTACCTGTTCCCCGCGACCTACCAGATCCGGCCGAACGCCACCCCGCAGTCGATCCTGGCCATGATGGTCAGCCGTTTCGAGCAGGCCGCGAAGACGCTCGACCTGAAGGGTGGGGCGGCCGAGCTCGGGGTCAGCCCGCACGACGTGATGGTGGTCGCCAGCCTGGTGCAGGCCGAGGCGCGCTTCGACAAGGACTTCGCCAAGGTCAGCCGGGTGATCTACAACCGCCTCGACAAGCCGATGCCGCTGCAGTTCGACTCCACGGTGCACTACGCCGTGGGCCGCGACGGGAAGGTCGGGACCAGTGACGACGACCGCGACGTGGACTCGCCGTACAACACCTACAAACAGCCCGGCCTGCCGCCGACCCCGATCATGGCGCCGGGCGAGAAGGCGATCCGGGCCGCGCTGAACCCGGCCGACGGCTCGTGGCTGTACTTCGTCACCACCAACCCCGACACGGGCGAGACCAAGTTCGCCGAGAGCTACCAGGAGCACCTGAAGAACAAGGCGGAGTTCGACGCCTGGTGCGCACAGTCCGAAAACTGCTGACCCGGCGATGACCATCGAGCAGCAACGCCGGTGCGCGGTGCTGGGCAGGCCCATCGCGCACTCGCTGTCCCCGGTCCTGCACCGCGCCGGCTACGACGCGGTCGGCCTGGACTGGTCCTACGACGCCTACGACGTCGGCGAGCACGACCTCGCCGGTTTCGTGGCACGTCTCGGCGCCGCCTGGCGCGGCCTGTCCCTGACGATGCCGCTGAAGCGCACCGTGATGCCGCTGCTGGACGAGGTCACCGAGCGCGCGCGCCAGGCGGGTGCCGTGAACACGCTGGTCATCGACGACGGGCGGCTGGTCGGACACAACACCGACATCCCCGGTGCCGTCGCCGCGATCCGGGAACAAGTCCGCGGACCGCTGCACACCGCGCTGGTTCTCGGCGGCGGGGCGACGGCGACCTCGACACTGCTCGCGCTGGCCGACCTCGGCTGTGAACACGTGACTCTGGTGGTGCGCGATCCCGTGCGCGCCCGGGACGCCCTCGCCGCCGCCGGACGGCATCCCGCCGCGCCCACGGTCGACGTCCGCCCTTTCGGCACAGCGACCGGTGCCGCCGACATCGTCGTCTCCACGATCCCGGCCGCGGCACAGAACGCCGACGTGCTGGCGATGGCCGGCCGGGCACCGGTCGTGTTCGACGTGGTCTACGACCCGTGGCCGACTCCGCTGGCCGGGTTCGCCTTGGAACAGGGCCGGACCCTGGTCTCCGGGCTGGACCTGCTCGTGCACCAGGCCGGAGGCCAGTTCACGCTGATGACCGGCCTTCGCGAGGCTCCGCTGGAGGTGATGCGTGTCGCCGGAGCGCGAGCCCTCGCGGAACGCGCTCGCTTGACGGGTGGTTCTCCGGCACCACACGCCGGAAACCCACCCGCGAAGGGCGTCGGCGACTAGGCTCTCGCACCATGAGCGCGCAGGCATGGTTCCTCGACACCGCGATCGCGACGGGCCTGTACGGCCTGGTCGCGGGCATGCTGGTGCCGGCCCTGATCGGACGGATCCCGGAGCCGGAGCCCGTGCAGCAGCCGCCCACCGACGAGACTGGGGGCATCCGTTCCTCCGACGAGCGGCCGGAGCAGGCCGCCGCCGAGGCGCCCCGGGTCGAGGCGCCCCGGGTCGAGGAGCCGAAGGAGCTCTACGCCGACATCGCCCGCCGCCGGGGACTGCGCACCCGCGCCTCGGTGGCGACCGGCGTGGTCGCCGCCCTGATCGGTGGCCGGGTCGGCTGGGGCCCGGAGCTGTCGTTCCTGCTGTTCCTGGCGCCGGTCGGTGTCGCGCTCGCGGTGATCGACTGGCGCACCCGGTTGTTGCCGACCAAGCTGATCGCGCCGACCTATATGGCCGTCGTCGCGCTCTGCCTGGTCTCGGCCTGGGCGGAGGGGGACTGGCACCCGCTGGTCACCGCGGGCTGGGGCTGGCTGGTCGCCGGAGGCACCTTCTTCGCGCTGTGGTTCATCTACCCGCGTGGCATGGGCTACGGCGACGTCCGGCTGTCCGGGGTGCTGGGAATCGCCCTGGGCTACCTCGGCTGGTCCGAGCTGCTCACCGGCGTCTACGCCGGTTTCCTGGTCGGCGGGGTCGGCGGGCTGCTGCTCTCGCTGCTGCGGATCGTGGACCGCAAGGCCTACCCGTTCGGGCCGTTCATGCTCGTCGGCGCGCTGGTCGGGGTCGTGGCCGGGCCCTACGTCGCTGCGTGGTACGCGTGACCGGGCGCTGAGCGCACCGTGAAAGACTGTCCGCCATGCTGCGCTGGCTCACTGCGGGCGAGTCCCACGGACCTGCCCTCGTCGCCCTGCTCGAAGGGCTCCCCGCCCACGTCTCGGTGACGTCGGGCGACATCGTCGAGGCCCTCGCTCGGCGCCGACTCGGCTACGGCCGCGGCGCCCGGATGAAGTTCGAGGCCGACGAGGTCGACATCATCGGCGGCCTCCGGCACGGTCGCACCCTGGGCAGCCCGATCGCGATCCGGGTCGGCAACAGCGAGTGGCCCAAGTGGGACAAGGTGATGTCCGCCGACCCGGTCGACGAGGCGGAGCTCGAGGCGCTGGCCCGCAACGCCGCGTTGACCCGTCCCCGGCCGGGGCACGCCGACCTGGTCGGGATGCAGAAGTACGACTTCGACGAGGCCCGGCCGATCCTGGAACGCGCCTCCGCACGGGAGACCGCCGCCCGGGTCGCCCTGGGCGCGGTCGCGATGAAGTTCCTGGAGCAGGCGCTCGGTGCCCACGTGGTGTCCCACGTGGTCGCGATCGGTTCGGCCCGGGCGCCCTACGGGTCGGTTCCCGGGCCGCGCGACGTCGCGCGGCTCGACGAGGATCCGGTGCGCTGCCTGGACCCGGACGCGAGCAAGGCGATGGTGGCCGAGATCGACCAGGCACACAAGGACGGCGACACCCTCGGTGGCGTGGTCGAGGTGGTCGTCCACGGTCTGCCACCGGGCCTCGGCTCGCACGTGCACTGGGACCGGCGGCTCGACGCCCGGCTGGCAGGTGCCCTGATGGGGATCCAGGCGATCAAGGGCGTCGAGGTCGGCGACGGGTTCGACCTCGCCGCGGACCCCGGCTCGAAGGCGCATGACGAGATCGTGCGGACCGAGGAGGGCATCCGACGTACCTCCGGCCGCTCCGGGGGCACCGAGGGCGGCATGTCCACGGGCGAGGTGCTGCGGGTGCGCGCGGCGATGAAGCCGATCGCGACCGTGCCGCGGGCGTTGCGGACGATCGACGTGGCCACCGGCGAGGAAGCCGTCGCCCACCACCAGCGCTCCGACGTGTGCGCGGTCCCGGCCGCCGGGATCGTCGCCGAGGCGATGGTGGCCCTGGTGCTGGCCGACGTGGCGCTGGAGAAGTTCGGCGGCGACTCGGTGCGCGAGACCAGCCGGAACGTGGAGGGCTACCTGTCCTCGTTGAGGTTCGCGTGAGCGGTGCACGGCGGCCGCGGGCGGTCCTGGTCGGCCCGATGGGGGCCGGCAAGACGACCGTGGCACAGCTGCTCGCCACCGGCTGGGGCCTGACCGTCCGGGACACAGACGGCGACGTCGAAGCCGCGGACGGCCGGTCGATCTCCGACATCTTCGTCGACGCCGGCGAGAAGTACTTCCGCGACCTCGAGCGCACCTCGGTGAGGTCCGCGCTGGGTGAGCACGACGGGGTGCTGGCGCTCGGCGGGGGGGCGGTGCTCGACGACGAGACCCGCGCCGCCCTGCGCGGGCATCGCGTGGTGTTCCTCGAGGTCGGCCTGTCGGATGCCGTGAAACGGGTCGGGCTCGGATCCGCGCGTCCGCTGCTGCTCGGCAACGTCCGGGCCCGGATCAAGGGCCTGCTCGACGAACGGCTGCCGGTCTACCGCGAGGTCGCCGGGATCACCGTGGCCACCGACGGCCGGACGCCGCAGGAGGTGGCCGACGAGGTGCGCCGGGCGGTCGAGGACGCAGAGCACGCAGAGGCGATGGAGGAGCGGGATGAGTGACCTGAGCCGGTTGCACGTGGGGAGCGCCGCGCCGTACGACGTGGTCATCGGCGGCGGCCTGCTCGGGGAGCTGCCCGCGATGCTCGGCGAGGAGGTACGCCAGGTCGCGGTGATCCACCCCCGCGCGCTCGCCGCCACCGGTGAGGCCATCCGGCTCGACCTGTCCGAGCAGGGCTACGACGCCCACGCGATCGAGATCCCCGACGGCGAGGAGGCCAAGCTGGCGCCGGTCGCCTCGTTCTGCTGGCAGGTTCTGGGACAGACCGGCTTCACCCGCTCCGACGCCGTGGTCACCGTCGGCGGCGGGGCGACCACCGACATCGGCGGGTTCGTCGCGGCCACCTGGCTGCGCGGCGTGAAGGTGGTGCACATGCCCACCACGCTGCTCGGCATGGTCGACGCCGCGGTCGGCGGGAAGACCGGGATGAACACCACCGAGGGCAAGAACCTGGTCGGCGCCTTCCACGAGCCCGCCGGCGTGCTCTGCGACCTGGCCGCCCTGGACACCTTGCCGCGCAACGAGCTGATCAGCGGCCTGGCCGAGGTCGTCAAGTGCGGGTTCGTCGCGGACCCGGTGATCCTCGACATCATCGAGCGGGACCCGGTCGCCGCCACCACGGCCGGCTCCAGCGTGCTGCGTGAGCTGGTCGAGCGCGCGATCCGGGTCAAGATCGGGGTGGTCGAGGGCGACCTCAAGGAGACCGGCGGGCTCGGCGGGCACCCGGGCCGGGAGGTCCTCAACTACGGGCACACGTTCGGGCACGCCGTCGAGCGGGTCGAGCGGTACAAGTTCCGGCACGGTGCCGCGGTGGCGATCGGGATGATGTACGTCGCCGAGCTGGCCCGGCTCGCGGGACGGCTCGACGAGGCCACGGCCGAGCGGCACCGGTCGATCCTCGAGCTGGTGGGGCTTCCGATCTCCTACCAGGGCGGCGTGTGGCCCCAGCTGCACGACGCGATGAAGGTCGACAAGAAGGCGCGCGGCGACCAGCTGCGGTTCGTCGTACTCGAGGGTCTGGCGCGGCCGACGATCCTGCAGGCGCCGGACCCCGCCCTGCTGACCGCGGCATACGCCGAGATCTCGCGCTGAGCCCCCGGGACGTAGTTTCATCAAGGTCTGTAGGGAAGCCTGCACTTCCCATGGCGTCCGCATCGTGGGAAGTGCGCGTTCGACGTCATACCTTGATGAAACTACAGCTGGGCGGTGAGCCGGCCGAGAGGGAGCCGGCGGGATTTCTTCGGCCGCTCACCGTGTCGTTAGACTTGGCCGCTGCCCCCGACGAAAGAGCAGGACTAGACGCGCATGGCGACGACCAACGACCTCAAGAACGGCATGGTTCTCAACCTCGACGGACAGCTCTGGTCCGTGATCTGGTTCCAGCACCACAAGCCCGGCAAGGGCGGTGCAGTCGTGCGCACCAAGCTGAAGAACATCGAGTCGGGCAAGACCGTCGACAAGACGTTCAACGCCGACGTCAAGGTCGAGGTCGCCAACGTCGACAAGCGCACCATGCAGTACCTCTACAACGACGGCACCTCCTACGTGTTCATGGACACCGCCACCTACGACCAGCTCGAGGTCTCCCCGGAGATCGTCGGTCAGGCGCAGAACTTCATGCTCGAGAACCAGGAGGCGATCGTCGCCACCAACGACGGCCGGGTGCTCTACATCGAGCTCCCCGCCTCGGTCGAGCTGCTCGTCGAGTACACCGAGCCGGGCCTGCAGGGTGACCGCTCCACCGGCGGCACCAAGCCCGCCCGGCTCGAGACCGGCCACGAGATCAGCGTCCCGCTGTTCATCACCACCGGCGAGAAGGTCAAGGTCGACACCCGCGACAGCAGCTACCTGGGTCGCGTCACCTCCTGATGGCAGCCCGCACCAAGGCCCGCAAGCGCGCACTCGACATCCTCTTCGAGTGCGACACGCGTGACCTGATGCCCGTCGACCTGCTCGAGGAGCGGGTGAGAGTGGCCGACCCGCCGGTGCACGAGTACACCTCCACCCTGGTCCGCGGCGTCGCCGAGCACATCGCCCGGATCGACGACCTGCTCGCGTCCTACTCCCAGGGCTGGACGCTCGACCGGATGCCGACCGTGGACCGCAACGTGCTCCGGCTCGGCGTCTTCGAGGTGCTGTACGTCGACGAGGTGCCCGACGCGGTCGCGGTCAGCGAGGCCCTAGGCCTGGTCCGCGACCTGTCCACGGACGAGTCCCCGGCGTTCGTCAACGGCGTGCTCGGAAACATCGTCCGGAACAAGCCGGCCCTGTCCGCCTGAGGACCACCTGTGCCATCGTGGGCCATGGCCAACGACGTGGACGTGGTGGTGGTCGGGCTCGGTCCCGGCGGCGAGGCAGTGGCGACCCGGCTGGCGCAGGCCGGTCTCGAGGTCGTCGGCGTGGACGAACGCCTGGTCGGGGGTGAGTGCCCCTACTTCGGTTGTATCCCGAGCAAGATGATGGTCCGTGCGGCCGACCTGCTCGCCGAGGGACGCAGGATCCCGGGGATGGCCGGTGACAGCACCGTCACCCCGGGCTGGGCATCCGTCGCGGAGCGGATCGCCGGCGAGGCGACCGACAACTGGGATGACACGGTCGCCGTCGACCGGCTGGAGAAGGCGGGCGTCAGGTTCGTGCGCGGCCACGCCCGGCTGGCGGGCGAGCGGACCGTCGCGGTCGGCGAACAGAGCTTCGCCGCCCGCACCGGCGTCGTGCTCAACACCGGCACCGAGCCGGCCGTGCCCCCCATCGACGGGCTGGCGGACACGCCGTACTGGACGAACCGGGACGCGGTGGCCCTCACCGAGCTGCCGGAGACGCTGATCGTGATCGGCGGTGGCGCGATCGGCGCCGAGCTGTGCCAGGCGTTCTCCCGGTTCGGGGTGCAGGTCAGCCTGCTCGAGGTCGCCGACCGGATCCTCGCACCGGAGGAGCCGGAGGCCAGCCGGCTGGTCGCCGACGTCTTCGCCCGGGAGGGGATCCAGGTCCTCACGGGGACCAAGATCAGCTCGGTGTCGTACGACGAGGGACGGTTCACCGTGGCCCTGGATGGACAGCGATTGCACGCCGACAAGCTGCTGGTGGCCGCCGGGCGGCGTACCAACCTGGCCGACCTCGGCCTCGACACCGTCGGCCTGGACCCGGCCGCCCGGTCGGTCGAGGTCGACGGCCGGCTGCGGGCAGCCGAGGGGCTCTGGGCGATCGGCGACATCACCGGCAAGGGCGGCTTCACGCACATCTCGATGTACCAGGCGGGGATCGCCGTGCGCGACATCCTCGGCCAGGACGGGCCCGCGGCCGGCTACCGGGCGGTGCCGCGGGTCACCTTCACCGATCCCGAGGTCGGCTCGGTCGGCGTGACCGAGCAGCAGGCCCGCGAGAGCGGGCTCGAGGTCCGGGTGGCCACCACGAGCCTGCCGGACTCGACGCGCGGGTGGATCCACGGCCCCGGCAACGACGGCCTGGTCAAGCTCGTCGAGGACGCCGCCCGCGGTGTGCTCGTCGGCGCCACGGCGGCCGGACCCGCCGGGGGAGAGGTGCTCTCGATGCTCACCACCGCGGTGCACGCCGAGGTCCCGACCGACACGCTGCGGTCGATGATCTACGCCTACCCGACGTTCCACCGGGCCGTGGAGGACGCGCTCGGGAGACTCGGCTGAACAACCACCGGCCGGGCTGGTAGCCTGTGCACGATCGACATCCTTTAACGAGCCGTCCTGTGAGGCGGAGAAGGAGGTCTGGCATTCATGCCTGCCGACGCAGCATCCGCCCCGGCGCCTGACCCGAGGGCCACCCACGAAGGACGCGTAGTCCTCGACGCGCGCGACATCTCCCGCGCACTCACCCGCATCGCCCACGAGATCCTCGAACGCAACAAGGGTCCGCACGACCTGGTGCTGCTCGGGATCCCGACCCGCGGCGTCCCGCTGGCCCGCCGGGTCGCCGAGAAGATCGCCGCCGTCGAGGGAATCGACATCCCGGTCGGCTCGCTGGACATCACGATGTACCGCGACGACCTGCGGATGCGGCCGGCCCGGACCCTGCTGCCCACCCAGATCCCGAGCGCGGGGATCGACGGCAAAGTGGTCGTCCTGGTCGACGACGTGCTCTTCTCCGGGCGCACGATCCGCGCCGCGCTCGACGCGATGAACGACGTCGGCCGGCCGGCGACGGTCCGGCTCGCGGTCCTCGTCGACCGGGGACACCGCGAGCTCCCGATCCGCGCCGACTTCGTCGGCAAGAACCTGCCCACGTCGCTGGTGGAGTCGGTGAAGGTGCGGCTGGCGGAGTTCGACGACGTCGACTCGGTCACCATCGCCGGCGTCCCGGCGGGCTCGACCCACGACGTGGAGGCCACCCGATGAAGCGTCACCTGCTGAGCGCCGCCGACCTGACCCGCTCCGACGCCGAGCTGGTGCTCGAGACCGCCGAGGAGCTGCGCTCCCTGGCGGACCGGCCGATCAAGAAGCTCCCCGCGCTGCGCGGCCGGACCGTGGTCAACCTGTTCTTCGAGGACTCCACCCGCACCCGGATCTCGTTCGAGGCAGCCGCCAAGCGGCTCAGCGCGGACGTGATCAACTTCGCCGCCAAGGGCTCGAGCCTGTCCAAGGGCGAGAGCCTGAAGGACACCGCGCTGACCCTGGAGGCGATGGGCGCCGACGCCGTCGTGATCCGGCACTGGGCCTCGGGCGCGCCGCACCTGCTCGCGAACTCCGGCTGGGTGCGCTCCAGTGTGGTCAACGCCGGCGACGGCACCCACGAGCACCCGACCCAGGCGCTGCTCGACGCGTTCACGATGACACGACACCTCGGCAGCCTCGACGGTCGCCGGATCGTGATCGTGGGCGACGTGCTGCACTCCCGGGTCGCTCGCTCGAACGCGCTGCTGCTCAAGACGTTGGGCGCCGAGGTCACCCTCGTCGCCCCCCCGACGCTGCTGCCGGTCGGCGTGGAGGGCTGGGGCGTCGAGACCTCCTACGACGTGGACGCCGTACTCCCCAAGGCCGACGCGGTGATGATGCTGCGCGTGCAGCGGGAGCGGATGAACCTGAAGGGCGGAGGGTTCTTCCCGAGCGCCCGCGAGTACTCCCGGCGCTACGGCATGGACTCGCGTCGGATGGGAACCCTGCAGGACCACACGCTGGTGATGCACCCCGGCCCGATGATCCGCGGCATGGAGATCACCGCCGATGTGGCCGACTCCCACCGGTCGGTGATCGTCGAGCAGGTCACCAACGGAGTCGCGGTGCGGATGGCGGTGCTCTACCTCCTGTTGTCCGGCAACGAGTCGGCGCTCGGCGGTACGACGGACCTGGGGGATGTCGCGGCCACGGAGGCAACCATCGACGGAGGAGCGGCATGAGCACCACGTACCTGATCAAGAACGCCCGCGTGCTCGGTGCTGCGCCGACCGACCTGCTGCTCGAGGACGGCCGGATCACCGAGACCAGGAACGATCTGGAGGCACCGGGCGCCGAGGTGGTCGACGCCGACGGGCTGGTCGTGCTGCCCGGGCTCGTCGACCTGCACACCCACCTGCGGGAGCCCGGCCGCGAGGACGCGGAGACCGTCGAGACCGGCACCCAAGCCGCCGCGCTCGGCGGGTTCACCGCGGTGCACGCGATGGCCAACACCGACCCGGTCGCGGACACGGCCGGAGTCGTGGAGCAGGTCTGGCGGCTCGGCCGCGAGGCCGGGCACTGCGACGTGTTCCCGGTCGGCGCGGTCACCGTCGGGCTCGGCGGGGAACGGCTGGCCGAGCTCGGTGCGATGGCCGACTCCGCCGCGCGGGTGCGGGTGTTCTCCGACGACGGCAAGTGTGTCTCCGACGCGGTGCTGATGCGCCGGGCGCTGGAGTACGTCAAGGCCTTCGACGGTGTGATCGCTCAGCACTCCCAGGAGCCGCGGCTGACCGAGGAGGCGCAGATGAACGAGTGCGAGCTCTCGGGCCGGCTCGGCCTGCGCGGCTGGCCGGCCGTCGCCGAGGAGGCGATCATCGCCCGCGACTGCCTGCTCGCCGCCCACGTCGACTCCCGGCTGCACGTCTGCCACGTCTCCACGGCCGGGTCGGTCGACCTGATCCGCTGGGCCAAGGGCAACGGCTGGAAGGTCACGGCCGAGGCGTGCCCCCATCACCTGCTGCTGACCGACGAGATGGCCGCCACCTACGACCCGATCTACAAGGTCAACCCGCCGCTGCGCTCGGCGTCCGACGTCGAGGCGCTGCGCCAGGGGTTGGCCGACGGGACCATCGACGTGGTCGCCACCGACCACGCCCCGCACCCGCACGAGGACAAGGACTGCGAGTGGCAGGCCGCCGCGTTCGGGATGCTCGGGCTCGAGACCGCGCTGTCGATCGTGCAGGAGACCATGGTCGACACCGGCCTGATGGACTGGGCCGCGGTGGCCGAGCGGATGTCCTACCGGCCCGCCCGGATCGGCCGCCTGGCCCACCACGGTCATCCGGTCGAGCAGGGCGCCCCGGCGAACCTGGTGCTCTACGACCCGGCCCACCGCCACGTCGTGGACGCCACGGAGACCGCGTCGCTGTCAAGGAACACCCCGTACGCGGGCCGCGAGCTGCCCGGCAAGGTCGTCGCGACGTTCCTGCACGGCAGGCCGACCGTCCTGGACGGGAAGCTGGCATGAGGGCTGCGGTCCCGGTCGTGATCTTGTTCGCGCTGTTGTTGCTGGCCTACTTCGGGATGTGGCACGGCTGGCGCAAGCGGGCCACCAAGCATGACCTGCCGGCGCTGGTGCCGGTCCCACCGGTCGCCGAGCTGCCCGAGGCGCGGCTGCAGGCAGGCGCCCGCTACTTCGGGACGACCATCGCCGGCGACTGGCTGGACCGGGTCGTCGCGCGCGGGCTCGGGGCTCGCAGCACCACCCGCCTGTCCCTGTCCGAGGAAGGACTCGACGTCGTCCGGCTGGCAGGCAGCTTCCGGATCCCCGCCGACGCAATGCGCGGTGCCCGGCACGACCAGGGCATCGCCGGGAAGGTCGTCCCACCGCACGGACTGCTCGTCGTGACCTGGCAGCACGGCGACTACGTTCTGGACACCGGCTTCCGACTCTCCGCCGTGTCAGGGGATGGTGCCTCCCTGGGGGACGCACACGCTGACAAGTCGGTGACGGAGGCACACAACAGATGGATCCGCTCGATCAGCAAGATCGCCAAGGAGCACACCGCATGATTACCCCCCAGCCAGCGATCCTGGTGCTCGAGGACGGCCGCGCCTTCCACGGCGAGTCGTTCGGCGCCGTGGGCGAGACCTTCGGCGAGGCTGTGTTCTCCACCGGCATGTCGGGCTACCAGGAGACGTTGACCGACCCGTCGTACCACCGCCAGGTCGTGGTGATGACCGCACCGCACGTCGGCAACACCGGCATCAACGACGAGGACCCGGAGTCGCGCAAGATCTGGGTCAGCGGGTACGTCGTCCGTGACCCGGCCCGGATCCCGTCCAACTGGCGTTCGGTGCGCACCCTCGACGACGAGCTGCGCGACCAGGGCGTGGTCGGGATCAGCGGCATCGACACCCGGGCGCTGACCCGGCACCTGCGTGAGCGCGGCGCGATGCGGGTCGGGATCTCCACCACCGAGACCGACCCGGAGGCACTGAAGCGGCGGGTGCTCGACGCCGCGCAGATGACCGGCGCCGCGCTGGCCGGCGAGGTGAGCACGAACACGACCTACGTCGTGCCGGCCGTCGGGGAACGGCGGTTCACGGTGGCGGCAATCGACCTCGGCATCAAGGCGAACACCCCGCGAATGCTGGCCGAGCGCGGCATCGAGGTGCACGTGATGCCGGCGCTGTCCACTCTCGAGGAGGTCCTCACCGTGGAGCCGGACGGCGTGTTCTTCTCCAACGGCCCCGGCGACCCGGCGGCCACCACCCACGAGATCGCGCTGCTGCAGGCGGTCCTGGAACGCGACATTCCCTACTTCGGTATCTGCTTCGGCAACCAGTTGTTCGGCCGCGCACTCGGCTTCGGCACCTACAAGCTGAAGTACGGTCACCGCGGCATCAACCAGCCGGTGATGGACCGTACGACGGGCAAGGTGGAGGTCACCGCGCACAACCACGGGTTCGCGGTCGACGCCCCCGTGGACGCGAGCACCCGGACGCCGTACGGCAACGCGACCGTGTCGCACGTCTGCCTCAACGACGACGTGGTCGAGGGCCTCGAGCTCCGGGACGACGACGGCAGGTTGAAGTCCTTCTCGGTGCAGTACCACCCCGAGGCTGCCGCCGGCCCGCACGATGCCGCCTACCTCTTCGACCGCTTCGTCGAACTGATGAGCGATCGCGGCGCGGCGGACGCCGAACCCACCAGCCCGGCCGGAGAGGACGCCCGATGACAACAACTGCACATGTGTGCTGTTCCAGCACGTCTTTCGGCCGTGAACGTGCCACAACAGCACATGTGTGCTGTTCCGGCCCCAAGCAGAACCACCTGGAGGGCGCGTAATGCCGAAGCGGACAGACATCGAGTCGGTGCTGGTGATCGGGTCGGGCCCGATCATCATCGGCCAGGCCTGCGAGTTCGACTACTCCGGCACCCAGGCCTGTCGCGTGCTGAAGGCCGAGGGCCTGCGCGTGATCCTGGTGAACTCCAACCCGGCGACGATCATGACCGACCCGGAGTTCGCCGACGCCACCTACATCGAGCCGATCACCGCGGAGTTCGTGGAGAAGGTGATCGACAAGGAGCGTCCCGACGCGCTGCTTGCCACGCTCGGCGGGCAGACCGCGCTGAACGCCGCGATGGACCTGGACCGGGCCGGCGTGCTGGAGAAGTACGGCGTCGAGCTGATCGGCGCCAGCATCGACGCGATCGAGCGCGGTGAGAACCGCGAGTCGTTCAAGAAGATCGTCGAGGAGCTCGGCGGCGAGACGGCGCGCTCGGTGATCTGCCACACGATGGACGACTGCGTCGCGGCCGCGGACGAGCTCGGCTACCCGATGGTGGTCCGGCCGAGCTTCACGATGGGCGGCACCGGCTCGGGGATGGCCTACGACGAGCAGGACCTGCACCGGATCGCCGGCGCCGGCCTGGCCGCCAGCCCGACAACCGAGGTGCTCCTCGAGGAGTCGATCATCGGCTGGAAGGAGTACGAGCTCGAGGTCATGCGCGACATGGCCGACAACGTGGTGATCATCTGCTCCATCGAGAACCTGGACCCGATGGGGGTGCACACCGGCGACTCGATCACGGTCGCGCCGGCGATGACGCTGACCGACCGCGAGTACCAGAAGATGCGCGACCTGTCGATCGGCATCATCCGCTCGGTCGGGGTCGACACCGGCGGCTGCAACATCCAGTTCGCGGTCGACCCGACCGACGGCCGGCTGATCGTGATCGAGATGAACCCGCGGGT
>DASSBE010000057.1:0-4096 GCA_035699065.1 Nocardioidaceae bacterium
GTGGTCTCGGCCACGGGCGACTCACCCGTCCTGGCCCACGCCAGGGGTGTGCTGGATCGGCTGGACCCTCTCGGTTCGGCCGGCGGGTCGATCAAGAAGCGACGAACACCACACAGGTTCCCCGCCGGTGCTCGAACGGGAGCACCTGGATGTCAAGGATCCGGGGTCAGGCTCGCGCGCGCCCTGCGGTGAACGATCTCCATGAGCCAGGCGCGCACCGACATCCCGGAGGTGCGGTTCTCGGCCGCCGTGCGCCAGGCCTCGCAGTAGGAGTCGACCACCAGGCGTTGGGCGAGCTCGCGATCATGAGCGATGCACAACGCCAACCGATAGGCGCACGGCGAGGTGCTGTCGTAGACGCGGGCGAACGCGCGCCGATCACCGTGGGCCGCGCGCCCCAGGTCTTCGGTGAGGTCGCTCAACGCTGTTCTCCTGTGATGTCACACGCTTCGATCCTCGTCGTCGACGGTGCGTTCGTTGAGTCGGCAGGTACCCATGGGCGGACCGGTGAAAACGCCATCAGACGTCCAACACCTGCCGGGTCCCAGTGCCGGCAATTGCGCCGAAGGACTCCGGCGAACTGCTCTGTCAGGGCGTGCACCTTGCCGCGCTGGAGCAGGTAGCGGTTGACGGGGTAGGCGGCGACGAACGCGGCGGCGAGAGCGATCATCATGCCGATCCGCGACCGAGAGGGCGATGGTCCAGCCGTTGCTCAACCCCAAAGCGGCCCCGATCATCAGGCCAGCGATCTCGCCGATGGCTCCGGACGGGGCTCGACTCGCAGCGTCTCAGGAACGTGGCGGGATGAGTTTGGGTGCCCCGGCCGCTGTTGCCTCGCCGCGTTCGACCGCGGCCTCGTGGCTGCGGCTGGCCCGCTCGAGCAGGGCCATGAGGGCGGGCTCGTCGCGGACCTTGTCTCGATACTTCGGCCCCAGGGCGATGACCTGGTCGCGCTCGGCGAGGAGCAACCCGAAGATGCGTTCGCGCTCAGCCGGGTCGTGGGTGTACTCCGAGTCCAGGTACGCCGTCGCATGCCGGCGGGCGTTGGCGATCGCGTTCTGCGCCTTGCCGGCCCGGCTGAAGAGGGAGGCGACGACGGTCACAGCGAGGACGCCGAGGATCACGCCCAGGGACAACCCGGTGCTGATCTCGACCACAGGGATGGGCTGGCCGTCGTTGATGAACGGGACGTTGTTCTCGTGCAGCGCGTGCAGCACCAGTTTGACGCCGATGAAGGCGAGGATGGCTGCAAGCCCGTAGGAGAGGTAGATGAGGCGGTCCAACAGTCCTTCGATGAGGAAGAACAGCTGCCGCAGGCCCAGCAGGGAGAACGCAACCGCGGTGAAGACCAGGTAGGTGTCCTGGGTCAGCCCGAAGATCGCCGGGATCGAGTCGAGCGCGAACAGGATGTCGGTGCCGCCGATCGCCACCATCACGAGCAACATCGGGGTCATCGCCCGCTTGCCCTCGTGGAGGGTGAACAGCTTGTCGCCGTCGTAGTGATCGGTCGTGTGGATCACCTTTCGGGCCAGCCGGACCACGACGTTGTCGTCGGTGTGGGACTCCTCGCCGTCGGGCTTGAGCATGTTGCCCGCGGTGAGCAGCAGGATCAGTCCGAAGAGGTAGAAGACCCAGGCGAAGGAGTTGATCAACGCGGCGCCGAGGAAGATGAACCCGGTGCGGGCGAGGAGCGCGAACACGATCCCGAACAGCAACACCTTCTGCTGGTCCTCGCGCGGCACCCGGAAGCTGCCCATGATGATGAGGAAGACGAACAGGTTGTCGACCGAGAGCGCCTTCTCGGTGACGTAGCCGGCGAAGTACTCCGAGCCCGGCGTTCCTCCGCCGAGGGCGAGCACGCCGAGGCCGAAGAGCACCGCGATGCCGACGTACAGCGCCGACCAGATCGCCGCCTCGCGCAGCGTCGGCACGTGGGCCTTGCGGACGTGGAAGAAGAAGTCGAACAGCAGCAGCCCGACGATCGCTGCGATCGTCAGGCCCCAGACCAGCGCCGAGACGTCCACCGCTACCGTCCCTTCTCGAGGCCGCCCGCCAGTGAGTCAGCCTGGTCGTGACAGTGCGTCAGTGAGTCCTTCCACTCGCAGGATGCCACCTCGGCGGGAAGATGCAGTGGATGGCTTGGTTGCCCGCGGGCGTACGACGGCTCGGGGACAGCAGCCGTCCATCGGGTGTCAGAGAGCTGGTCGGCTGCGGCGGTCGAGCCCTGCGAGGACCCAGGCGGTGACGAGTCCGTAGGCAAGGTGGGGGATGACGTCGCTGAGCCAGTCCGTGGCGCTCCAGGTCTTGGGATCGGTGATGCCGAGCGTCGCCATCGAGGTGTCGGTGGCTCCCATCGCGGTCCCCGCGACCAGCAGGCCCGCCACCGGAACGCTCGGCGTGAAGCCAACCGCTCGGGTGATGCCCAGCAGTCCGCCGACCCCGGCGCCGGTGGCGATCCCGGTCAGCGGGCCCAGTCCGGAGACGCGGTTGCCTCGGCTCTCCTGGTCCCCGGGAATCGTGAGGTGGGCATGGGCGGCGAGCTTCTTGACCGTCTTCTCCGGCGTGCTGCTCGCCGCACGGCCCCGGACCACCATGTCGAGGTAGGTCGCCGCGTTGAGTGCCGTCGTACCGGCGGCGCCAGCCGCGAGCCCCGCAGCAAGTCCCTGCACGATCCTCATCGCCGATGCCTCATGCCTCGACCAGCCCGAGTTGGGTCATGATGCCGAGCTGGTCACTGCTGCCCCAACGCTCGACGAGCTTGCCCTCGGCGAACCGCCCGATCTGGACCCCCCGCACGCTGACCTTCCTGCCCGTGGCGGGATTGCCCTGGAACGGCCCCTCATTGGTGCCGGAGATCGTGTAGGCGAACGCGACGTCGTGATCCGTCGCGGTCATGTGCTCGACCTCGATGTGCAGATCCGGGAAGGCGGTGCGCATCTGGGTGAACATCTCCCGGTAGCCCTGCGGGCCAGGACCCTGGTCCGGCGCCGGGTCGTGATCGACCACGTCTGCGGCGACGACCCCCTCGAAGTCCAAGGTGCCGGTGTTGATGGCTTCGCCGAAGGCCTGCTGGGCCTCGATGTTGGTCTTCTCCTCGGACATGGTTCAACGACTCCTTCGCTGCGGTGGTGACTCCCCCGGCCACTTCGGACCGAGACCGAACCCGGCGGCACGGCGCGGGACGATCTCACCTCGGCCCGTGCCCGCAACGCTGGAATCAATGCATCGGGCATCGGCGGATTACCGCTCACGCCCCTCGGGTACGCCGATGCCACCCCGCGCATCCTGGAAGGTGATCTGATGACCCGATCCGACCGTCTCGTGCGGATCGTGGCGGCCGCAACCGCCGCGTACGGCACCGCACTCACGGTGGCACCCTCCCTGCTCGCACGACCCGCCCGGCTGCGCGCACCCGATGGCACCGTGCCACCAGCGACCGCAGCACTGATCCGCTCGATCGGAGTACGCGACGCCGTCCTGGCGCTGTGCCTGATGGCCGCGCCGGCCGGCCGAGCCATGACCATGCTCAGCACCGCGCGTGTGATCTCCGACGCAAGCGACGCGGTCTGGTTCGGCCGGACCGTGCCGCCCACGCAACGCCCCAAGATCGCGGGCGCTGCCCTCGGCTGGGCCGCCCTCGAGGCGAGCGTGGCACTCTCCGCGCGCCGCCAATCGCGGTAGACACCACGTGTCCTGCCGGCGTACCCGACACCGATCTCCGTGCCAGCGGGCAGTTCGAACGCCCCGATCGAGCCTTAACCGGACGGCGCGGTCACCGGTGAGACCGAAGCTCGCTTCGACCACGGTCGTGCTCGCTACGACGCAGACGACGGCGCAGCTGGATGATCCGCATGGTGCCGGCGCTGGCAGCGAGCAGCACCCCGCCGACCGCGGAGAGCAGCATCGCGACCGAAATGGGCAGGTGACCGGTGGCGCCAAGGTAGTTGATCGGCACGGTTGCGGTGTTCTGGACGATGAAGATCAACAGCAGCACCAGGACCACTGCGAAGAAGATCAGTGCCATCCAGGCCGCGCTCGCTCGGGTGTGAGCGAGTGGGCTCGCCGCGGTTGCGGATCGCGGAGGATCCGCGTTCGG
>DASSBE010000058.1:0-39874 GCA_035699065.1 Nocardioidaceae bacterium
CTGATGCTCGAAGGGTTCGACGTCCTGTCGCTGGTGATGCTGTGGCTGTGCGGCATCGCGTTCATGATGCTGGTCTGGCTGACCGTGTGGCGGTTCGTCAGCTTCCGACACCTGGTGGTCGAGGACTTCACCGACCCGGCCCGTGGGTTCGGCTTCTTCACGTTCGTGGCCGGCACGAACGTGCTCGGTGTCCGGCTCGGTGCGGAGGGCTTCCACCACGTCACGGCGGTGCTGCTCGTGCTGTCCGGGCTGGCGTGGCTCGTCCTCGGTTACGTCGTGCCGTGGACCGCCGTGCTCGGTCGCGACGAACGACCCGTGGTGGCGGCGGCCAACGGCACCTGGTTCATCTGGGTGGTGGCCAGCCAGTCGATCGTGGTGGCCGCCGCTGCGATCGAGCCGATCTTCGCCGCCGGGCGCCCCGAGCTCGCGCTGGTCGCGGTGGTCTCCTGGTCGGTCGGAGTCTTCCTCTACGTCGCGGCGGCGATCTTCGTGTCCCTGCGGCTGATGCTCTATCCGCTCGAGCCGGAGGAGCTGACCCCGCCGTACTTCGTGTCGATGGGCGCGCTCGCGATCACCGTCCTGGCCGGGGCGCGGATCGTGGAGATGGCCGACGCGCCGATGGTCGCGGTCACCCGCGACCTGATCGCCGGTCTCGCGGTCGTCTTCTGGGCGTTCGCGACCTGGCTGATCCCGGTTCTCGTCGCGGTCGGCTGGTGGCGGCACGTGCGGAGGCGGGTGCCGCTCGTCTACGAGCCGACCTGGTGGAGCGTGATCTTCCCGCTCGGCATGTACGCGGTGGCCGGGATCTACCTCGGCGAGGCCGACGATCTGCCGCTCGTGGAGCTGATCGGCCGGGTCGGGCTGTGGGTCGCGTTCGTCGCGTGGCTGCTCGTCTTCGTGGCGATGGCGGTGCACGTCACCCGCACGGTGCTGCTGCCGGCGCGACCGGCGTGATACCGCGCGGCCCCCTCGCCCGCATCCTGGTGCAGTGCCGCCCTGCATGCGTAACGCAGAACCTGTTCAGAGATCCCACCCGGGCGCTGGGGACCGCGCGGTGTGACTGGCACCGAACCTACCCCCACCGCTTTACTTCCGCTGCTGTTGATTTCTCAACCAACGGTGGGTTCAGGCTGTTTTGACCGGTCGAGTCCGAAAGATTCCCCGCCGCTTCGCCGGGTACGACGGACCGCCGTGACGAGCCTCGCGGGCCACTCGACACAATGGCGACGTGACCGAGAGCAGAGACATCTACAAGACGCTCGACCTCGCCCTGCGGATCGGCGAGGTGCTGCTGTCCTCGGGCGCCGGTGCCGCGGACGTGGCCGCGACGATGCTCTCCATCGCGCACGCGGCGGGACTCCGTCCGGTCGACGTGGACGTCACCTTCACCGCGCTGTCGATGAGCCACCAGCCGAGCTACGACGAGCCGGCGATGATCCAGGTCCGCAACGTCAAGCACCGCGACATCGACTACGAGGACCTGACCAACGTCGACCTGATCATCCAGGAGGTGATCCGTGGTGACATCGACCGCGACGAGGCCCGCAGCCGGCTGGCGAAGATCGTGTCCTCCGGTCACCGGCTGCCACGCTGGGCGGTCACCGTAGGTTGGGGGTACACCGGACTCGGGGTCGCGCTGCTGATCGGTGGCGACTGGATCGTCACGCTGATCGCGTTCTGCGCCGCGGCCGGCATCGACATCCTGCAGCGCGCGATGTCGCGACGCCGGCTGCCCGCGTTCTACCAGCAGGTCGCCGGCGGGCTGCTGGCCACGCTGCTGGCCGCCGGTGTCGCCGCGACCGAGGTGCCGGTCGACCCGTCGCTGGTGGTCACCGCCTCGATCATCATGCTGCTGGCCGGGGTCGGGTTCATGGGAGCGGTGCAGGACGCGCTGACCGGCTACTACATCACCGCCGGTGCGCGACTGCTCGAGGCGATGCTCGCCACCGCGGGGATCATCGCCGGCGTCAGCGGTGGCCTGACCGTCGCGAAGATGCTCGACGTGGAGATGGCGCTGGTCCCCGGCGCTGCCCTGCTCTCGGACCTGCCGGTGATGACGGCCGGTGCGGCGCTGTGCGCGGCGGCGTTCGCGTTCGCGTCGTACTCACCGATCCGGGCGCTGGTGCCGATCGGGCTGGTCGGTGCCTTCGGCGAGGTGATCTTCTACTTTGTCGAGGCCCAGGGGTTCGGCCGTGCGTGGGCTGCCGCGGCCGCCGCAGTCGCGATCGGCATTGTCAGCTACTCGGTCGCGGGGCGGATCCGGGTGCCGCCGTTGGTCATCGTGGTCTCCGGGATCGTGCCGCTGCTTCCCGGGCTGTCGATCTACCGCGCGCTGTCCCAGATGGCGGCGGGGGACACCTTCGGGATGCTGTCGATGGCCACGGCGGCCGCGATCGCGATCTCACTGGCCTCGGGCGTGATCCTGGGGGAGTACATCGCCCAGCCGCTCAAGCGGGAGGTGCGCCGCCTCGAGGACCGGCTGGCCGGGCCACGGCTGGTCGGACCGCTGCGTGCCCGTGCGGTGAAGAGGGAGAAGGTCTGACCGGGCGAGGGTGAGTGCGGGCGGCGACCGAACGGTCAGGGGATCCGGGTCAGGGGCCACCGGTCGCCGGTGCTGCTGTCGACCAGTGCCGCGGCCTCCACGGTGCTCACCAGCGGGAGCACGTCGTAGACGAGGGCGGCCAGCTTCGGCAGCTCGTCGAGCCGGATCCGGGGTGCCACGGTGCAGTGCGGCACCCACACGCCGGGCAGGTAGTGCCGGTGCACGTCCGCGCCGGTGGACTCGACCGCCTGGACCACCCGCTCCTGGCGGGCCGCGATGTCGCTGGTGACCGCCGGCACGAGCCACGAGCGGCTGCGGCGGAACATCCCGAGGGCGTCGAAGTGCAGCGTCATCGGGCCCTCGTCGGGCAGCAGGTCCATCGCCTCGCGCACCGCGTCCACGTCGAACGAGCGCAGCACCGCGTAGGACAGGTGCGGGACGTGCTTGCCGTGGGTGTGGCTGAGCAGCGTGGGCACGCCGGCGTCCTCGAGCCGCTGCCAGAGCGAGCGGACGGCCGCGTCGGTCCGGGCGTCGAAGAGCAGGCAGACCGCGAGCGCCATCGCAGGGTCGCTCAGCCGCGCACGCGGAACTCGGCCGTGCCGGCGGGCGTGCACTCGGTGACCGCGACCCGGTCGACGCGGGCCTTCGTGGGCCCGTCGTGGGACCACTTCACCAGCTTCTCCACGGCGTCGGCCGGCCCCTCGAAGTAGGCCACGACCGTCCCGTCCGGCGCGTTCTCCACCCAGCCGGTCACGCCGAGGTGCTCGGCCTCACGCCGGATGCCGTCCCGGAAGAACACGCCCTGGACCTCGCCGTAGACGGTCAGCTCGCGCGCCACGGGGTTCATGTCGTTCACGATCTCATCATGGCGGCTTCGAGCTCACCGAGCCAATGGGCGCGTGCGCGTCCGTCGTACGGCGGGTGCCCGGACTCGACCGCGAGCCGCACCGACTCGCAGGAGGAGAGTGCCATCCGCACGACCGCGTCGGGGTAGCCGAACCGGGTCCGGTGGTCGGCGAACTCGTCCTCGTCGTCGACCCAGACCCGGCCGGTGCGGCCCTTGACCACGTCGAGGTCGAGGTCGACCAACCGGACGGTGCGGCCGTCCCAGACCGGGGGCGTGGTGATGTCGACGTACGTCTCGACCGACCAGGCAGGCGCCGACGAGACGTCACCTGACGGGAGGTCCGCGTAGAAGCTGGCCGTGAACGGGGCGGCTTCTGGCACCAGCACCACGAACGCCGGCTCGGTGCAGAAGTCGGCTCCGGGGCGCGAGAGCCGGGTGCCCGAAGGCACCCCGAGCCAGGTGCCGTTCTCGTCCGCGCCAAGCCGGACCGCGTCGTACTCCCAGTGCGGGCGTGCACCCCACTTGCTGAAGACCACGCGCACGTCGCTCACCCGTGCAGTGTAGGGACTCCCCGGCGTCCCGGACGGCAGCTTCGGGCAGACTGGGCGGATGAGCGAGCCGGTACGCGTGTTCACCAGGGCCGACATGGACCCCGCCGACCCCACCCCGGGCATGCTCCGCACCCGCGCCTTCGAGGTCGAGACGCTGTGGGCAGGCCAGGTGGAGACGGCGCCGGGCGCGGTGTCCGGCTGGCACCACCACGACCGCAACCAGACGAGCCTGTACGTCGTGTCCGGCGTGCTGAGGCTGGAGTTCGAGGGCTACGAGGGGTACGTCGACGCGCACGCCGGTGACTTCGTGCACGTGCCGGCGTTCACCGTGCACCGCGAGAGCAACCCCACCGACGAGCCGTCCGTCGCGGTGATCGCCCGGGCGGGTGGTGCGACACCAACGGTCAACGTCGACCCACCGCGCCCCTGACCCGCCGCGCCCCTGACCCGCCGCGCCCCTGACCCGCCGCGGCCCTGATCTACGGAAAGGCCTCGGCCGGAGCGTGGCCGGCGTACGGTCAGACGTGGGGATGCCCCCGCGCTGACGCCGGGGCTCGTTTCATCCGAGGGGTTCTGGGGCCATGACGGTCGTGCTGTTGGTGTGTGTGTTGCTGTGGTGCGCGATCGGCGTCTGGGCGGCGCATCGTCGCCTCGAGACGGTCGCCTGGAACCAGGAGCTCGAGGCCGCGTTCCCGTCCGCCGACCGGGAGATGCCGCGCCACCGGATGCTCTGACCCGTCTCGGCGCTACATCTTCTGCTGCGCGTCGTCCTTGACGTGCTGGGCCGAGGCCTCACCTTCGGCCTTGACGTGCTCGGTGGAGTCCTGGGCCGTGGCCCTCACCTCCTGGGCCGCCTCGGTGGCGTGCTCCTTGAGGTCGGCGCCCATCTGCTGTCCGGCCGACCTCGCCTCGTCCATCACCGGCGAGCCGTGCTCCTTGGCCTCGTCCACGAGCCGCTGCGAGGCCTGCTGCTCCTTGTCACTGGCCGGAACCAGCGAGGAGATCAGCACACCGGTGCCGAACGCGATCAGGCCGGCGGCGAGCGGGTTGCCCTCGGTCTTGTGCTCGAGCGTCCCCACGGCGTCGTGGGCCGTACCGGACACGGAGTCAGCGGCACCGGAGGCGGTATCGGTGATGCTGCTGCCGGTGGACGAGGCGCTGTGCCTGGCCTCGTGCGCGGTGCCCATCACCTTCTCCTTGAGCGAGTGCAGCCTGCTCCTGGTCGCCGCCTTGCGGCGTTCCATCACCTGGTGCGGGCTCACCCGGTCGTGCAGCGCGTCGAGGTCACGCGACAGGTCCTGCCTGGTGCGCTCGATGTTCGTGGTCAGCTGTTCTTCTGTTCCTTGGCCCATTGGACATCCTCCTTCAGGGTTCGCTGTGTCGTCGGCAGCTGCGGGTTCGCCTGCTTGATCTCCTTCTTGCCGGTCATCGCGAGCACGGCGGCGACGATGCCCCACAGCACGGCGACCACCAGGGCCGCCCACTTCAGGTCGTCGAACCAGTCGGCGAGGACGAACATCAAGAAGAAGGACAGGAAGAGGACCGTCAGGTACCCGGCCAGGCCTGCCCCGCCGAGCATCCCGGCGCCCTTGCCGACGCGGGTGGCCTCCTGCTTGAGCTCGGTCTTGGCGAGGTCGAGCTCCTGGCGGACCAGGGTGGACATGTCCTTGGCGATGTCGCCGACGATGTCACCCACCGAGCGACCGTCGCCGGAGGCGTCCTGGCTCCCACTCGTGGGCGGCGGGGTGTCGAACGAAGTCACAGCGCACCCCGGCGGGTCGGGTCGTCCGGGAACGGCGTGTCGGTCAGCGGGGCGCCGGGCGGCGGGTAGGCGGGGTCGCCGGGCGGGTATCCGGGGTCGGTGACCGGGTAGCCGGTGCCCGCGGTGGGCTGGCCGGTCGTGGTTCCCCGCGGGTCGTCGTAGACAGGCCGGGTCCCGTGGTCGCTGCTCTTCGCGTCCTTGGCGCCGCGGGTCACCCGTCCGGCGACCACGCCGGCGGCGACGGCACCGAGCAGGAACATGCCTGGCTTGCGGCGGGCGAAGTCACGGACCTCGTCGAGCAGCTCGCGCGGCTCGCGGCCGTCGATCCGGGAGGTGAGGTCACGGGTCTTGCCGGCCACCTGCCGGGTCAGGTCGGTCGCGATTCCGGACCGGCCACCCTGGGAGGCCATCTGCTCGAGGTCGTCGCTGAACGTGCGCAGCGTGTCGACCAGCCGGTCCCGCTGGGTGCGCGACTGCTCGTCGACCTGGGAGAGCGCCTCGTCGACCAGGCCCTGTGCCTGCTGCTTGGCCTCGGCGGTCACGTTCTGCGCCTCGTCCTTGGCGACGTCGGCCACGTGCCGGCTCTCGTCCGCGGCGGTCCCCGCGGTCTGCTTGGCCTTCTCCTTGGCGTCCGGCTCCTTGGCGTCCGGGTCGGTCCCGGGGCCGGTGGAGGCAGGACTTCCGGTCTCGTACGGTGTCGTCATTCTTCCTCCATCGTGTGGTGGTGAGCCGGTGTCGTACCCGCGCCTCTTCGCGGCATGCCTTCTCCGCGCAGGCTGAGCGGGTCGCCGTTCACGGGTTGTTGTCGGCGCGTTCCCGCTGGCGGGCGACTCCCTCCTCGGAGTCCTCGCCGGGCATCGTGTCGGCCTTGACGGCATTGCGTGTGCCGAGCGGCCGGGGGGCGCCGGTGGTGGTGTCCTCGACGGTCTGCTGCTCGGACTCGGCGTTGATCTCGGCGCCGAGGAGTACGACGAACGCGGTGATCCACAACCACAGCAGGAGCACCACGACCCCCGCGAGCGCACCGTAGGTCTTTCCGTAGCTGCCGAAGTTGTCGACGTACAACGAGAAGCCGAGGCTGGCGAGCAACCAGATCACGGTGGACACCACGGCGCCCACGGAGACCCACGCCAGCCGGGGTGCGTCGCGGGCGGGCGCGAACCGGTAGAGCACCGCGAGCGCGACCATCACCGCGAGCAGCAGGCCGACCCACCGAGCCACCTCGAGCAGCAGGCGCAGTGCGCCGTCGGGGATGAACTGGTCCAGCAGGACGGGGGTCACCGCGATCAGCACGATGGCCACCACCGCGAACACGATCGCCCCGAGGGTGAACCCGAGCGCGAGCAGCTTGCGCTTCACGAAGCCGCGGGTCTCCTCCTCGTCGTAGGCCACGTTGATCGCGGTGATCACGTTGCCGACGCCGCCGGACGCGCTCCACAGTGCGAGCACCAAGGCGATCGCCAGGCCCAGGCCCAGCGACTGCTGCGGCGTGTCGATGATGGCCTGCATCTGGCCGGTGATCAGCGACGCGGCGTCCTTGGGCAGCGCCTCGGTCAGCTGCTTGGCCTGCTCGGCCACGGTCTTCGGGTCGGCGACGAGGCCGTAGACCATCACCGCGGCGATCATTGCCGGGAACAGTGAGAGGAACGAGAAGAAGGCCACGCCGGCGGCGAGCAGCGGGACCTGGTCGGTCTTCGACTCCTTCCAGGCCCGCTTGGAGACCTGCCACCAGCCGCGGGCCGGAATGTCCCCCGGGGCGTCCGCGGCGGCGCCGGGATACTCGTGCTCGATACCTGTCTTCGCCATGGCCGGTGTTACCCGTTGGCCGGTGGTCCTAACTCGTCCGGCCGGAGCGTGCGGGGGCCGGCGCGAGCCGCCCGGCGATCCTCGCCACCAGCTTCTGGTGGCGCGCGCCCACCAGCCGAACCCACGCGTCGAGCAGCTTCGCGTCGGTGCCTACCAGGATCCGCGGCTTGTCCGCCAGCACACCGTCGATGATCACCCGGGCGGCCGTCTGCGCGGAGGTCCGCGCGAGCCGCTTGTCGAAGAACTCCGCCACCTGCGCCTGGTCGTGCCCGGCGGTGGTCCGTGCGTTGCGCGCGATCGCGGTCCTGATTCCTCCCGGATGCACGCAGGAGACCTGCACCGGGTGCTTGGCGACCAGCATCTCCTCACGCAGCGCCTCGGTGAAGCCACGCACCGCGAACTTCGAGGCGTTGTAGGCGCTCTGGCCGGGCATCCCCATCAGCCCGAACAGGCTGGAGATGTTGACGACGTGGCCGTCGCCGCTCGCGATCAGGTGCGGGAGGAACTCCTTGGTGCCGTGCACGACGCCCCAGAAGTTGATGCCCATGATCCACTCGGCCTGCTCGTAGGACATCTCCTCGACGTCCCCGTGCAGCGCGACACCGGCGTTGTTGACCACGACGTTGACCGTTCCCAGGTCCGTGCGCACGCTCGCGGCGTACTCCGTCATCGCCGGCCGGTCGCTCACGTCCAGCTTGTCGGTGCGCACCGCGCGCGCACCCCGGGTGCGCGCGCGCTCGGCGGTCTCGAGCAGGCCGACCTCGTCGATGTCGGACAGCGCGAGCAGCGCTCCGCGGGCGGCTGCGTCGAGGGCGAGCTCGCGGCCGATGCCGGAGCCGGCGCCGGTGATCACCACCACCTTGCCGTCGAGGGTCCTCACGCGTTCTGCTCCAGCCTGGTCGTCGGTACGGCGGCCGGGGTGTGCGCCGTGGAGAGGTACTGCTCGGTGTCGAACCTGGCGAGCAGCCTCCGGAGCGTGAACGTGGTCCGCGGCCACAAGGTGGTGTTCCGGCCATGCTCGTCGAGGTACCAGCTCGAGCACCCGCCGGTGTTCCACACGCTGCGCCGCAGCCGGCGTTGCAGGTCGGTGTTCCACCGCTGCTGTGCTGTGGGCTTGGGCTCGAGCGCGGTCACGCCGGAGCGGCGCATCGTCGCGAGCGCGTCGAGGATGTAGGCGATCTGCGACTCGATGACGAACACCATGCTGGAGTGGCCGAGGCCGGTGTTGGGGCCGATGATCTGGAACAGGTTCGGGAAACCGTGCACGGTGGTGCCCTTGTAGGCGGCCATCCCGTCCCGGTCCCAGGTCTGGGCCAGCGTCTCGCCGGTGCGACCGGTGATGTGCTCGGCGATCGGCTGCTCGGTGGTGTGGAAGCCGGTGGCCACGACCAGCGCGTCCACCTCACGCTCCACTCCGTCGGTGGTGACGATGCCGCGCGGGGTGACCTTCGCGATGCGGTCGGTGACCAGGTCGACGTGCGCGCGGGTGAGTGCGGGGTACCAGTCGTTGGAGATCAGGATCCGCTTGCAGCCGATCTCGAAGGTGGGGGTGACCACGGTGCGCATGACCGGGTCGTCGATGGCACGTGCGATGTTGGCCAGCGCGAGCTTCTTCGCGGGGGCCGCCAGCTTCGGGTTCACCGTGAACCCGGGCACGAACGTCTCCCGGCCCCAGTAGATGGCGGTCCGGTAGAGCCGCTGAAGACCGGGCAGGTGCCGGAACCCGAACCGCTCGAGCGCGGAGTAGGGCCGGTCGCGGCGTGGCATCACCCAGGGGGCGGTGCGCTGGTAGACGTCGAGATGAGAGACCTGCTCGGCGATCTCGGGCACGATCTGGATGGCCGAGGCGCCGGTGCCGATCACCGCGACCCGCTTGCCGGTCAGGTCGTAGTCGTGGTTCCAGCGGGCCGAGTGGAACACCTCACCGGCGAAGGAGTCGAGCCCGTCGATGTCGGGAAGCTTCGGCTCGGACAGGCCCCCGGACGCGGTGACCAGCACGTCGGCGGTCAGGGAGCCGAGCGAGGTGCCGACCCGCCACACCTGCGCCTCGGCGTCCCAGGTGGCGTCCTCGAAGCTCACGCCGAACCGGAAGTTCTCGAGCACCCCGGCGTCCGCGGCGACCCGGCGCAGGTAGGCCTGGATCTCCGGCTGCGGGGAGAAGGAGCGTGACCACTCGGGGTTCGGTGCGAAGGAGAACGAGTAGAGCTGTGACGGCACGTCGCAGGCGGCACCGGGGTAGGTGTTGTCGCGCCAGGTGCCGCCGACGTCGTCGCCGCGGTCGACCACCAGGAAGTCGCGGTCGCCGCGCCGGCGCAACCGGATCGCCATGCCGAGGCCACCGAAGCCGGCGCCGACGACGAAGGTGCTCACGTGGCCGGGCAGAGGCGGCGCCGCCGGGGACCGGTGCTGGGTATCCATGGCCGGAAACATACCCACGGTATTGAACGTGCGTCAATAGCGGTGTTGACGAGAGTTCAGTAAGGTGCGGCCATGTCCACCGCACGCGTCTCCACCGCTAGGGTCCGGCTCAGCCCCGACGCCCGCCGCGAGCAGCTGCTCGACCTCGGCGTGCGGATGCTCGCCACCCGCGGCGTGGACGAGCTCTCGATCGACCTGCTCGCCGAGGAGGCCGGCGTCTCCCGCGGGCTGCTCTACCACTACTTCGGCAGCAAGCACGAGTTCCACCACGCGGTCGTCCGCCGCGCCGCCGACGACGTCATCCGCGTCACCGCGCCGCGCCCCGAGGGCGATCCGCTCGAGCGTCTCGCCGGGTCGTTGGAGGCGTACGTCGACTACGTGGTCGCCAACTTCGAGGGCTACTCGTCCCTGGTCCGTGGGGCCGCGAGCGGCAACCCGGCCCTGCGCGAGATCTACGAGGAGGCCCGTGCGGCACTGACCGATCGGCTCTTCGAGGCCGCCGGGCCCGGGGGGCTGGCCGTGCTCGGCGTGGAGGACACCCCTGCGACCCGGTTGATGGCGCGCGGCTGGAGTGCGATGACCGAGGAGGTCGTGCTGACCTGGGCCCGTGACCACCACGGTCTGCCGAAGCAACAGCTGCTGGCGATGCTGACAGCCGCCCTGCCCGCCGTACTCTCCACCGCCTGACTGACAACTCAGGCATGATGCGGGCGGCGGGGGGAACCGGGTCCCGAGATCTCGTGGACAGGAGACCCGGATGAGGTACGGCTACTTCCTCTCGAGCGAGGAGTTCACCCCCCGCGAGCTCGTGGAGCAGGCGCGGCTGGCCGAGGAGGCCGGGTTCGACGCGCTGTGGATCAGCGACCACTACCACCCGTGGAACGACAACCAGGGACAGAGCGCGTTCGTGTGGTCGGTGATCGGTGCGATCTCGCAGGTCTGTGACCTGCCGGTGACGACCGCGGTGACCTGTCCCACGGTGCGGATCAACCCCGCGATCATCGCGCAGGCCGCCGCCACGTCCGCGGTGATGCTCGACGGCAGGTTCCGGCTCGGACTCGGGTCCGGGGAGGCGCTCAACGAGCACATCCTCGGTGACGCCTGGCCGACCGCGGATGTGCGCCTCGCGATGCTCGAGGAGGCGGTCACGATCATCCGGGCGCTCTGGACGGGCGAGACCGTCACGCACAGCGGGCCGTTCTACACCGTGGACACCGCGCGGCTCTACACGCTGCCGGAGCGGCCGCCGGAGATCTTCGTCTCCGGCTTCGGACCGAAGGCGACCGAGCTGGCCGCCGAGATCGGTGACGGCTACATCAACACCGCGCCGAGCAAGGAGCTGGTCTCGCTGTTCAAGGACGGCTCCGGCGGCAAGCCGGCACAGGCCGGGTTCAAGGTCTGCTGGGCCGGCACCGAGGATGAGGGCGTGAAGATCGCGCACCGGCTGTGGGCAAACTCCGGCGTGCCCGGTGAGCTCGCGCAGGTGCTGCCGAGCCCCCAGCACTTCGAGCAGGTCTCGTCACTGGTCACCGAGCAGATGACCCGTGATTCCGCCGTGTGCGGGCCGGACGTCGAACGCCACCTGGACGCGTTCGCGCCGTACGTCGAGGCCGGGTACGACGAGGTGTACGTCTCCAACATGGGCCCGAACTACGAGACGATGCTGAGGACGTACGGCGAGAAGGTGCTGCCCGCCCTGCGCAGCGGGAACGGCGGATCCGGCTGAGCCAGCGTGCTCAGACCGCGACGGCCACGTCGTCGGCGGCCACCGTCATCACCGGGCACGTGCACGCCGCGGCGAGCAGCGCGGGCAGGTCGTCGTTGTGTCCGCGCTGCGGGCGGCCGATCACCACGAGCCGGGCACCCCGCGCCGCGATGGTCAGGGCCTCCGGCACCGAGGCGTCCGGGGTGGACACGATCACCGGGACCGTGGTGCTGAGCTCACCGAGCACCTCGATCACCCAGCACTGGGTTCGGTAGCGCGCGTCGCGGCGGGCACGTTCGAGGTCCCGCTCGAGCGCGAGGTCGGCCCGTCCGGACACGTCGAAGGCATGCACCACGGACACGCAGGCACCCGTCTGCGCCGCCTCGCCGACGGCCCAGCGCAGCGCGGCCGAAGCCGAGGGTGTGTGGTCGCCGCCGACGACGATACGTTCCATGGTGGCCATGAGGCTTCTCCGATCCGGACACCACCCGCGGTGCCCTGGTAGCTCCATCGTGCGTCCCGCGGTGGCGGCGGGATAAGGGCGCAACGGACCCCGCCCTCGGGACCTAAGACCCCTGTGAGGTGGATCGCTCGCCGCGCACGATGGAGGTGGACCAAGGAGGTGCGTGATGGAGGAGCCGGTGGAGCTGACCGTCGACGAGTGCCTGGAGCTGCTGGACGGTGGCCTTGTCGGCCGGGTGGCGATGTGCACGCCGATGGGGCCGAGGATCGTGCCGCTGAACTACGCGATGCACGACGGCGCGATCGTCTTCCGCACCACGCCGTACAGCGAGCTCGGCACCTACGGCTGGAACACGGACCTGGCCTTCGAGATCGACCATCTCGACTACGAGAAGCATCTGGGCTGGAGCGTGGTGGCGGTGGGCCGGGCCGAGCTGGTCGACCACCCCGACGAGGTGCGCGCGATCCGGTCCGGGTGGGACCCGACGCCGTGGGCCGGCGGCCGGAGGTACCTCTACATCCGGCTGCGCTGGCGTGACCTGACCGGCCGGCGGCTCGGTGGCGACTGGACCCGCAGCTCGATGATGCCGGTCCGGCGTGCCCTCTGACCGGCCGCGCGGCCTCGCGCCAGGGATCGTTCCGGCAGCGCGTTTGTAGGCTGTGCGCCATGGTGGACACCGCGACGGACGATGCGCTCGAGCTGCCCCGCAACGCCAGGGCGCTGCTCGACGCGGTCGTGGCGATCAGCTCGGACCTGGACATGCACAGCGTGCTGAACCGAATCGTCGCCTCGGCGTGCGAGATCACCGGTGCCAGGTACGGCGCCCTCGGCGTGCTCGGCAACAGTGGCGGGCTCGTCGACTTCATCACCTTCGGCCTCAGCGAGGAGGAGCACCGGGCGATCGGCGACCTGCCGCGCGGGCACGGCATCCTCGGCCTGCTGATCGACCACCCGCAGCCGTTGCGGCTCGCGCACCTGCAGGAGCACCCGAAGTCCTTCGGCTTCCCTCCGAACCACCCGCCGATGGAAAGCTTCCTCGGCGTCCCGGTCCGGATCCGCGGGACAGTGTTCGGCAACCTGTACCTCACCGACCGGATCGACGGTGAGGACTTCACCGAGCAGGACGAGCTGCTCGTCGAGGCGCTCGCCACCGCGGCCGGGTTCGTGGTGGAGAACGCCCGCGCCTACGCGCAGAGCGAGCGGCGCCGGCTCTGGCTCGAGGCGTCGGCGCAGGTGACCGAGGCGCTGCAGCCGCCGGTCCGGCTCGCCGACGCGCTGCGGCAGATCGCGATCGGTGCCCGCCGGGTCTCCGACGCCTCCGCGGTCGCCGTCGTGCAGCGCAAGGGCGAGGACCAGCACGAGGTCGCGGCGGCCGACGGCGTGCGGGCCGACGGCGTGCACGACACCGTCGAGGCGCTGCAGGACCACATCGTGCGGGCCGAGACCGAGGGCGACGTGGTGATCGTGCCGCAGGGCGCGGAGCGGACGGTCGTGCTGGTGCCGCTGCGCGCACACCTGGCCGCCAACGGCGTGCTGCTGGTGGCGCTGGACGGCGGCCGCGGCACGCTGGAGACCGAGGAGGCCGAGCTGCTCGCGTCGTTCGCCGACCAGGCCTCACTGGCGCTGGACCGGGCCCAGGCCATCTCCGACCGCCAGGAGCTGATGCTGGTCTCGGACCGTGACCGGATCGCACGCGACCTGCACGACCTGGTGATCCAGCGGCTGTTCGCCACCGGCCTGCAGCTGCAGGGCGCACGTCGGATCGCGGTCAGCGACGAGGTCAGGGAGCGGATCGACGCCGCGGTCGCCGACCTCGACGTGACGATCCGCGACATCCGGTCGACGATCTTCGAACTGCAGCACGCGCACGAGCTGTCCCTGCGCGCCGACGTGCGCGGCATCGTCAAGGAGTACGTCCCGGTGCTCGGGTTCACGCCGATGGTGCGGACGTCGGGTCCCGTCGACAGCGCGGTGCCCAGGACGGCGGGGGAGCAGCTGCTCGCCGTACTCCGCGAAGCGCTGTCGAACGTGGCGCGGCACTCCCGGGCGGACGCGGCCGTGGTCGAGGTCGAGGTCGCCGACGACCAGGTGCTGCTCCGGGTCACCGACAACGGCACCGGGCTGCCCGCGGACCGGCACGAGAGCGGCCTGCGCAACGTCCGGCGGCGGGCGACCGAGCACGGCGGGACCCTGAGGCTCCTGCCGGAGGACCCGCACGGCACGATCGTCGAGTGGCGGGTCCCGGTCTTCCCGGCCGCCTCCTGACGTCCCGCTGGCCTCCGTTTCCCCAAGGTCTGCAGGGAAACCGTCACTTCCCACGGCGCACGGGCCGAGGGAAGTGACGGTTCATCGTGGGATGCTCAGGAGTCGACGGGCACGACCATGACCGGGCACTCCGAGTAGTGGAGCACCGCCCGGGTCACCGACCCGAACGGGAATCCGCCGAGCCTGCCGTCGGTGTGGCGGCCGAGGACCACGAGCTGGGCATGCTCGGCCGCGTCGAGCACGGCCATGGCCGGGTGGCTGTGCGAGTGCACCGCCTCGACCTCGACATCTGGGAACCGCTCACGCCAGAGCTCGAGGACCGTGTCGAACTCCGCATGTGCGTCCCGCTCCCACTGGACCGCGGCGCCGGCCAGCGCCGCGGTGTCCCACGAGTAGGCGGTCGGCGTGACCCAGCCGTGCACCGCGACGAGCCGCACGCCCAGGCGCCGGGCCCGCTGGAACGCGATCCTGATCGGGCCGGCGTCGGGGCGTTCGGGGTCGACGCCCACGATCACCGGGTCGTCGCCGTGGTCGGCTTGCTTCCAGTCGTCCGGGACGATCGTGACCGGGACCTCGGAGCGTCCGGCCAGTGCGATCGACGTGGACCCGACCAGCAGCCGGGCGAAGCCGCCGAGACCGCGCTTGCCGACCACCGTCATCCGGGCGTCAGTGCTGCGGTCGAGCAGGGCGTCCGCCGGCGAGCCGGGTACCACGTCGGCCTCGACCCGTTGCTCGGGGACCTGCTGCTGGACCTCGGCACGGACGGCGGCGAGCATGTCGTGGGCACGCCGGTCCTTCGTCACCGTGACGAGGACCAGCGCGGCACCGACCGCCGCGGCCTCAGCTGCGGCCCAGGCCACGGCGCTGCGGTTCCGTTCGGATCCGTCGACCCCGACGACGATCGGCTTGTGGGTGTCGTCCCACCCGCCGGTCGTCGCCGTGACTCGAGCTTCGAGTGTCATCGAGTGCCTCGCTACCGGAGGATCCCGTAGCGACGGACCAGGTGGGTCCGGGCCCACATCTTCCCGAGGCCCCAGGTGTCGCCGGCCAGCGTCAGCGCCAGGACCACGACGGTGATCGCGCCGAGCAGGTGGTCGTCGAAGACCGGGTTGTTCTCCGGGACCATGACCGCGGCGTACATCATCAGGTAGAGCGCCGCGCCGGCGACAGCCGCGAACCGCATCCCGATGCCCAGGATGAGCGCGGTGCCGATGCCGAGCAGGCCGAGCATGAACAGCCAGTCGATGACGACCGAGCCGGCCAGGCCGTTGAAGAAGCCGGCGAAGGGGCTGTCGGGGTTGACGCCGAACGCCAGGAAGCCCTCGGTCGGGCTGCCGCCGTTGATCCACGCCGCGTCACCGAACCGGTCGAGGACACCGTCCTGGTCATAACCGGTGTGGAAGCCGAGCGCGAACAGCTTGTCGAAGAAGGCCCACAAGAACGTGAACCCGAAGCCGATCCGGAGGACCGCCAGGGCCTTCCGGGCCGCCGAGCCGGTGACCACCTCGTTCTCGACCGCGACGTGCGCGACATCGAGCTCCGGGTGGCGGTGGATGGTTGTCATGATGTTGCCTCCCCTTGTCGGGAATCCCTGCAGTGGGTGTTGATCTCTGACACCACAAGCATCGGCGGGGGAGAGGGTCGGTCAGGAGTGCCGACCGGCATTACTTCGGGGGGCGGAGGTCCCGGTTGTGCACGGGACCTTCGCGGACTTCAGCGCATCAGCTTGGACGCGAGCACGGCGGCCTGGGTGCGCCGTTCGAGGCCCAGCTTGGACAGGATGCTCGACACGTAGTTCTTCACGGTCTTCTCGGCCAGGAACATCCGCTCGCCGATCTGCCGGTTGGTCAGGCCCTCGGCGATCAGCGCGAGGATCTTGCGCTCCTGCTCGGTGAGCGCGGCCAGCTCCTCGTGCGCCGCCGGACCCTTGCGCACCCGCTCGAGCACGCGCGCGGTCAGCGCGGGATCGAGCAGGGACTGTCCGGCGGCGACGCGGCGGACTCCGTCGATCAGGTCGTTGCCGCCGATCTGCTTGAGCACGTAACCGGCCGCACCGGCGAGGATCGCGGCGAACAGCGCCTCGTCGTCGTCGTAGCTGGTGAGGATCAGCGCCTTGATGCTCGGGTCGATGGAGCGGACTTCGCGGCACACGTCGATGCCGCTGCCGTCCGGGAGCCGGCCGTCGAGCACCGCGACGTCCGGACGCAGCGCCGGGATCCGGGCGATCGCCTCCTTGACCGAGCCGGACTCGCCGACGATCTCGATGTCGCCCTCGCTCTCGAGCAGGTCGTGCAGGCCGCGGCGGACGACCTCGTGGTCGTCGAGCAGGAAGACCCGGATCGGCTTGGTGTCCATCCCTTGTTTCTACCGGGTGCGGCAGCTGTTTGCACGTCACGTCCACCTGTTCGGCGGTTTTAGGGACCAACGTCCCGCCGCCACCGGTCCGACCGGCCCTGTGCCCACGCCGCACCGTGGACGACGGTGGAGGCATGGAGATGTCACTGGTGCACGGATCGGTCGTGGTCGGGGTCGATGGTTCGGACGCGAGCGCGGCGGCCCTCGAGTGGGCTGCACGCCTCGCCTCCCGTGAGTCGCGGAGCCTGAACGTCGTGCACGCGTGCGGGTTCCCGGTGGCCGAGGGTCGCTTCGAGGACATCATCGCTTCGGAACGAGGGCTGAAGTCGATCGGACGACGCCTTGTGCGGGACGCCGTGCACGAGGCGCGACAGGTGGCACCCGAGCTCGCGGTGACCACGCTTGTCGTACCGGGCCATGCCTCCACGGTCCTCGTCGAGGCGACCGAGACCGCAGCGGTCGTCGTGCTCGGGACGCGGGGGCGGGGCGCCATCAGCAGCGCGCTGCTCGGTTCGGTGAGCCGCGAGGTGACCCGGGATGCGCACTGTCCGGTCGTCGTCGTGCGAGCGCACCAGGACGACGATCACGGCCCGGTCGTGGTCGGGGTGGACGGCACCCAGGCCTCCAGCGCGGCGGTCGAGTTCGCCTTCCACCAGGCCTCGGTGTACGGCGCACCACTGACGGTGCTGCATGCCCATCGTGACCTCCGGGAACGGGCCTCCTCGGTGCTCGACCTGCGCTCCTACGAACAGCAGGCGGATCTCAGTGAGGACCTTGAGCGCGTGGTCGCGGAGGCAGTCGCGGGCCAGTGCGAGAAGTACCCCGAGGTCGTGGTGACCGAGGTGTACCGCCGCGGCGACCCCGTACGGCAGTTGGTCGAGGCGTCGCACGACGCCTCGCTGGTCGTGGTCGGGTCGCGCAACAGGCGGGCTGCGGGCACTCTGCTCGGGTCCGTGAGCCGCGCGGTGGCCGAGCGTGCTGCCTGCCCGGTGGCCGTCGCGCTTCCCTGAGGGCGGCCCGTCGTGGTCCGCGTGGCACACGAACGCCGGCCCGGTCATCGCTGACCGGGCCGGCGTCGCGCGTCGTGCGTCTGTCAGGTGAAGATACTCACTCCGCCGGGCCCGATCAGCAGGCCGACGATGATGAGCACGATCCCCATGAGGACGCCACCCCGTACCAGGGTGACGATGCCCCAGATCACCAGGATCACTGCGATGATCCACAAAATGGTCGCTAGCATGTTTCCCTCCTTGTTCGCAGAGTTGATGCCCACTCCCTGCGACCCCCAAACATGCGAACCGGACAAATGTCGGGTACGGCGCTCGTAATTGTCACCACGACAAGATAAAGTCGATGGTCGTGGTCTACACGAGCAAGTACCCGTACTTCTACGTCACCGTGGACCTGGTGATCCTCACCCTCCATGACGGACAGCTCTGCGCGCTCGTGGTCCGCCGTGGGCAGGAGCCGTTCCGCGGCCAGTGGGCGCTGCCGGGCGGGTTCGTGGACCAGGACGAGGATCTGCACGAGGCGGCCGTGCGTGAACTCGAGGAGGAGACGGCCGTCTCGACGGGCGACGTGCGGCTCGAGCAGCTCGCCTCCTTCGGGGCACCCGGCCGCGACCCGCGGCACCGGGTGGTGAGCGTGGCCTACCTGGCGGTGCTGCCGAACGGCCCGTCGCCGCGGGCCGGCTCCGACGCAGCCGAGGCCGGATGGACGCCGGTCGAGACGCTCCTCGCGGGTCGGGACGAGCTCGCGTTCGACCACTTCGACATCCTCAGCGAGGGCGTCGAGCGGGCGCGTGCGAAGCTGGAGTACTCCGGCCTCGCCACCGAGTTCGTCGACGACGAGTTCACGGTGGCGGAGCTGCGCGAGGTGTACGAGGTGGTGTGGGGCCGGCGGCTCGACCCGGGCAACTTCCACCGCAAGGTCACCCGGACGCCCGGCTTCGTGGAGCGGGTCGGTCGCTCGGTGACGCGCGGTCCGGGGCGCCCGGCCGAGCTGTTCCGGTTCGGCGGCGCGGAGACGTTGTACCCGCCGATGTCGCGCTCCACGTTCGGCTGAGTACCCGGGACAGCAGACGGCCCCCGAGCTCACTGCTCGGGGGCCGACGTGGCGTTCGGTGGGACTGTCGGTCAGTCGTTCTGCACGGCGATGGTGAACTGCACGCCGCCGTTGTCGTCGACCTGCGCGTCGAGGATCTTGTCGTCCAACGTCTCCGCGGCGGTCTCCTCGAGGAAGACCCGGGCGCCCGCGTCCTCGAGGACCTGGTCACCGGGCTGGGGGGTCTCTGTGGGCATCACGTGCAGGGCGGGGGAGTCGGTCGCATCCTGGCTGATGCGCAGCCCTCCGTCGTCACCGCCGCCGCTCTGGTCGACGATGCTCTTCACTACGGTGCTGGCGTTCTCGGTCAAGGTGAGCACTTGGGGTGATCTCCGATCGATTGCTAGTTGCGTTCCCGTCCAGCCTGCATGCCCCGGTCCGCACACTCAAGGGCTCGACTCCATCCCGGGCGTGTCACGGGGGCCCTGCCGGACCCGTCGCGGGGCAAACCGGTTGCCGCGCCGCCCTAGACTCGTGCCGTCATGTCTGAAGCCGGTCCGCCCCCTCGTCGTACCTCCCGACGCCGGGGACCGCGAACAGGTCGCGGCTCAACCAGGAAAGACCCGCGGCTCAACGGGGAGAAGGCCGCGCCTCAACGGGGAAGGGGTTCGGGGCGGCGCGACGAAAGGCGGGGGCGGGGGACGCCGGGACCGGCGGAGGTGGAGCGGCGTGCGGGACTGGTGCCGCGAATCAGCTACCCGCCGGAGCTGCCGGTCAGCCAGCGGCGCGACGACATCGCTGCGGCGATCCGCGACCATCAGGTCGTGATCGTGGCCGGCGAGACCGGTTCCGGCAAGACCACCCAGCTGCCGAAGATCTGCCTCGAGCTCGGCCGCGGCGTGCACGGGATGATCGGGCACACCCAGCCCCGCCGGATCGCGGCCCGCAGCGTCGCCGAGCGGATCGCGGAGGAGCTGCACAGGCCGCTCGGTGAGGTGGTCGGCTACCAGGTGCGGTTCACCGACCGGTCCAGCAGGGACACCCTGGTCAAGCTGATGACCGACGGGATCCTGCTCGCCGAGCTGCAGCACGACCGGATGCTCTCGGCCTACGACACCCTGATCATCGACGAGGCGCACGAGCGCAGCCTCAACATCGACTTCATCATCGGCTACCTCAAGCAGCTGCTGCCGCGACGCCCCGACCTGAAGGTGGTCATCACCTCCGCGACTATCGACCCCCAAAGGTTCAGCGAGCACTTCACCGACGCCGCCGGGGTGCCGGCACCGATCGTGGAGGTGTCGGGGCGGACGTATCCGGTCGAGGTGCGCTACCGACCGCTGGTCGAGGAGACGTACGACGACGATGAGGGCGAGGTGATCGTCAAGGACCAGACCGAGGCCATCGTCGAGGCGGTCCAGGAGCTGGTCGCCGAGGGGCCCGGCGACATCCTGGTGTTCCTGCCCGGCGAGCAGGAGATCCGCGACACCGCCGAGGTGCTCGAGAAGCGGAAGGCCGCACGTCCGGCGTCCTACCGCAACGAGCTCGAGGTGGTCCCGCTCTACGGGCGACTCTCGAGCGCCGAGCAGCACAAGGTGTTCGCCCAGCACACGACGCGGCGGGTGGTGCTGTCCACGAACGTCGCCGAGACGTCGCTGACCGTGCCGGGCATCCGCTACGTCGTCGACGCGGGCTTCGCACGGATCTCGAGGTACTCCTTCAAGACCAAGGTGCAACGGCTGCCGATCGAACCCATCAGCCAGGCCTCGGCGAACCAGCGCAAGGGCCGGTGCGGCCGGGTCGAGGCCGGAATCTGCATCCGGCTGTACTCCGAGGAGGACTTCGAGAGCCGGCCGGAGTTCACCGACCCGGAGATCCTGCGCACGAACCTGGCGTCGGTGATCCTCCAGATGACGGCGCTCGGGCTCGGCGACGTCGCACGGTTCCCGTTCGTGGACCCGCCGGACAGGCGCAACGTGAAGGCGGGGATCCAGCTGCTCGAGGAGCTGGGCGCCTTGCAGCTGCGCGACAAGACTCCTCCGCCTTCGGAGCATCGTCGCTCCGCCGCGACCCACCGGCTCACGCAGCTCGGCCGCCAGCTCGTCGTACTCCCGCTCGACCCGAGGCTGGCCCGGATGGTCGTGGAGGCGGACCGGCTCGGCTGCCTGCGGGAGGTGCTGGTGGTCGCCGCAGCGCTGTCCATCCAGGACCCGCGGGAGCGGCCGGTCGAGCACCGGGCACACGCCGACCAGCTGCACGCCCGGTTCCGCGACGAGGCCTCGGACTTCATGACGCTGCTGAACCTGTGGCGGCACGTGCGCACGCAGCAGAAGGAGCTGTCCTCGAGCGCGTTCCGGCGGATGTGCAAGGCCGAGTTCCTCAACTACCTGCGGATCCGTGAGTGGCAGGACCTCGAGTCGCAGCTGCGCCAGGCCGCGCGGCAGCTGAAGCTGGACGTCCGCGGTGCCGGCGACGCGGTGGCCGAGTCCTGGGACGAGGACGGGATCCACCAGGCGTTGCTGTCCGGGCTGCTCTCGCACATCGGTCTGCGTGATCCGGACCGGCGCGACTACCTCGGCGCCCGCAACGCACGGTTCTCGATCTTCCCGGGCTCCGGGCTGTTCAAGAAGCAGCCGCAGCTGGTGATGGCCGCGGAGCTCGTGGAGACGTCGAAGCTGTGGGGACGGATCAACGCCGCGATCAAGCCCGAGTGGGCCGAGACGCTGGGGGCGCACCTGGTGAAGCGGAGCTACTCCGAACCACACTGGTCCAAGAAGCGGGCGGCGGTGATGGCCTACGAGCGGGTGACGCTGTACGGCGTACCGCTCGTCGCGGACCGGCTGGTGTCCTACGCGCAGGCCGATCCGGGGCTCGCACGCGAGCTGTTCATCCGGCACGCACTCGTGTACGGCGAATGGTCCACGAGGCACACGTTCTTCGCCGCCAACCGGGCCCTGCTCAAGGAGGTCGAGGAGCTCGAGCACCGCGCCCGCCGCCGCGACATCATGGTCGACGAGCACACGCTGTTCGACTTCTACGACGCCCGGGTCGGCGAGGAGGCGGTCTCCGGGACGCACTTCGACACGTGGTGGAAGCGGACCCGGCGCGAGCAGCCGGACCTGCTGACCTTCGACCCCGCGATGCTGGTCAACGAGACCGCCGCCGACGTCGACGAGGGCGACTACCCCGACGAGTGGCGCGAGGGCGAGCTGGTGCTCCCGCTGTCCTACGAGTTCGACCCCGGTTCGGACGCCGACGGCGTGACCGTCGACGTCCCGGTGGGTGTGCTCAACCAGGTGCGGGCCGAGGCGTTCTCCTGGCAGGTCCCCGGACTGCGCGCGGACCTGGTGGTCGCCCTGCTCCGGTCCCTGCCCAAGCAGCTGCGGGTGAGCTTCGTGCCGGCGCCCGATGTCGCGCGCGACTTCCTCGCCGCGGTGCCTCCCGGGGAAGAGCCGCTGCTCGACGCCCTGGAGCGGTTCTTGCGGAGCAGGACCGGGGTGGTCGTGCCCCGGGACGCCTGGGACGGGGCCAAGGTGCCGGCGCACCTGCGGCCCACGTTCCGGGTGGTCGACGAGCACGGCACGGTCGTCGGCGCCGGCAAGGAGCTGGAGGCGTTGAAGGCACCGCTGCGGCCGCGGCTGGCAGAGGCGATCGAGCAGGTGGCGCAGGCCAGTGGCGTCACCGCGACCGGGCAGACCAGCTGGACGTTCGGCACCCTCGCGCAGACGTTCACGCAGTCCCGGGCCGGGCACGAGGTCCGTGGCTACCCGGCCCTCGTCGACGAGTCGTCGGCCGGGTCCGGGGCGGCCCGAGCCACCGTCGGACTGCCCACCGTCGGACTCCGGGTGTTCGGTTCCGAGGCAGAGCAGGAGGCCGCCCACCGGCTCGGCCTGCGCCGGTTGCTGATGCTGGCCATCCCGTCCCCGGCGAGGTCGATCACCGCAGGCCTGGGGAACACCGAGAAGCTGACGCTGAGCGGGTCGCCGTACGCCACCGTCCAGGACCTTCTCGAGGACTGCGTCGCCGCAGCGGTGGACCACCTGGTGGCCCTGAGCGGGGGCGTGGTGTGGGACGAGGCCGGCTTCGACGCGCTGGTCGACAAGGTCGCCGGCGGGCTGACGGAGGCGACCCGGTCGGTTCTCGCAGACGTCACCCGGGTGCTCACCGTGTGGCGGGAGACCGACCGGGCGTTGAGCGGGTCGGCCGAGCTGCCGTTGCTGCCGGCCCTGGCGGACATGAAGGCGCAGGTCGGCCGGCTGGTGCACCGTGGCTTCGTCTCCGGTGTCGGCGCCGTGCAGCTGAAGGAAGTCGCGCGGTACCTCGCCGCAGTGAGGTCCCGGCTGGAGAAGCTTCCTGCGTCGGTAGGCCGGGACCGGTTGCTGATGGACCAGATCGGCAGTCTGCAGGAGGCCTACCTCAACCGGGTGCAGGCACTACCGGTCGGGCGGCCTCCGAGCGCGCAGCTGACCCGGGTCCGGTGGATGCTCGAGGAGTACCGGGTCAGCCTGTGGGCGCAGCACCTGGGTACGGCGTACCCGGTCTCCGACACCCGGATCCGCAAGGCCCTCGACGCCGTGTGAGGCGCGCCGTGACCTGAGCGCCGGTCGTCACAGGTCGTGGTACTCGCGGGCCGCGGTGAGCACCGCGTCGAACACCGCCCGGTCCAGTGCGGACCCTTCCCGGCGTACCTCCGCCTCCCGCATCCGCAGCAGCCGGTCCAGCCGGACCTCGCTGGGTCGACGCTCGTGGTCCCACGCGCCCGACCCGATGTCCATCCAGTAGCGGCCGTAGCGTGCCTCGTCGGCGGCGTCGAGGTCGTGGTCCTTGCTCGACAGCTGCAGGCCGAGCAGCGTGGGACCGTCGCGGCCGATGATCAGCACCGGCCGGTCCTTGCCCCGGTCGGGGTCGTCGTCGTAGGCGACCCAGGCCCATACCACCTCACCGGGGTCCGGCCGACCGTCGGCCCGCGGGGCGTAGGAGTTCCCGGCCCGGCCGGCCGAGTCCTGCGCCGGAACGGGGCCGGGCGCAGCGCCCCCGCGCAGGACGGTGCGGAGCATGCTGCCGAGTCGCGAGCGCGTCATGCCCGCACCCTAGCGGTGCGGCCGTGCGACCCGGCGGCCCGGCGGCCCGGCGAAACTGTCGGTGCCCCCTGGCAGAGTCGTGGTGTCGAGGGATGGGGGCATCAGATGGAACACGATGAAGTCAGTGACTGCGGTGACGTCTACGCGGTGGAGCACCGGTGGTTGCGGGCGCATGTCGAGAAGTGCATGCGGGAGCTCTGGGACGACGCGCCGGTGCACTTCGACGACGACGGCGACATCCCGTTCCGGGCGGGCACGGCCGCGGTCTGGGTGTCGGTGCGCTCCCGAGAGCCGCGGCTGCAGGTGTTCGCGCACGCCGCGCACGGCGTGAAGCCGACGGCCTTGGTGCTGCGTGAGCTCAACGAGGTCTGTGGCCGGTCGTTGTTCGCCAAGGTCCACCTCGTCGCCGGCGTGGTGATGGTGGAGGCGGTCGTGCCGGCGGAGGGCGTGAGCGCACGCACGCTGCGGATGGCGATCGACGCGGTCGCGTCGGTCGCGAACGACCTGGGGGTGATGGTCGCGACCGTCTTCGGTGGCGCGACGCCGTTCGAGGACGAGTCGGAGGCCGCGCAGCAGCGGGGGGTCGACGAGGAGGGGAGTTGACCGACTCCGGCTCGCGGTCGGCGGCGGCAGGCCATGATGGGCGCATGCCCAGAGTGCCTGCCGCCGAGCCCCGGTTCGAGAACGACAGCGAGCGGGACGTGTGGAAGGCGTTGTGCGCCCAGCTCGGCCCGGACGACCTGCTGCTGGCCAACGTCCGCGTCACCTCCCGGCGGCAGGACCACGAGGTCGACATGGTGGTCGGCCTGCACGGGCACGGCGTGGTGGCGATCGAGGTCAAGGGGAAGGGCATCGCCTACCAGGACGACGAGTGGGTGATCGGGCGGCGCGGGCATCAGCGCCGGACCGATCCGGTGGCCCAGGCCCGCGAGGGGATGTACGCGGTGCGTGACTCGCTCTATGCCTTCTCCCGCTGGGGTGACCGGCAGCGGATCAGGTTCGGTCATGCCGTGGTGTTCCCTTACGACACCTTCTCCGACGAGTTCGCGCTGCCCGACTGCCCGAGGTGGCGGGTCACCGACCGGCTGCAGCTGGACCACCTCGTCGACCGGCTGCGCCATGTCCTGGACCAGCAGGACGTGACCCACCGGGCAGCCGACCACGACGACCTGGACACGCTCGAGGACTGGCGCTACGGACGGATGCCGCTGCAGCGTGACCTGGTCGCCCAGGCCGCCGACCGGGAGGCCGATGCGGACCGGCTGACCCAGGACCAGGCCGTGCTGCTCGACGCGATCCGGCTGCTCGACCGCGCCGAGATCCGCGGCGGTGCCGGCAGCGGCAAGACCTGGCTCGCCCTCGAGCAGGCGCGACGGCTCGCGCATCGGGGCAGTCGGGTGGCGCTGCTGTGCTACTCCCGGGGGCTTGCCACGTTCCTGCAACGCCGGACCGAGGGCTGGAGCCGCAAGGACACACCTGCCTACGTCGGCACCTTCCACGGCCTCGGCGACAGCTGGGGCGCGGAGGTCCGCACCGACAACGACACCGATCTCGACTACTGGGAGCGCGACCTGCCGGCCCAGATGGTCGCTCTCGCGGCTGCCCTTCCGGAAGGCCAGAAGTTCGACGCTGTCGTCGTCGACGAGGTCCAGGACTTCGCCGACGCGTGGTGGGAGGCGCTGCTCGCGTCCCTGAAGGACCCGGCCGACGGCCGGATCTACGTCTTCGCCGACGACGGCCAGCGGGTGTTCCCCCGGTTCGCCGACACCCCGATCGGCATGCCCACGTTGCTGCTGGACCAGAACCTGCGCAACACGCGGCAGATCGCCGAGTCGTTCCAGCCGCTCGGTGCGACCCGGATGCGCGCCGTGGGCGGCGACGGGCCCGAGGTGATGTTCGTCGCCTGCTCCGCGGACCAGGCGGTGAGCGAGGCCGACGACGCCGTGGAGCGGCTGCTCGACGACGGGTGGCGCCCCGAGGACGTCGCGCTGCTCACCACCGGTCCCCGCCACCCGGTCCAGCTCGAGCAGGTCGCGATCAACGGCCAGTCCGGCTACTGGGCCTGCTACTGGGACAAGGACCAGGTCTTCTACGGGCACGTGCTCGGCTTCCAGGGCCTCGAGCGGCGGGCCGTGGTGCTCGCGCTCAACGAGGCCGGTGGCCGGGACCGGTCCAAGGAACGCCTCTACGTCGGGATGTCGCGGGCCACCGACCTCCTCGTGGTGTGCGGCGACCCCGACTACGTCCGCGAAGTAGCCGGTGAGGCCACCTTGCGGCGGTTGCAGGGGCCGGCTGCGTGAGCACGGTCCGCGTCGCGACGTACAACCTCTACCTCGGTGCCGACCTGTCCGTGATCTTCGGCGCGCGCAGCCCCGAGCACTTGCGCGAGCAGGCCCGGATGGTTCACGCTCAGCTGCTCGGCACGGACTTCCCCGCGCGGGCCGAGGCGATAGCCCGGCTGCTGGTCCGCGAACGGGTCGACGTCGTCGGCTTGCAGGAGGTCGCGCGGTGGTCACGGAGCCGGCTCGGGCCGGACGGTGTGATGGGCCCACCGCAGGTCTGGTGCGACTTCCTCACCGAGCTGCTCGCGACACTCGAGCGCGCCGGGACGCCGTACGACGCGCACGCCGCCAGCGCCAACTTCCACGGCGGCGCGGCGCTCTCCGAGCACGAGGCGATGTCCGTGGTGGGCTACAACGTGGTGCTCGTCCGCCGCGACAGCACGGTTGTCGTCACCGGGGCGTGGACCGCCGGCTATGCCACCAGCCTCGACATCGCCACCGGCATGGACGACCTGGTGCTGACCGTCGCGCGCAGCTGGGGCGGCGTCGACGCGGTCGTGGACCGTGCCGCCTTCCGGTTCGTGAACACGCACACCGAGGCCTACGACGCCGCCGTCCGCGACGCCCAGCGCGACGAGCTGGTCGCCGCGCTCGGCGACCCGCGCACTCCCGTCGTCGTGGCCGGTGACTTCAACGCGTCCCCGGACTCCGTCGGCATGCCGGGGGAGTTCAGGGACGCCTGGGTCGCGGCCGGTGACGGCGGCGACGGCAGCACCTGCGGCCAGTGCGCCGACCTGACGAACGCCGAGAGTCTGCTCAGTGAGCGGATCGACTACCTCTGGGTCCGCGGCGCCGAGGTGACCGCATGCCGGGTGGTGGGCAACACCAGCGAGGACCGTACGACGGACGCGCGCCTGTGGCCCTCGGACCACGCGTGTGTTCTGGCTGACCTGAGACTGCAGGTGACCTAGGCTGGGTCGGGCCCCTCCGCTCGGAGGTGCCGAGCTCCGGAGGCCTTGGTCCATGCGCACACGTGCACTCGCCGTGCTCACCGCGGCGCTGCTCGTGCTGGGGGTGACCGCCGGCGTGGCGACTGCCGGCGCCGCAGCCGCCCGTGAGGTCACCCTGCACGATGCCCGTGGGGACATGTGGCAGCTGCACTTCTCCGGTGGCACCGATCCCGCGCCGGGCACCCGTGTCGGCGACGTGCGACGTGCGCGCTTCACGCACGGCCTGCGACGGATCGTGGTCCGGCAACGCTACGTCGACCTGCGCCGCACCGGTGCGTACTGGCTCTACACCGTCCGACTGCAGAACGGGAGCAGGATCTACCGCGAGGTGGAGCTGCACGCCGGTCCGGGGTCGTGGCAGGGCGGCACGGCGGTGTTCAACCGGCGTGGGGACCGGGTCGCCTGCCGGGTGGGCCACCGGATCGACTACCGGCGCAACCTCGTGGTCCTCGCCGTCCCGCGACGCTGCCTCGGCAACCCGCATCGGGTGCGCGCGAGCGCCGCGAGCTCCTGGGCGCAGCGGCGGCGGCAGGTGTTCCTGACGGACAACCCGCACAACCGCAGGGCCGGTGTGCACACCTGGACCCGGTGGCTGCGGGCCGGGTGAGCGACGTCAGTCGACCGGCTTGCGGCGCATCTGCTTGAGCCGGCTGCGCTGCTTCTTCCCGAGCAGCCTGCGTTCGCGGGCGCCGCGGGAGGGCTTGGTCGGTCTCCGCTTGGGAGCCGGCGGCTTCAGTGCGTCACTGAGCACGTCCACCAGCCGGGCGCGTGCCGCCTCACGGTTGCGGTGCTGGGAACGGTACTCCGAGGCTGCGATCGTCAGCGTCCCGTCGACGAGCCGGTGACCGAGCCTCGCCACGGCCCGCTCGCGCAGGTGCTCGGGCAGGGACGATGAGCCGGCGACGTCGAAGGAGAGCTCGGCGCGGCTGTCGGCGGTGTTCACCGACTGGCCGCCCGGACCGCTGGACCGGCTGAACCGCCAGGACAGCTCGCCGTCCGGGATCTCGATCCCACGCACCTGCAGCGACCCGGTCATGGCCCGGCCCTCCTGGGAGACGTGTCGAAGAGCTGTCCGACGTTCGTGGAGGTGGCGTTGAACGAAGTAGGTGCGCCGGACCGGGAGCGCCTCACGGCGCGTGGCCGCTCGTAGCGGCTTGTTGTGGGACCCGGGGCTGCCGCGGTCCGACGCGGTGCCGAGTCTACAAGCCGAGTGTCGGTGGCCAAGGACGAAACCGGTGTGAGACAGAACAAAATTTCGCCCGCCCCTGCCGCGCGACTCAGGCGAGACCGTTCTCGGTCTCGAGCTTCGCGGCGTGCTCGAGCTGCTCGGCCATGGTGACGAGCTTGGCGGCGGACACGTCCGACCGGTAGCAGCCGGCCGTGTCGCTGCCGCCCAGCCGTGCCCGGCCGGCCGCCGCCACCCGTGCGAACGCCGCGGCACGGTAGAGCGTGTCGGCGAAGTCGCCACGGGCCACGCCGCGCAGCACCTGGTCCACGAGCTGGCGCACCTCGTCGGGCCCGGGCGGGTCCACGACACCGGCGACCACCTCGTGCACCGGCGTGTGCCGCCGTCCGGCGTCGAACTCACGCGCCGCGGCCGCGGGGTCGGCGTAGACCCAGGCGCGCAGCAGGTACAGCCGCCACAGGCACCCGGCCAACGAGGTCGCCGGGGAGCTCGCCCACAGGTCCGCCAGTGTCTCGAGGCCTTCGGCCTCGGCCAGGGTGACCACCCGTGCCACCACGGCGTCGTCCTCGCTGTCGTGTGCGCCGCGCACCAGCAGCGTGGCGCAGCGGTCAGCCGCCTCCCGGCGCACGGCGGGGTCGTCCTCGCCGGGGAGGGTCTCGAAGTGGGCGGCGCCCGGCATGGACGGGCGGCGATACCTGGGTGTCTCGGACATCCCCACCAGAGTAAGACCTCGGCTAGGCCCGTGGCGGCGGGATCGCATCGGTCGCCTCGAGGGCGTCCATCCCGGTGACCTGCAGCAGGTCCACGACGATCGAGCGGAGCTGTGCGAGCACCACGTCGGCGGACAGGTCCGTGATCCGGTCCACCTGGGCCGTTCCCCGCCCGACGTCGAGCAGTGCGGAGCGCACCTCGGTCGCCATCCGGTCCTGCTCGAGCTCGGCGGCCATCGCGTCCACGGCCTCGGCCAGGTCGTCGCACAGGACGGCGTAGGAACGGGGCAGCTCTTCCCTGTGGTAGTTGGCCACCGCGACCCGGCGCACCAGCACCCGGGTGTTGCGCAGCGCACGGTCCAGGGGTTCGACGAGCTCGACCATCCGGCGTACCCGCCCGGTGTGCCGGCGCCGGAACGGAGAGGAGGCGAGCACCGAGAGCCCCTCGTCGGCGGCGGCCTGCAGCTCACGGATCAGTGTCTCGGTCGCCCGGGCGTCGGCAAGGATCTCCAGGCCGCGGTCGACGTCGCCGTCAACGGCGCTCTCCGAGGCGGCCCGCAGCAGCTGGGAGATCCGGCGTACCACGAGTGCCGCCTGCTCGCGCGGGCGACGCAACGGAGCACGCGGGACGATCGCGGCCGCGACGATCGCCACCGCGCCACCGATCAGCGCGTCGCTCCACCGCACCAGCGCTGCATCGGCTTCGGGAATCAGCGTGGTCACCACGATCGACTGCACCGCCGCCTGCGTGACCAGCAGCGCACCGGCGTCGAGCAGCAGCGCGGCCGCCATCGCCAGGGCCACGATCAGCCCGAGCTGCCACCACCCGTTGCCGATCAGGAGCACCAGCAGGTCGGCGAGGAACACGCCCACGGCCACCCCGACGGTGACCTCGGCGACCCGGCGCAGCCGCTGCCCGTACGAGGTGCCCAGGCAGACCACGGCGGCGATCGGCGCGAAGAACGGCGTGTCGTGGCCCAGCACGTCCTTGGCCACCAGCCAGGCGACCGCGGCGGCTCCCGCGCACTGGCCGATGTGCCACGACTTCGAGCGCAGCCGGCCCAGCCGGTGGCGCACGGAGGTGCTGCCGCGGTCCCAGGCGCGGTCGAAGGGGCTGACCTCGGTCACAGGCTCGATGCTGCCAGACGTAGGCTGACCGGCATGGACCAGCGGCGAATCGGAGACCTTCTCGTCAGCGCGATCGGCCTCGGCGGGATGCCGATGTCGGTGCGGGAGACCAATGACGTCGAGCTCGGGGTCCGGACCGTGCAGCGCGCGCTCGACGAGGGCGTCACGTTCATCGACACCGCCGACGTCTACACGCCCGACGACGCGCCGCTCGGTCACAACGAGGACCTGGTGGCGCGGGCCCTGCGGGAGTACGGCGCCGACACCGACCAGGTGCTGGTCGCGACCAAGGGCGGGATGACCCGCGACGGGTCGCACTGGGGCACTGACGGCCGACCCGAGGCGATCCGGGCCTCCTGCGAGGGATCGTTGCGCCGCCTGGGTGTGGACGCGATCGGCCTCTACCAGCACCACCGGCCGGACCCGGATGTTCCCTACGCGGAGACCATGGGCGGGCTCAAGCAGCTGCTCGACGACGGGCTCATCCGCCGCGCCGGAATCTCAAACGCAGACCCGGAGCAGATCCGCCTGGCCCACGAGACCCTCGGCGACGGGCTGGTGTCGGTGCAGAACCAGTTCTCCCCGAAGTTCCGCAGCTCGGAGCCCGAGCTCTCACTGTGCGAGGAGCTCGGCATCGCGTTCCTGCCGTGGAGCCCGCTCGGCGGGATGCGGGAGGCCGGTGAGCTCGGCACCAAGTACGACGTCTTCAACGAGGTCGCCCGGCAGTACGGCGTCAGCCCGCAGCAGGTCTGCCTGGCCTGGGAGCTGGCGAAGTCCCCGGTGGTGATCCCGATTCCCGGAGCCAGTCGTCCGGAGTCGATCGCGGACTCGGTGCAGGCGGTCGGCATCGACCTCGAGCAGGACGACTTCAAGCGGCTCGACGCGGTCTGAGGAGCTGGTCCTCACACCCGTCGTGCCAGGACTTCAGCACCTCGTAGGCCGGCTGGCCGTCATCGCGTCGGGGAACCGCGCGACCACGCCTACTTCCGCCGGGTGAAGTCGGCGTTCAGACCCGGACGTGGCTCACCCCTGGGGGCCGATGCGGGCAACGCCACACATCCGAGCATCCGATCGCGTGTCGTGTCCCGATACGGTGGCAGGACATCGGCCCCGGCGGGAGGCCCGTCGACTGGAGAGGGAGTGTGTGGGTGTCTTCGGTACGCAAGCTGGCCGGCATGTCCGCGGTGGCGGCCCTGTGCCTGGCCCCGGCGGGATGCACCTCCGGCGGCGGCCCGGACACCCCGTCCGCTGAGGCGAGCCCGTCGCCGTCGACCTCGGCCGCGTCGAGCTCCGAGCCGGTCCAGCTGCGGTTCTCGGTCTACGGGAACGACCAGCAGGTCGAGTCGTACGTCGACCTCGCGAAGGCGTTCACGAAGAACAACCCGAACGTCACGGTGGCCCTGGACCGGGCACCGAACTCCGACGCGGCGATGGCGAACCTCGCCACCCGCTCGGACCAGGGCGCCCCACCCGATCTGTTCCTGATGGAGCACGAGGACCTGCCCGCACTGATCGCCGAACAGCGGGTGTACCCGGTCGACGACCTGCTCGAGGACCGGCAGGTCGACTTCGGCGACGGCTTCCAGCGTGGCGGGCTCGAGGCGTTCAGCGCCGACTCGGCCCTGCAGTGCATGCCGCACGACGTCTCACCGCTGGTCGTCTACTACAACAAGGACCTGCTCGACCTCGGGGCGCTCGTCGAGGACGAGGACGACGTGCCCACCGCCGAGGACGGCTGGACCTGGGAGGAGTTCGCCGAGGCGGCGCGGCAGATGTCTCACGGGCGGGTCAAGGGCGTCTACATCGAGCCGAGCCTGCACCAGCTCGCGCCGTTCATCTGGTCCGGCGGCGGAGAGCTCGTCGACGACCCGACCGCGCCGACCACGCTGACCCTCAGCGACGGGGACACCATGGGCGCGCTGGAACAGGTGCTCACCCTCGTCCGCGACCCGCAGGTCACCCCGAGCCGTGCGGAGCTGGACCGGGTCGGTGCGGTGGACCGGTTCAAGCACGGCCGGATCGGCATGATCCTCGGCGACCGTTCGCTGACCCCCGAGCTGCGCAATGCCGAGAACCTCGACTTCGAGGTGATGCCGCTGCCCAAGCTGGGCCCGTACCGGACGATCACCGCGATGAGCGGCTACTGCATCTCCGCGCAGACGAAGCACCTGCAGGCCGCCGCCGACTTCCTCGCCTTCGCGGTCGGCCGTGAGGGCGCCACCATCACCGCGACCGGCGGCTACGTCGTCCCCTCCAACCTGCAGGTCGCGCACTCGCCCGCGTTCCTGCAGCCGGGCAAGGACCCGCACAACGCGTTCGTGTTCAACGAAGGGGTACGACGGGCGCAGCGACCGCCGTTCGTGCGGGAGTGGCCCGAGGTGACCGAGGAGGTCCGCCCTCTGCTGGAGAAGCTGTTCTACGCCCCGGTGCTCGACCTGGAGACCCTCGACACGCTGTTGACCCAGATCGACACGACCTCACAGCCGATCCTGGCGCCGCCGACCGAGTCGCCCACGCCTGAGTGATCTTCAGCCGGTGCCGGTCTCGTCCGTGCTGACCTGCGCCTCCGCGATCGCGTGTGCCAGCGGCCTTGCGGTGAGCGCGACCTGCCACGCGCGGGCGCCGAGCGCGCCGAGCCGGTCGGTGACGAGGTCGACCAGCTCCGGCTCGGAGGCGGCCTCGGGCGCGTCCCAGATCAGCCGTCGCACGTAGTCGGGGGTCAGCAGGTTCTCCACCGGCAGGTTGAGGTCGCTCGCGAGCTGCCCGAGATCCGACCGTGCGAGCGCGAGACGTGCCGCCGCGAGGGGGTCCTTGTCCGCCCAGGAACGAGGCGGGGGAGGCCCGTCGTACCTCGCCGCCAACGGCGGCAGCTCGCTCTCCGGGAGGCTGCGGGCCGCCTGCAGGGCCTCGAGCCACTGGCGGGAGTACCGCTCGGCGCCGCGACCGCGGAACCCCTTGAGCCCGAGCAGCGAGGCCTTGTCGCGGGGCAGGTGGTTGGCGGCCTCGATGATCGCCGAGTCGGGGATGATCCGACCCGGGGTCATGTCGCGCTGCGAGGCGATGGCGTCGCGGGTCTGCCACAGCTCGCGGACCGCGGCCACGGCGCGACGTCCGCGGGCGCGGTGCATCCCCGAGGTGCGCCGCCACGGGTCCTGTCGTGGCCCGGGCGGGGGTGCGGCGATCAGGTGCGCGAACTCCTGGCGGGCCCACTCCGCCTTGCCGGTGTCCTCCAGCTCCGCGCCGAGCGCCTCACGCAGCTCGACCAGGACCTCGACGTCGAGTGCGGCGTACTCCAGCCACGCCTCGGGCAACGGCCGGGTGGACCAGTCGGCGGCGGAGTGCTCCTTGCGGAGCCGGCGGCCCACGATCGTCTCGACCAGGGTGGCCAGGCCGACCCGGGGATATCCGAGCAGCCGCCCCGCGAGCTCGGTGTCGAACAGCGCGCTGGGCCGAAGCCCGAGCGCGGTCAGGCAGGGGAGGTCCTGGGTGGCCGCGTGCAGGATCCACTCGACGCCCTCGAGGGCCTCGTCGAGAGCCGACAGGTCCTCGAACGCGGTCGGGTCGATGAGCACGGTGCCGGAGCCCTCCCTGCGCAGCTGGATCAGGTAGGCCCGCGCGGAGTACCGGTAGCCGGAGGCGCGTTCGGCGTCGATCGCGACCGGCCCGCCGCCACCGCGGAACGCCTCGACGGCCTCGGCGAGGGTCGCGTCGTCGTCGACGACCGGTGGCAGCCCGTCCCGCAGCGTGAGCAGTGGCGCGGGCTCCGGCTCCGGCGCGACCTCGTGCTCGGCGTCACTGGTGGCCTGTTCCGGTGTCGCGTCGTCCGGTTGGTGCATCAGGCCGGGCCGCGCTGTCCTCGTCGACTCGGGAGCGGCGCGACACCTTCCGGCACGGGCGGAAGACCGACCGCGGTGCACAGCAGCTCGCCCCATGCCTCGACATGGTCCGTGACGTCGCCGACCGGCGTCCACGACGCCCGGATCTCGAGCTGGGCGGTCGCCTCCTCCTCGGCCATCGAGCCGAAGCTCTCCGACGACACCTTGGTGACCGTGCCCGAGGGGGCGGCGTACTCGGCGCCGTGTGCCTCGAGTGCCTCGGTGAGCCACGACCAGCCGACCTCGCCGAGCAGTGGGTCGTTGGCCATCTCGGGGTCGATCTCCGCGCGGGCGTAGGCCACGCAGCGGAACGTGCCCTCCCAGGCGTCGTTGCCTGCGGGGTCGTGCAGGAGCACGATCCGGCCGGTGCCGACGTCGTCACCGTCGACGGTGACGTCCGCGGACAGGGCGGAGGCGTACGGCGCGATGCGCTGCGGCGCCGGCATCTCCTCGCAGAAGATCTCCGGCCGCAGACGCGCCGTGCGCATCTGTTCCACCGCGACCCGGAACTCGTCCGGCGTCGGTGGGGCCCCGACCTGGGGCTCTTGTCGAGCGGCCATGGGGGTCAGCCTAGGCCGGTTTGCCCGAGCCGGTGGCCCGACACTCCGCCTCACCTGGGAAGATCGCGGCGTGCCCGACCTCGATCCGACCCCAGCCGGGTCCGCGCTCCACGACTCCGCCTTCCTGCGCGCCGCACGCGGCGAGCCGGTGCCACACACGCCGGTCTGGTACATGCGCCAGGCCGGCAGGTCGTTGCCGGAGTACCGCAAGCTGCGCGAGGGCGTGGCCATGCTCGAGTCCTGCATGCGCCCGGACCTGGTCGTCGAGATCACCCTGCAGCCGGTGCGCCGCTACGGCGTCGACGCCGCGATCTTCTTCTCCGACATCGTGCTGCCGCTCAAGGCTGTCGGCGTCGACCTCGACATCGTGCCCAACGTCGGCCCGGTGATCGCCCACCCGGTCTCCACCCTGGCCGACGTCGCCGCGATCCCCGACCTGACGCCGGATCACGTCCCGTTCGTCACCGAGTCGGTGCGGACCTTGGTCGCCGAGCTCGGGGCCATCCCGCTGATCGGCTTCGCGGGTGCGCCGTTCACCGTCGCGTCGTACCTGGTCGAGGGCGGCCCGTCCAAGGAGCACGCGAAGACCAAGGCGCTCATGTATGGGGCCCCCGACGTGTGGGACGCGCTGATGCGCAAGATCGCCGGGATCTCGGCGGCCCATCTCGCGGTGCAGGTGGCCGCCGGTGCGTCCGCCGTACAGCTCTTCGACTCGTGGGCCGGTGCGCTGTCCCCGGCCGACTACGAGAAGCACGTGATGCCCTACTCCGCCTCGGTGCTGTCCGCGGCGGGTGAGCTCGGCGTGCCACGGATCCACTTCGGCGTCGGCACCGGTGAGCTGCTCGGGCTGATGGGTGACGCCGGCGCGGACGTCGTCGGCGTGGATTGGCGGGTGCCGCTGGACGAGGGCGTACGCCGGGTCGGCGGCCGGGTCGTGCAGGGCAACCTCGACCCCTCCCTGGTGTTCGCCCCGACGTCGGTGATGCTGGACCGGGCCGCCGACGTGCTCGCCCGGGGGGCGGGTGCACCGGGACACATCTTCAACCTGGGACACGGCGTGATGCCGTCGACGGACCCGGACCAGCTGGCGCGGCTGACCGACTTCGTGCACGAGCACTCGGCCGGCTGACCCTCCGGTCAGCTCGCGTCTGGCTCGGCGGGCGGCTGCGCGGGGACCGCCTGCCGGCGGCGGAGCAGGAGCCACACGGGTACGGCGACCAGGGCGGCCGTGACCGCGAACGGGAGCACCGCTCCGAGCACGGTCAGACCCACCACCACGGCGCCCGCGAGGGCATGCCACCCGGCCTTGAGGCCACTGAGGAAGCCGGCGTCGTCGAGGGAGTCGGGCTCCACGTAGGTGTCCGGGGTGGACAGGTGCAGGGTGATCGTCGACATCGCCGTCTGGTCGGCGAGGTAGGACTGCTGCGCCGTGAGCGACTGCAGCTGTGACTCGCGTTCGGTGATCTGGTCCTCGAACCGGATCAGGTCGTCGATGTTGTCCGACTTCCGCTGGTAGGCCTGCAGCCGGTCCAGGCTGTTCTGGAGCGTCTCCACCCGCTCGTCCACGTCGATCACCTCGGTGGTGACGTCCTCGGACCGGGTGTCGGAGCTCTGCACGGTGCCCAGCTTCTCCAGTGCCTCCATCGCCGCGCCGAACTTCGCCACCGGGATCCGCAGCACCAGCGTCGAGTGCGAGATCGCGCCGTCGTCGTCGTGCGAGGTCTCCTCGTTCTCGACGCTGCCGCCGAACCCGAACAGCAACCGGTCGACCTCGTCCCGGGTCGCGTCCAGGTCGGTGTCGGTGAGAGCGACCTGGCCGGTCTTGATCACCGCACGAGTGGTCAGCGTCGTCCGGTTCGCCGTGCCCGGTGCCCGCTCCGGAGCGGCCTCGGCGCCGCCAGCGGAGTCGCCGGCGCCAGCGGAGTCGGCGGCGCCGTCGCCGCGTGAGGTGCTCACGTCTGCCTTGGCCGCGGAGTCGGAGGACATCGCCTCGGGGCCGCCGCCGGAGCAGGCGGTGAGCCCGCCGCCGAGCACCAGTGCGGCGAGGACCGCACCGAGCCTGACCGACGTGACCGTTCTGCGGGACCGTGCTGGTGTGGATGCCATCCGAACCGCCTCCGTGCTGCGAGGGACCCGCCGTCGGCGGAGCCCGGTGGACCGAGAGCTCAATGCAGGTCGGACGCAGTCGGCGGACCGCCGGTTCCCCCGGCTTGGAGAACCACCGGAACCTTTGCCAACCTGTTACCCGTGACCTCCTCCGACTCCGGCTCCGCACCGCACGTCGTCGTCGTCGGCGGCGGCATCGCCGGCCTCGCCGCGGCCGCCTCGGTCAAGGACCAGGCGCCGCACCTCAGGGTCACCGTGCTCGAGGGGTCGCCCGCGGTCGGCGGAAAGCTGGCCCTCGGCGAGGTGGCCGGGATCGCCGTCGACGTCGGTGCGGAGGCGATGCTCAACCGACGGCCCGAGGCGACCGCGCTCGCGCGGTGGGCCGGCCTGGCCGACCGGCTGGTGCACCCCGCCGCCATCTCGGCGAACCTGTGGTCGCGCGGCGAGATGCATCCGATGCCGCGCACGCTCATGGGCGTGCCGACCGACGCGCGCGCGCTGGCCGAGAGCGGCGTGGTCTCCAAGGCGGGCCTGGCGCGCGCTGCGCTCGACGCGGTCCTGCCGGCCACCCGGATCGATGACCGGGACGTCAGCGTGGGCTGGCTGGTCGAGGAGCGGTTCGGCAAGGAGGTCGTGGACCGGCTCGTCGAGCCGCTGCTCGGAGGCGTCTACGCCGGCCATGCCCGCGAGATCTCCGCGCGCGCAGCGGTGCCCCAGGTCGTCGCGCTGCTCGACCAGGACAGGTCGATGCTGCGTGCCGCCGCCGCGGCGACCCGCGCCACGTCCGACGTACCCGTCTTCGCCGGTCTGGAGGGAGGTCTCGGTCAGCTGCCGGCCGCCGTTGCCGCGTCCGCCGGCATCGACGTGCGCACCCACGCCGCGGTTCGCGACCTCGCCAGGCGCCCAGGTGGGGGTTGGAACCTGGTCGTCGGGTCGACCCACGCACCCGAGGTGGTCCAGGCCGACGCGGTGATCCTCGCCACGCCGGCCCGCCCCGCGGCGCGGCTGCTCAGCGACGTGGTGCCCGACGCGGCGCTGGAGCTGGCGCGGGTCGAGTACGCCTCGATGGCGATCGTGAGCATGGCGTTCAGATGGCGTGAGTTCCCCGCGACGTCCGGCTCGGGGTTCCTGGTGCCGCCTGTGGACAAGCGCGACATCAAGGCCGCGACGTACTCTTTCGCCAAGTGGGACTGGGTCGCCCGGGCCGGGCGCGCCCGCGACCACGGTGAGGACGTGCTCGTGCTGCGCTGCTCGATCGGCCGGCATCGGGAGGAGAGCGTGCTCCAGGTGGAGGACGAGGAGCTGGTGCAGGTGGCGCTCGAGGACCTGTCCGCCGCGATCCGGCTGTCCGTGCGGCCGGTCGACTGGCACGTGCAGCGGTGGGGCGGGGCGCTGCCGCAGTACACCGTCGGGCACCTGGAGCGGGTGCGGAAGGTGCGTGCCGCGGTCGCCCGGAACACCGGCCTCGCGGTGTGCGGAGCGGCGTACGACGGACTCGGCATCCCGGCCTGCATCGCCTCCGCGGAGCTGGCGGCATCCCGCGTGCTGACGGACCTCGCGGCACCCGGACCCGCTGCCTGAGCACCTTGCCCGGCGGGGGAGAATGGGGCCATGACGGAAGCCTCGAAACCACGCAACAAGGGCAAGGTCGCCCGCGACCTCAACGACTCGGTCCGCTACACCATGTGGTCGGTGTTCCACCTCCGTGAGGTGATCGGCGACGGAGACCGTGCCACCGAGGCCAACGAGGTGGAGAAGCTGTTCGAGGACCTCGAGGCCTCCGACGTCCGGATCCGCGGGCTCTACGACGTCTCCGCTCTCCGCGCGGACGCCGAGCTGATGGTCTGGTGGCACGCGGAGAGCTCCGACGACCTGCAGCAGGCCTACCACCGGTTCCGTCGCACCGCGTTCGGCGGCCGCCTCGACCCGGTCTGGTCGCAGATGGCGCTGCACCGGCCGGCCGAGTTCAACAAGAGCCACATCCCGGCGTTCCTCGCCGACGAGGAGTCCCGCCAGTACGTGTGCGTCTACCCCTTCGTGCGGTCCTACGACTGGTACCTGCTCGAGGACTCCGAGCGGCGCCGGCTGCTTGCAGAGCACGGCAAGATGGCACGGGAGTACCCGGACGTGCGCGCGAACACCGTGTCGTCGTTCGCGCTCGGTGACTACGAGTGGATCCTGGCCTTCGAGGCCGACGAGCTGCACCGGATCGTGGACCTGATGCGGCACCTCCGCGGCTCGGAGACCCGGCGCCACGTGCGCGCCGAGATCCCGTTCTACACCGGACGCAAGCGCACCCCGGGCGACCTGATCGCCGACCTCCCCTAGCTCGTCCCCGAGTTGTCAGACTCCTGTGCGGCTATAGCCGCACACGCTTCTGACAACTCGGGTCACTCGGCGGGCTCGAGGGACAGGCTGATCGAGTTGATGCAGTAGCGCTGGTCGGTCGGCGTGCCGTAGCCCTCGCCCTCGAACACATGCCCGAGGTGCGAGCCGCAGTTGGCGCACCGCACCTCCACGCGCTTCATGCCCATCGAGACGTCCTCGATGTACTCCACCCGGTCCTCGGCGAGCGGCGCGTAGAACGACGGCCAGCCGCAGTGCGACTCGAACTTGGTGTCCGAGCGGAACAGCTCGGCCCGGCAGGCGCGACAGCGGTACACACCGGTGGTCTTGGTGTCGGTGTACTCACCGACGAACGGCCGCTCGGTGCCGGCCTCACGCAGCACGGCGTACTCCTGAGGGCTCAGCTCTTCGCGCCAGTCCTCGTCGCTCTTGGTCACCTGGTATCCCATGGCTCCAGGCTACCCAGCGCCGCCAACCACTAGGTTGATCCTCATGGCCAGCCCCGCGACCGAGATCGACGCCGCCGGACGCACCGTGAAGGTGTCCAACCCCGACCGGGTGATCTATCCGGCCACCGCCACGACCCCGGAGGTCACCAAGCTGCAGGTGGTGGAGTACTACCTCGCCGTCGGACCCGGCATCCTGCGGGCCCTCGACCACCGGCCCACCACCCTCGAACGCTGGCCGAAGGGCGTCCACGAGGGGATCACGCTGGCCACCCGGTCCGACAGCCACGGTGACGCGTTCTACCAGAAGCGGGTGCCCAAGGGCGCACCCTCCTTCGTCGAGACCGCCACCATCGAGTTTCCGTCCGGCCGTACGGCGGACGAGGT
>DASSBE010000059.1:0-26891 GCA_035699065.1 Nocardioidaceae bacterium
CCCGCGACCGCCTCCTCGAAGTCGGGTCCCCGTCCCCAGACCGAGCGGCCGGTACGTCGGCCGTGCAGCTCGACCAGCGCCACGGCCAACGCGACCAGCATGAACGCGATGGAGCAGCCGAACGTCACCGCGACGGCGTCACCGGGTGCCATGTCGTGCAGGCTGAGCCGGAACGCGGCGGCGAGCACGGCGGCACCGACGGCGCTGCCCAGCCGTTGGCCGGTCTGCAACGCGGCACCGGCCGCACCGCCCATCCGCGCAGGAACCTCCGCCAGCGTGATCGTCACGTTCGGGGAGATCACCGCACCCGCGCCGACGCCAGCGACGAGCAACGGCGCGGCCACCACCAGCGCCGTGTGGTGCGGGACCGTGGCCGGGACGATCACGGCCAGCACCCCGAAGCCGAGAACCACTAGGGACAGGCCGGCCACCGTCAGCCAGCGGTGCCAGCGCTCCACGAGCCGTCCGGCGACCACGGCGCTGGTGGCCGAACCGATCGCGAAGGGCGTCACCGCGAGTCCCGACTGGAGCGGTGTGTAACCGAGCCCGTCCTGGAAGAACAGCGCCAGCACCAGCCAGATCCCGCTGAACCCGCAGAAGTAGATCGAGCCCAGCGCGATCCCGGAGCGGTAACCCGGCGTCCGGCTGAACAGCCGCACATCGAGCAGCGGACTGCGGCCGTGCCGGATCAGCCGCCGCTCCCAGCGCACGAAGAGCCAGCCGCAGACCCCGGTGACCGGCAGCAGCAGCCACAGCGGCGTCGACGGGTCGCCCATCGACTCCACCAGCGGAAGCAGGAAGCCCAGCACGGCCAGGCCGAGCAGCACCGCCCCCAGCCAGTCGATCTCCGAGCGCAGCCGTCCGTCCTGCCGGCGACCCCTGGGAATCAGCCTGGCCGCGAGCACCATCGCCACCAGCCCGATCGGCACGTTGACCAAGAAGACGAAGCGCCACCCGTGCTCCTCCCCGAAGGCGGCGAGGATCAGCCCGCCCAGGACGGGACCGGCCGCGGCGGACACCCCGACCGTCGTACCGAAGATGCCGAACGCCCGCCCACGTTCCTCACCGCTGAACAGGTCCTGGATCAGGCCGGTGTTCTGCGGTGTCAGCATCCCCGCGGCCACACCCTGGAGCAGCCGGGCGGCGACGATCAGCTCCTCGTTCGGTGCCGCCCCGGCCGCTGCGCTGGTGAGCGTGAAGGCACCCAGCCCGAGCAGGAACATCCGCCGCCGGCCGAGGACGTCCCCGAGCCGACCGCCCGCGACCAGGGTGAGCCCGAAGGTGAGGGCGTAGCCGGAGACGATCCACTGGATGCCCTGCGGGGACGCGTCCAGGCCCCGTTGGATGGAGGGCAGCGCGACGTTGACGATCGTGACATCGAGCAGGGTCATGAACCCGACGACCAGGGTGACCGCCAACGTGCGCCAACGGTGCTCGGTCGTCATCAGGCCGCAGTACCCGCCCGCGCGCCCGGCGAAACGATTGGTCGCGTCGGCGGCGGGTAGGGCACTACCCGTGCAGACGTTCCTTCCCTACCCGGACTTCGAGGCCTCCGCCCGTGCACTGGACCAGAAGCGGCTGGGCAAGCAACGCGTGGAGGTGATCCAGGTGGTCCGGGCGCTGACCAGGCCCGGGTACGGCTGGGCGAACCATCCGGCGGTGCTGATGTGGAAGGGCCACGAGGAGGCGCTGGGTCGCTACGGGCTGACTTGCTGCGAGGTCTGGACCGAACGCGGGCACGGTGACACCTGCGCGACGACGATCCGGGCGGATCTCGCGGCCGCCGGGGTGACCACTCTCCGGTCGCAGGCCGACCTGTCTCGCGCCGCCGCGCTGCCCGACTGGCTCGGCGACCCGGAGTTCCACCGCGGCCACCGCTCCTCGTTGCTGCGCAAGGACCCGGACCACTACCGGCCCCTGTTCCCGGACACGCCGGACGACCTGCCCTATCTCTGGCCGGTCCGGTCCGCGGCAGTGGTGGAGGCCGAGCGGCGACGCGCCGCGAGGGCGGCACGGCGCGCGGACCGCGGGTGAGGCTCAGGCCAGGGTGCCGTCGGCGAAGCGGTAGTCCTCGCCGTTGATGACGTACACCACCGCGGGCGCGCCGGTCTTCTTCTCCACCTGCAGCGTCACCGGACCGGCGTCCACCAGACCGGCGAGCTCCTCGGCATTGGTCTCGGGGGTGCCGTCGCCGTCGAAGTCGCCGGCCGCGGCGTCCCCGAGCACGATGTCGCCGAGGTCCAGCGGCATCGAGTCCAGGCACCACCCGCTCGCGCAGAGGAGGAAGGTGCCGGGGACGCTGGTGAGCTGAGGCCCGGCCGGTGTCGGGTCCGGCGTCGGCGGCTTCGGGGACGGCTTCGGGGTAGGAGACGGCTTGGGCGTCGTCGTCGGCTTCGGGGCCGTGCTCGTGGTCGTAGCGGGCTGGGTCGACGGCTTCGGCCTGACCGTGGGTGCCGTGATCGCATCAGGGCCGTCCGTGGCGGGCCGGTCCGCGTGCTTCTTCGCACGATCCTGCTTCGTCCCGTCCTTCCTGCTGGGTCGGTGCACGCGCACCGCATCGTCGTCCTCCGGGGCGGGCGGCGACGGCATCACGAACACGCCGCTGCGGTAGCCGAGCTCGAACGCGAGCACCAGCGCCACGTAGTAGTCGTCCTGGTTGTAGCGGTAGACCGCCGCGGACATCGCGGAGCCCAGCACGCTGCCGCTGCCCGAGCAGAGGTACGCCGCAGCCGCGAGTGCTGCGTCATCGAGGTCGTGAGGTGAACGCACCCCGTCGTGGTCCCCGTCGCGGGCCGCGGTGGCCCAGGTGGACGGGATGAACTGCATCGGTCCGACCGCCCGGTCCCACAGCGTGTCCTTGTCGAGCCGGCCGGAGTCGGTGTCGTGGATGGCGGCGACCGGACCGACGCCGTTGAGCGGGATCCCGATGATCCGCGGGTGCGACACCCCGTCGTCGGCGAGGGTGGAGCCGCCGTACCGTCCGTGGTCGGACTCGACCCGGCCGATCCCGGCGAGCAGGGTCCAGGGCAGCTGGCAGGCAGGGTCCTCGACGGCCATCATCGCGGCGGCGTTCTTGTAGGCGCGGACTGCGGCCACCGGCACGTCGTGGTCGCTCATCGAGCTGGCCGACCAGGTGCGCGTGCCCTTCGGGCCGGACACCTCCACGGTGCCATCGGCGCCCGGTCCGCCGGAGGAGAACGGCGCGGGCCCGAGCGTCGTGGCCCTGCCCGGCAGGAACCGGATGCTGGAACGGCTGGGCGTGTCGGCTGCCGAGTAGTCGACCGCGCTCCGGGCACGCGGGTGCGCCGCCGCGGCAGTGTTCGTGACCGGCTGGCTGGTGTTCAGCATCAGCGGCAGGACGACGGCGGCGAGGACAGCACCGACATGCCTACGACGGCGGTGCCGCGCGCGGAGAATCATCGAGTAGCTCCCAAGGTGATGCGTCAGGCTCGACCCTAGGTCGGCGACCCGGCCGCCACACCCCTTCTTCCGACAATGACCCGACCGGCACCGGAGCGATGGCCTACCTGGGTCAGGGGCCCCGCCCACGGCCCCTCGACTAGCCCAGGCTCTCCGTCTCCAGGACGTCGAACCGGATGCCGGCGCGGACCAGGCGGTCGGTGAGGTGCTCGCCCATCGCGACGGCGGTGGTCACCTGCCCCGACGTCGGCGGGTTGTCGTCGAAAGCGAGGCACAGCGCAGCCTCACCGAGCATCTTCGCGGTCTCCTCGTAACCGGGGTCGCCGCCGGAGACCTCGGTGGTGACCTGCCGCCCACCGCCCTCGCCGATGAACCGCACGGCGAACCAGGACCGCGCCCGGCGTTCCGCACCGGGGCCCGCACCGGCCGGGACCCGGGAGAGCAGCAGCTTGCGCAACGGCGGCACCTGGGCCGCCGCGGCCAGTGTGCCGACAGCGGCGATCCCGCCGAGCACGACCGGCAACCGTGCCACGCCCGCGTAGTGTGCGTACTCGAAGTCCGGACCGTAGCGATCCAGGGCCGCCGCGGAGCGCTTGACCACCAGGGGGTCGACGACCGGCAGCGGCACCAGCCAGCGCCCGAAGTCGGTGTCGTGGTGGGGACGACGGGCCACGGCGCGCACCCTGCGGCCTGCCGGCCTCGGTTCCATCCGGCGACGCCGCGTGGAGGCCTGCCTGCCCGCACGCAGTCGCGACATCGCGGTGACCGCGGTGTGGAAGGTGCCGCCGGAGAGCGTGCCGCCGGCGCGGACCATGCCCTTGACCCGCAGCGGCACCCCTTCGGGCAGCTGCAGCACGGTGAACCGGACCCCGAGGTCGTAGGGGATCGAGTCGAAGCCGCCGCAGTGCACGATCCTGGCTCCGGTCTCCGTGGCGCGCCGGTGGTGTCCGACGTACATCCGGTCCACGAACTCAGGTTCGCCGGTGAGGTCGAGGTAGTCGGTCCCCGCCTCCGCGCACGCCGCGACCAGCGGGCCGCCGTACCGGAGATACGGGCCGACCGTGGTGACCAGCACCCGCGTGGACCCGGCGAGCACCTGCAACGACTCGGGATCGTCGACATCCGCGACCAGCAGCGGGAGCGAGTCCAGCGCCGGGTCGATCCTGGCCAGCCGGTCGCGCACCGCCTCGAGCCGGGCCCGGTTGCGACCGGCCAGTGCCCAGCGGCAGTCCCGCGGCGCGTGCCGGGCGAGGTACTCGGCGGTGAGCCCTCCGGTGAAACCGGTGGCGCCGAACAGGACGAGGTCGTGGCTGCGTTCCGCGGTCATGGGCTCCACCCTGCCCGCGGGCGCGACTCCCGGTCTAGTCTCCAAGTATGTGCCGCAACATCAGGACCCTGCACAACTACGACCCCCCGGCCACCTCCGAGGAGGTGCACGCCGCCGCGACGCAGTACGTCCGCAAGATCAGCGGAAGCACCCACCCGTCGCAGGCCAACCAGGCCGTCTTCGACCAGGCCGTGCTCGAGGTCGCCGCCGTCACCCAGCGCCTGCTGGACGGGCTGACCTCGACCGCGCCGCCCAAGGACCGCGAGGTCGAGGCGGCGAAGGCCAAGGCGCGTTCGGTGGCGCGATTCGGATGACGGTCCCCGACCGGGTGCGCGAGGCGTTCGAGACGGTTCGCCGCACGGACTTCCTGCCGCCGGAGCAGCGCGGGTTCGCCGCTCAGGACAAGGCGATCACGATCGGCTACCAGCAGACGAACAGCCAGCCGACCACGGTCGCGAACATGCTGGCGCTGCTCGAGGTCGAGCCGGGCCACCGGGTGCTCGACGTGGGCTGCGGGTCGGGCTGGACCACGGCGCTGCTCGGCACCCTGGTCGGTCCCACCGGCGAGGTGTGCGGCGTCGAGCTGGTCCCGGAGCTCGTCGGCTGGGGGCAGGAGAACCTCGCCGGCTACCCGATGAGCTGGGTCAGCATCAGTCAGGCCGTGAAGGGCACGCTCGGGCTTCCGGACCGGGCGCCGTTCGACAGGATCCTGGTCTCGGCGGAGGCGGACTCGCTGCCCGCATCCCTCGTCGACCAGCTCGCGCCGGACGCGGTGATGGTGGTGCCGGTCGCTGGACGGATGACCCGGGTCCGGCGTACGCCCGACGGCACCGACGTCGAGCAGCACGGCACCTACTCGTTCGTGCCGCTGATCGACCTGTAGTGAGCTCGCCGGCGGCTCAGACCAGCTGGCGCTGCAGCGAGGCCCGGTGCTCCGGAGAGCTCGCGGTGGTCGCCACGCCGGTGAAGGCGGCGGCCAGGGTCATCAGCTGGACCGCCGACCCGGCCTGGCCGAGCTTCGACGCGATCGGCATCATCGCCACGAACACCAGCAGCAGGATCGGCACCCAGACCGGTGTCGTGTGCGCACGGAACAGCCCGATCGCGATCAACAGCACGCCGAGCACGAAGCCGCCGATCCAGAAGTACAGCAGGCCCAGCAGGCCATTGTCCTGGGCGACCCGGTCGATCGCGCCGGGATTAGGGATCGCGTGGTGGGTGAGCAGCGCCTTGTAGAACACCAGCAACATCCCGAAGCCGGCCATCCCGACGATGCCGATCGCGAAGACCGCCACTCCGGCCAGGCCGACGGCGCGACCGCGGGTGGTGAACATCGACAGCAGGGTCGGCATCCCGAGGGTGAGCGCCACCGAACCGAGGAAGTACATGACCGACATCGCCAACCAGCGGGCGCCGTCGTCCTGGGCCACCCGCAGCGCCTCGGCGGCGTTGGCGTCACCCGCCAACGGGTTGAGCAGGGCACCGAGCACCAACGCCATCACACCGGTCACCAATGCCGACGCGGACAACGGGATCCACTCGGTTCGCATGAGGGAACACTAAGCCCTGGGACCGGGCGCCGGGCAGCTACCGGGCAAAGTCGACGAGCCGGTCGGGGTCCTCGTCGTCCCACCGGTCCACCAGCTCCACCAGGTCGGCGACGGAGTCGACCACCTCCGTGGGCCGGTACGGGAACCGCTCGACCTGCGGGGCCCTCGTCGACCCGGTCAGCACCAGGACCGTGCGCATGCCGGCCTCGAGCCCGGCGACGATGTCGGTGTCCATCCGGTCGCCGACCATCACCGTGGTCTCGGAGTGGGCGTCGATCCGGTTCAGCGCCGAGCGCATCATCAGCGGGTTCGGCTTGCCGACGAAGTACGGCTGGACCCCGGTGGCACGGGTGATCAGAGCGGCGACCGACCCGGTGGCGGGGATCGGCCCCTGGGGCGACGGTCCGCTCGGGTCCGGGTTCGTCGCGATGAACCGCGCGCCCTTCTCGATCAGCCGGATCGCGGTCGTGATCGCCTCGAACGAGTAGGTGCGGGTCTCCCCCAGCACGACGTACTCGGGTTCTCGCTCCGAGAGCACGTAGCCGATCTCGTGCATCGCGGTGGTCAGCCCGGCCTCTCCGATCACGTAGGCGCTGCCCTCCGGCCGTTGGTCGTCCAGGAACTGGGCGGTGGCCAGCGCGGAGGTCCAGATCGCGTCCTCGGGCACGTCGATGCCCGAGCGCCGCAACCGGGCCTTGAGGTCGCGTGGGGTGAAGATCGAGTTGTTGGTGAGCAGCAGGAACGGCCGACCCCGCTCCTGGAGCCGCCTGACGAACTCCGCGGCGCCGGGGATCGGCTCCTCCTCGTGCACCAGCACGCCGTCCATGTCGGAGAGCCAGGACCGGACCGGTTTCGAGGGCGTCGTCATGGCCCCATGTTCTCGCACCGCACCGCACCGCACCGCACAGCCGCGCGGTCAGGCCATGGAGTCCAGGTCGCTGCCGAACGCGCAGAACGCCAGCTCGGCGAGGTCGGGATCGTCCGCGGCGTGCTGCGGCGCCTCCATCGCGACCAGCGTGTTGAGCAGCATCCCGTTCGCGATGAACGTGCGCGCCTGCTCCGGGGTGGCACCGGAACGGTCCCGGATCTCGGTGTAGACCTTGGTCATCCAGGCCCGGGCCTGCGCCCCGATCTCCGGGGTGGCGCCTGCGGCGAAGCCATGCATCATCACCAGCAGCAGGTCGCGGTCCGCGAGCAGCAGCTCGGTGTACGCCGCACCCATCTCGCCCCACAGGTCCTCGTTGCCCGGGTCGGCGGAGATCTTCTCCAGGGTCGGCTCGAACTCGGTCATCACCCGGTCCACGGCCCGGGCGAACACCTCCCGGAACAGCTCCGCCTTGGAGCCGAACATCCGCACCACGTAGGGCTGGGAGACCCCGGCCTCCCTCGCCACCGCGTCGGTGGTGGTGCCGTGGAAACCACCCTGGGCGAACGCCTTCGAGGCGGCGGCCAGCACGAGCTTGCGGCGCTCCTCCCCGCTCATCCGGGTCTTCACGGGTGAATTCATGTTGACAGGTTATCACTCGATTACTTACTCTCGATGACTAAGTAATCAGTCGATGCATTCTTGTCCGTCGAGACCTCTGGAACAGCCATGACCCTCTCCCCCGACCTGCTCGAGCCACGTGCCGAGAGGCCCAGCGAGCCCGACCGCCCCGCCCGTCGTACCGTCCCGATCTGGCTGGCGCTGGTCGCGGCCTCGCTGCCGATGTTCATGGCGACGCTGGACAACCTGGTGATGACCAGCGCGCTGCCGGTGATCCAGGCCGACCTGAATGCGTCGGTGGGCCACCTGCAGTGGTTCATGAACGCCTACACGCTGGCGTTCGCGACGCTGATGCTCTCCCTGGCCACGCTCGGTGACCGGCTGGGCCGGCGGCGCGTGTTCCTCTGGGGGATCGTGCTGTTCGCGCTCGCCTCGGTCGCCTCCGCGCTGTCGACCACGCCCGAGATGCTGATCACCGCCCGCGCCGTGCAAGGGGTGGGCGCCGCGGCGATCATGCCGTTGTCGCTGACCCTGCTGGCCGGTGCCGTCCCCGCCGCCAGGCGTGCCGTGGCGATCGGGATCTGGGGCGGCGTCTCCGGCCTGGGCGTCGCGCTGGGCCCGGTGCTCGGCGGCGCGGTCGTCGACGGCGTCTCCTGGCAGGCGGTGTTCTGGATCAACGTGCCGGTCGCCGTGGTGGCCGTGCCGCTGGCGATGTTCGCGCTGGCCGAGTCGCGTGGCCGCCGCCAACCGCTGGACCTGCCCGGGGTCGCGCTGGCCGGTGCCGCGGTGTTCCTCGGTGTGTGGGGCATCGTGCACGGCAACGACGACGGCTGGACCAGCGGCACCGTGCTCACCGCACTGGGCGCGTCGGTGCTGCTGCTCGGCGGGTTCCTGGTCCGCGAGACCCGCACCCCGTTCCCGGTGATGCCGATGCGGCTGTTCCGGTCCCGGCAGTTCTCGATCGCCAACGTGATCGGGCTGACCTTCACGCTCGGCATGATGGGGGCGGTGTTCCTGCTCGCGCAGTACCTGCAGATCGTGATGGGCTACAGCCCGTTCGACGCCGGCCTGCGCACGCTGCCGTGGACCGCGGCGCCGATGGTGGTGGCACCGATCGCCGGGATGCTGGCCGGGCGGGTCGGCCTGCGCGCGCTGCTGGTGACCGGGCTGGTGCTCCAGGGCCTCTCGCTCGTGTGGATGGCCGCGCTGCTCCAGCCCGGTGCGTCCTACGCCAGCCTGGTCCCGGCCTTCGTGATGGCCGGCGTCGGCATGGGTCTGACCTTCGCGCCGAACGCGACGGCAGTCCTGGCGGACATGAAGGAGTCCGACCACGCCACCGCGAGCTCGGCGAACGCGACGCTGCGTGAGACCGGCGTGGCGCTGGGCATCGCGGTGCTCACGGCGGTGTTCCTCGGCGCGGGCGGCAGCCTCACGCCGACCGGGTACACCGACGCCCTCGCTCCCGCTCTGCTGGTCGGTGCGGCGTTCGTGGCGGTGGCCGTGGTCGCGGCGGCGATGATGCCGGGTCGCGTGCGGTCGCCCGTCGTACCCTTGGCGGATGGCTGAGCTTCTGCGCTCCCGCGCGGGGAGTACGACGGACGCGGCGATCGACCTCCTGGCCGGCCGCCGCGTCGTCGTGCTGACCGGCGCGGGCGTGAGCACCGACTCCGGGATCCCGGACTACCGGGGCCCGAACTCTCCGGCGCGGAGGCCGATGACCTACCAGGACTTCGTGTCCGGCCCAGACGCGCGGCAGCGGTACTGGGCCCGTTCGCACGTCGGCTGGTCCCGCATGCGGCGGGCTGCGCCGAACCCGGGCCACCAGGCGCTCGCCTCGCTCGAGCGGGCCGGTGTGCTGGAGCTGCTGGTGACCCAGAACGTCGACGGCCTGCACGAGGCCGCGGGGAGCACGCGGATGGTGGCGCTGCACGGGCGGATCGCCGACGTCATCTGCCTGTCCTGCGGCGACCGGACCAGCCGCCGCGCGTTGCATGCGGAGCTGTCCAGGCTGAATCCCGGGTTCGACCAGGCACATGCCGACGCCGTCGTACGCCCCGATGGTGACGTCGAGCTCGCCGACACCACAGGTTTCGCGGTGCCGGCCTGCCCGTGCGGCGGGGTGCTGAAGCCGGACGTCGTGTTCTTCGGCGAGAACGTCCCGAAGCCGCGCGTCGAGCGGTGCTTCGCGGCGGTGGACGCGGGCGAGGCGCTGCTCGTGGCCGGGTCGTCGCTGACCGTGCTGTCGGGGTTCCGCTTCGTGCGGCACGCGCACCGGCGGGGCATCCCGGTGGTGATCGCGAACCGCGGCCCCACCCGCGCCGACGACCTGGCCACGATGAAGCTCGACGTCGGCACCAGCACCTTCCTCCCCGAGTTGTCAGGGCGTGTGGCCCCTATAGGGGACATACACCCGGACAACTCGGCGCGTAATCCACAGATCGCGTAACCGGGCTACCGCCGACCCGTTCCCGCGACAACGCTGTCCCTCATGTCAGTCAGCGTCTCCGGGAACCCCGTGTCAGTCCTTCTCCGCAGCCAGGCCCAGGTGGCGCGCGTGCAGCAGCTCGTCGACGCCGGGCTCACGCGCAAGTACGTCCGTTCCCAGGTCGACGCCCGCCGGTGGCAGCGGTACGGCGACCACTGCATCATCACGCACAACCACATTCCGACCCGGCGCCAACGGATGTGGCTCAGCGTCCTCGAACCGGTCGGGCCGGTGTGCCTCGGGGCATGGACCGCCCTGGAGACGGCCGGCTTCCGGTTCTTCGGTGAGGAGCAGCAGTCGATCCACGTCCTGGTCCAGCGCGGCAACACCTCCGGACGCGCCGCCGGGGTCACTGTGCACGAGTCCCGGCGGTTCTCGCCCGCCGACATCGACCCTGGATCCGTGCTGCCGCGCACCCCCGTCGCGCGGTCAGCGCTTGACGCCGGCGCCTGGCAGCCGAGCCGCCGTTACGCGTGCGGTGTGCTGGCCGCCGTCGTCCAACAGAAACTGTGTACCGTCGACGAGCTCTTCGCGCAGCTGCAGTACGTCGGACGCGTCCGCCACAAGTCGGCGATGCGGCTGGCCCTTCACGACATCGCCGGAGGGGCCGAAGCTCTGAGCGAGCTCGACATCGCCACGATGTGCCGCAGATTCGGGATCCGACCACCGGACCGACAGCGCATCCGGCGGGACCGTCACGGGCGCAAGCGGTACCTCGACTGCGAGTGGGTGCTTGCCGACGGGTCCGTGGTGGTGCTCGAGGTCGACGGCGGCCACCACTTCGAGGTCCAGCACTGGGAGGCCGACGTGAAACGGGAACGCGGCGTCGTGGTCGCGGGCCGTCGGGTCGGGCGCATCGTGCTCCGTGCCACTGCCCACGAGGCGCGTTACGACCAGGCCGAGCTGTCCGCGGACCTCGAAGCGATCGGCGTCCCCCGACTTGTCAGGGCGTAGTGCCCCTATAGGGGACACACGCCCTGACAAGTCGGGTCAGGAGACGTCGCGGCGGATGCTGAGCAGGATCCCGAGCCCGGCCAGCACGATCGCGTAGCCGACCAGCACCAGCCCGCCGGCCCACCAGTCGAGGTAGTCCACGAACGTGTTGGCCGGCTCCATCAGCGCCGAGGAGGCGTTCGTCGGCAGGAACTTCACGATCCCTTCCAGCACGTCGACGGCGCCGAGCCCGAAGCTCAGCAGGGGCTCGATCAGGAACGTGACGAAGATGGCGACGAGGATCGCGACGATCTGGTTGCGGATCAGGGTGCCGATGCCGATGCCGAGCAACGTCCAGATCGCTACGGCGAGCACCGCGAGCGCCATGCTGGTCCACAGCCCGTCGGTGTCGTAGCCGAGGTCGTAGCCGCGGATCTTGATCACGATCCCGCTCACCACCAGCGCGGCCAGCAGCGCCACGACGCCGTAGACCACCCCCATCAGCAGGTGCGCGATCATCTTGGCGCTGACCACCCGGCTCCGTTTCGGCGAGACCAGGAACGTCGGGGTGATGGTCTGGTAGCGGTACTCGCCGGTCATTCCGGTGATGCCGAGGATCAGCGCGAAGATGTAGCTGCCGCTGAACGCCGCGAACCCGTAGGCGCTGCGGATCGCCTGGTCGGTGTCGAGTCCCGGCGACGCCGGCTGCCCGGCACCCGGCTCCACCCCGGCGAACGCGCTGGTGAAGCCGGCCTGGAACGCGGTGAACACCACCACGCCGACGAGCAGGCCCCACCACAGCCGGGTGGAGCTGATCTTCTTGAATTCCGAGCGGACCAGCGTCGTCACGGACGTGTTGCTCACGGTGCCTGAACCTCTCCGTTGCCGGCGACGGCGGTGTCCTGGCCCGCCTCGGTCATCTGCAGGAACGCCTTCTCCAGGTCACTGGGTTCGGCGACGAGCTCGTGCAGCTCGATCCCGTGCACGTACGCAGCATGGCCGACCTGCTCCGCCGTACCCCCGACCACCCGGACCTGGCCGGCCTCCGTCTCGCCCTCGGCCGACATCGCGGTCGATCCGAGTGCGTCGCGCAGCTTCTCGGGTTCGGGTGTGCGCACGAGTACGCCGCGCGGGCCGCTGTCGAGGTCGGCGAGCTTCCCCTGACGGATCAGCCGGCCGCGGGAGAGGACCACGACGTCCTCGACGGTCTGCTGCACCTCACCGAGCACGTGGCTCGAGACCAGCACGGTGCGTCCTTCCCCGGCCAGCGTGCGCAGGAACGACCGCAGCCAGACGATGCCGGCCGGGTCGAGGCCGTTGGCGGGCTCGTCGAGGATCAGCACCCGGGGCTCGCCGAGCAGGGCGGCTGCAAGGCCGAGCCGTTGCCGCATGCCGAGCGAGAACCCGCCGACCCGCTTGTCGGCGACCTCGAGCAGGCCGACCTGCGCCAGCATCTCGCCGGCGCGGGACGGGTCGAGGCCGGCACCGAGCGCCATCACCTCCAGGTGTGCGCGGGCCGAGCGCCCCGGATGGAAGCTGGACGCCTCGAGGGCGGCGCCGACCGTGCCGATCGGGTCGGCCAGGTCGCGGTAGGCCATCCCGCCGATCGTGGCAGTGCCCGCGGTGGGCGCGACCAGCCCGAGCAGGCAGCGCAGCGTGGTCGTCTTCCCGGCGCCGTTCGGGCCGAGGAAGCCGGTGACCACACCGGGCTGCACCGAGAACGTCAGGTCGTCGACGGCCTTGAAGCCGCCGAACATCTTGGTCAGGCCGACGACGTCGACCCGGATTCCCTCCTGCATCATGGACACCATCCTTCCAGACCGGTGCCAGGTTATGAGACCCGGGAGTCCGGCGTACGACGGACGCGCCGAGGTCGACTCAGAGGCGGCGGACGAACACGTGCGAGGCGGCGTCGTGGTCGATCTCCGCGGACTCGCCACCGCTGCCGATCAGCACCCCCTCGGCGCCCCTCGCGACGGTGACCACCTTGTCCGGGACCGCGCCGACCCGGCGCAGCGCGGCCATCAGGGACTCGTCGGTCTGGATCGGTTCGCTGATCCGACGCACCATCACCCGGACTTCCTCAGCGTCCTTGACCACCTCGTCCAGCGGCTCCACCCCGTGCATGAAGTCCTCGCCGTCGCCGTGCTCGCCGAGCTCGTGCAGGCCGGGGATCGGGTTGCCGTAGGGCGACTCGGTGGGATGGTCGAGCAGCTCGACCAGGCGACGCTCGACGGTCTCCGACATCACGTGCTCCCACCGGCACGCCTCGGCGTGCACGAGCTCCCAGTCGAGCCCGATCACGTCGGTGAGCAGCCGTTCGGCCAGCCGGTGCTTGCGCATCACCCGGGTGGCAAGCCGGTTGCCCTCGCTGGTCAGCTGCAGGTGGCGGTCTCCCTCGACGGTGAGCAGGTTGTCGCGCTCCATCCGGGCCACGGTCTGGCTCACCGTGGGCCCGCTCTGGTGCAGCCGCTCGGCGATGCGGGCACGCAACGGGACGATCCCCTCCTCCACGAGCTCGTAGATCGTGCGGAGGTACATCTCGGTGGTGTCGATCAGGTCGCTCACACGGGCCATTCTTACCCATCGGTCACCGGCGCTGGCACAGTGGAGCCCATGAGCCCCGAACTCACCATCCCGGCGCGGTTCTCCGGCCCACCGACGTCGGCCAACGGCGGCTACACCGCCGGTCTGCTGGCCGAGCTCGTGACCTCCGAGGAGCCGCTCGCCGCCGTCGAGGTCACCCTCCGGCAGCCCCCGCCGCTCGAGGTCGGCATGCGGGTGCTGCAGCTTAGTGCCGACCACCCGGCGACCGTGGCCGGCGCACCCCTGACCGTGCTGTCGCTCGGTGGGGCGAGGATCGCGGAGGGCAGGGTCTCCGACGCCGACCCGGAGCCGGTCGAGGCGGTGCCGATGGGGAGGGCGGCCGAGGCGATGGGCCGGTTCCCCGGCCTGGTGTCGCACCCCTTCCCGACCTGTTTCTCCTGCGGACCCGACCGGCACGAGGGCGACGGGCTGCGGATCTTCCCGGGCCCGGTCGGCACCGACACGGTGGCGTCGCTGTGGGTGCCGGACGCCAACCTCGCGGAGTCCTCGGACCTGCTCGACGAGGGCGTGCGACGGGTCGGCCCCGGCACCGCGTGGGCGGCCCTCGACTGTGCCGGGGGCTGGGCCGGCGACATGGAGGAGCGCAAGATGGTGCTCGGCCGGATGACCGCGCAGGTCGACGCGCTCCCGGTCGTCGGTGAGCCGCACGTGGTGGTGGGCGCCGCCCGCGGCAGCGAGGGTCGCAAGACGTTCACCGCGAGCACGCTCTACGACAGCGACGGCCGGATCGTGGCGCGGGCGCAGCACGTGTGGATCGCGGTGGACCCGGCCGCTTTCGGCTGAGTCGCAGACCGCCGAGCGGACCCCGCCCCGGCGTGAACGAGCTAGAGCGCGAGCCCGACGTACTTCGTCTCGAGGTACTCCTCGATCCCCTCGACGCCGCCCTCGCGGCCGAACCCGGAGGCCTTCACCCCGCCGAACGGGGCGGCCGGGTTGGACACGATCCCCTGGTTCACCCCGACCATGCCGGTCTGCAGTCCTTCGTAGGCCCACACCGCACGGTTCAGGTCACGGGTAAACAGGTAGCCGACGAGGCCGAACTCCGTGTCGTTGGCCATCGCCAGGCCGTCCTCGTCACGGGAGAACGTGAACACCGGCGCGACGGGGCCGAAGATCTCCTCGGTGAACATGCGCGCCGAGCGGGGAACGTCGGTGAGCACGGTCGGCGTGAAGAAGTACCCGTCCCCGTCGGCCGGCTTGCCGCCCGCGGTGACCGTGGCGCCGGCCTGCACCGCGTCGTCGACGAGCTCACGGACCTTGTCGCGCTGCTTGGCCTCGACCAGCGGTCCGACGTCGACACCGTCCTCGGTGCCGCGGCCCAGCTTCAACGCACCCATCCGCTCGGCGAGCCGGCGGGAGAACTCCTCGGCGATCGACTCGTGGACGATGAACCGGTTCGCTGCGGTGCATGCCTCGCCGATGTTGCGCATCTTCGCGAGCATCGCGCCGTCGACGGCCTTGTCCAGGTCGGCGTCTGCGAACACCAGGAACGGGGCGTTGCCGCCGAGCTCCATCGAGACTCGCAGCACGCCCTGGGCGCTCTGCTCGATCAGCTTCCGGCCGACCTCGGTGGAGCCGGTGAAGGTGAGCTTGCGCAACCGGGGGTCGCGGATCAGCGGCTCCATTACCTCGCCGGTCGACTGGGTGGTGACGATGTTGAGCACGCCCGCGGGCAGCCCGGCCTCGGTCATGATGTCGGCCAGCGCCAGCATCGACAGCGGGGTCAGCGACGCCGGCTTGACCACCATCGTGCAGCCGGCCGCGACCGCCGGGCCGATCTTGCGGGTCCCCATCGCCAGCGGGAAGTTCCACGGCGTGATCATCAGGCACGGGCCGACCGGCTGCTTCATGGTCAGCAGCCGGGAGGCGCCGTTGGGGGCCACGGAGTACCGCCCGGAGATCCGCACCGACTCCTCGGAGAACCAGCGGAAGAACTCCGAGGCGTAGCCGATCTCCGCCTTCGACTCGGCCAGCGGCTTGCCCATCTCGAGCGTCATCAGCAGCGCCAGGTCGTCGGCGCGCTCGGTGACCAGCTCGAACGCCGTGCGCAGGATCTCGCCCCGGTCCCTTGGCGGGGTCAGCGCCCAGTCGTGCTGGGCCGCGACGGCGGCGTCCAGCGCCGCCTTGCCGTCGGCCACGCTCGCGTCGGCGACCTCGGCGATGGTCTTCCCGGTCGCCGGATCCTCGACCCCGAAGGTCTTGCCACCCTCCGCGTCGCGCCATCCCCCGTCGATGAACAGCTGCGTGCCGACCCGGTCGACGACGGATGCCTCGTGCTCGGTGAGTGCTGACGACATGGGGTGCCTCTCCAACGAATCGACGGTACGGCGGACGCAGGTCGATCATGTCGCGCGGCACCGTGCACGACAAGGACCGGCCCGGTTTGACATCGGCGCGCGCGACGCCTGGGATTGGATCGTGCAAATGCCCGAGACCTCCGCTGCCCGTCGTACCCTTCCCGCCGGTGAGCCCTGGTGGCGGCACTCGGTCTGCTACCAGATCTACATGCGCAGCTTCGCCGACGGGAACGGCGACGGCGTGGGTGACATGGCCGGCATCGAGCAACGGCTGCCCTACCTCGCGGACCTCGGCGTCGACTCGGTGTGGATCACGCCGTTCTACACCTCACCGCAGCACGACCACGGCTACGACGTCGCCGACTACCGCGACGTCGACCCGCTGTTCGGCACGCTCGCGGACTTCGACGCGATGCTGGCCCGGTCCCACGAGCTCGGGATCCGGGTGATCGTGGACCTGGTGCCGAACCACACCTCGAGCGAGCACGAGTGGTTCCGGGCTGCGCTGGCCGGCGACCAGGCGGCTCGTGAGCGCTACGTGTTCCGCGACGGGCGTGGCCGCGACGGCGCCAGGCCGCCGAACAACTGGCGGTCGGTCTTCGGCGGGCCCGCGTGGACCCGGGTCGAGGACGGCCAGTGGTACCTGCACATGTTCGACCCGACCCAACCGGACCTGAACTGGTGGAACCCCGACGTCGGCGACGAGTTCGAGTCGGTGCTGCGGTTCTGGCTGGACCGCGGCGTGGACGGCTTCCGGATCGATGTCGCGCACGGGCTCTTCAAGCCGGCCGACCTCGCGGACCGGCGGCGCGGCGAGACCTTCCCGATGTGGGACCAGCCGGAGGTGCACGAGGTGTACCGCCGCTGGCACCAGGTGCTCGAGGAGTACGACGGCGACCGGATGGCCGTCGCGGAGGCGTGGACCGACACCCCGGAGTCGATGGCGCGCTACATCCGCCCCGACGAGCTGCAGCAGGCGTTCAACTTCCACTGGCTCGGTGCCAGCTGGTCCGCGGCCGCCTTCCGCGACGTCGTCCTCGAGACGCTGGCCGCGGTGCGCCCGGCCGGCGCCTCCGCGACCTGGGTGCTCTCGAACCACGACGTGGTGCGGCACGTGACCAGGTACGGCGGGGGGCCGATCGGTGTGGCCCGGGGACGGGCTGCGGTCCTCACCATGCTCGGTCTCCCCGGGTCGGCGTACGTGTACCAGGGCGAGGAGCTCGGGCTGGAACAGGTCGACGTCGCACCGGAGGACCGGCAGGACCCGGCCTTCTTCCGCGGCGGTGACGTCGGCCGGGACGGCTGCCGGGTGCCGCTGCCCTGGTCCGGGGCGACGCCGCCGTTCGGGTTCGGGCCCGGCCAGGGCCAGCCGTGGCTTCCCCAGCCCGCGCAGTGGAAGGACCTCACCGTCGAGGCCCAGCGCGACGACCCGGACTCCACGCTGAGCTTCTACCGCAAGGCGCTCGCCGCCCGGCGTGCGCTGACGCCGGGCCTCGGTGACGAGGTCACGATGCTCACCACGGCGCCCGGCACGCTGGCCTTCCGGCGCGGGAACGGCGCCGCCGGGCTGGTCTGCATGGTCAACTGCGGCTCCCGCAACGCCCGGCTCCCCGCCGATGCCGGCGAGCTGCTGCTGTCCAGCGGCGCCCTGTCCGCGAACGGGATGCTGCCGCCGGACACCGCCGCGTGGTTCCGTGCGACGTAGTCCGACGGCGCCGGGTCAGGACTCCAGCGAGGCGTTGTAGCGGCGCAGCCGCTCGACGAACTGCGCGAGCTCGGGTTCGGTCCACGACGCGAGGCGGTCCGCGAACACGGCCCGGCGCTCCCGGTCCAGAGCGCGCAGCCGCTCCCGGCCGAGGTCGGTGACCACCAGCGTGTACGCGCGGCCATCGACCGGGTCGGCGGCCCGCGCGATCAGGCCGAGTCGCTCCAGCGTGGCGACGCCGCGGCTGACCGCACCCTTGTCGATGCCGAGGTGCTCGACGATGTGGGCGGCGCGGGCCGGCTCGTGCTCGAGCACGTGCAGCAAGATGGCGTACGCCGTCGGCTGCAGCTCGGGGTGGATGCTGCGGGCGTTGGCCGCCGACTGTCGCCGGACCCGGCGCAGCAGCACCCGCAGCTCGGCCTCGATGCTGCGCAGGGACTCGGCCTTGCTGCTCGTCATGGCATGCACCGTAGTCACCTTCAGCTGCTGACGGGCTGTGACCCGGAACCGGCCTGCAGCTTCTCCAGCTCGTCCTCGCGCTCGATGGTGGTGCGCAGCGGGACCTCACGAATGAGCAGGATCGCGAGGAACGCCAGGACCGCGAACGGGGTGGCCAGCAGGAAGATGTGACCGGTGCCCTGCGCGAACGCGATCTCGAAGACCTCACGGATCGGTGCCGGCAGCGCCGACATGTCCGGGATCGAGGTGCTGTCGGCACCACCGCTCGGGGTGATCCCCCGCTGCGCGAGGCCGTCGAGCACGCTGGTGCTGACCCGGTGGCCGAGTGCGGCACCGAGCGCGGAGACACCGATCGAGCCGCCCATCGTCCGGAAGAACGCGGCCAGTGAGCTGGCGGCGCCGATGTCCTTCTGCGCGGCGGTGTTCTGCACGGCCAGCACCAGGTTCTGGTTGACCGAGCCCATGCCGATGCCGAGGATCGCCATGTAGGCGCCGACCGTGAACAGGTGGATCTCCGGGTCGATGGTGCTGAGCAGCGCGATGCCGACCACCATCAGGATCGAGCCGCCGACCAGGTAGCGCTTCCACTTCCCGGTGGCCGCGATCAGGCGCCCGGACACGATGCTGGAGACCAGCACGCCACCGACCAGCGCCAGGGTCATCAGGCCGGCCCGGGTGGGCGACATCCCGCGCGAGATCTGGAAGTACTGGACCAGGAACACCGTCGAGCCGAACATCGCGACGCCCACCATCACCGAGGCGAAGACCGCCAGGCTGGTGGTGCGTTCCTTGAACAGGTGCAGCGGGATGATGGGCTCCTTGACCTTCGTCTCCGCGACCACGAAGCCGATCAGCAGCAGCACACCCAGGGTCACCATCCCGACGGTGGTGGCCGAGCCCCAGGCGAACTGGTGCCCGGCGAGCGAGACCCAGACCAGCAGGATGGACACGCCTGCGGTGATCAGCAGCGCGCCGACGTAGTCGATGGAGACGTTGCGCTTGATCGTGGGCAGGTGCAGCGTCTTCTGGAGTACGACGAACGCGGCGATCGCGAAGGGGATGCCCACGTAGAAGCACCACCGCCAGCCGAGCCAGGAGGTGTCCACGAGGAGGCCACCGATCAACGGTCCGCTCACGGTGGCGACCGCGAACACGGCACCGAGGTAGCCGAAGTAGCGGCCACGCTCACGCGGGCTCACCATGGTGGCGATCACGATCTGCACGAGGGCGGTGAGGCCACCCATCGCGACGCCCTGCAGCAGCCGGGCGCCGATCAGGACCCCCATGCTGTTCGCGATCCCGGCGATGATCGATCCCGCGACATAGATCAGCAGTGAGATCTGGACCAGGGCCTTCTTGCTGAACAGGTCGGCGAGCTTGCCCCAGATCGGGGTGGTGGCGGTCATCGTCAGCAAGGTGGCGACGACGACCCAGGTGTAGCCGGACTCGCTGCCGTGCAGCTCGGCCACGATCACCGGCAGCGCGCTGGACACGACGGTCGAGGACAGCATCGCCACGAACATCGCCAGGAGCAGGCCGGACAGCGCCTCGAGCACCTGGCGGTGCGTCATCGGCACGGCCTCTGCCGTGGGGGTGGGTCGGACTTCGGTCGCGCTCATGCGGTGGGTCCCTCGGGTGAGATGTCTGTGGTCGGAGGTGGTGCGGAAAGTTCTCAGTCGGTGAGGCTGGCCAGCAGCCGGCGCAGGCGTGCGGAGAAGGTCTGGATCTCCTGCGGGCTCCAGTCCCCGAGTCGTTCGGTGACCATGCCCGCGAGCGCGTCGCGCCCGTCCCGGAGCACCTGCGCTCCGGCCGCGGTCAGCGCCACCCGGTGCGCTCGGCCGTCGTCGGCGTCGGGAGTGCGCTCGACGAACCCGAGCTGCACGACCTGGGCCACCTGCCGGCTGACCACCGACGTGTCGACCCGCGCGTGCTCGGCGAGGTCGCTGACCCGTGTCGGCCCGTGCCGGTCGAGCAGCGCGAGCAGGAACAGCGAGGCGGGCGTGTGCGTGACGTACAGGTGCCGGTGGGTGTCCCGGAGCCAGGTCTTGACGCCCATCAGCGAGTCGAGCAGGTCGCGCGAGGCATCCTCATGGCTCAGCCGTGCGGTCTCGGTGCTGGTGCTGATGTCGGTTCACGTCCCTCGTTGGTTGCCGGAGACAACTATACGCCGGAACAGTTGCCTTCAACAACCAACGAGCCGGTGACGCCGGCCACACGACGTGGCGCCCACGTCAAGGCGTGGGGTGGCGTCCGTCGTACCGGAGGAAGCCGCGCTGCAGCGCCACCGCGACCAGCACCCCGATGATGCAGGCGGCGCCACCGAGCACCAGCGCCAGCCGCTCGCCCGTGGCCTCGCCGAGGCTGCCGGCCAGGAAGTCACCGGCCCGTGGGCCACCGGCGACCACCACGATGAACACGCCCTGGATCCGGCCGCGCAGCTGGTCGGGCGCGGCGACCTGCAGGATCGTGGACCGGTACGCCGCGCTGACCATGTCGGCCACCCCCGACATCGCGAGCAGCAGCACCGCGAGCCACAGCAACGAGGTCAGGCCCGCGGCGCCGACCACCGCCCCGTAGCCGATGATCGAGATGACGATCGCCAGCCCCTGCAGCCGGACCCGGCTCACCCATCCCGAGAACAGGAAGGCGACCAGGGCCCCCACGGCGGGCGCGGACTGCAGCAGACCGACCGTGGCCGCACCCCCGCCGTACACCTTGTAGGCCAGGGCGGGGAACAGTGCGCGAGGCTGCGCGAGCACCATCGCGCACAGGTCGAGGACGAAGGTCATCCGCAGGTTCGGTGAGCGGCGCAGGAACCGGAGCCCGTCCACGACCGACCGCAGGCCCGCGCGCGGACTGTTCTCCATCGGCGGCATCCGCGGCATCCGGACGAGTGCGTAGTAGGCGGCGGAGAACGTCAGCACGTCGACGGTGTAGGCCGCCTCGAAGCCGTGCCACTTGATCAGCAGCGCGCCCAGCATCGGCCCGAACGTGAAGCCCAGGTTGAACGAGGCCATGTTCAGCGCGCTGGCCGCCGGCAGCAGCTCCTTGTCGAGCAGCCGCGGGATCATCGCGCTGCGGGCCGGGTTGTTCAGCGCGTAGAACCCGGACTGGACCGCGATGCAGCCGAACAGGAACCACACCGAGCCGTTGTCGAGGAAGGCCTGAGCGGCCAGCGCGACCGAGACCGCCCAGAGCCCCGCGGAGGCGAGCAGGGCGAGGGTACGGCGGTCCACCGCATCCGCGATCGCCCCGCCATAGAGGCCGAGCACCACCAGCGGGAACAGCGCGAACACCCCGACCAGACCGACGTAGAACGACGACCCGGTCAGCGCGTACACCTGGATCGCGACCGCAACGTTGGTCATCTGCTGGCCGAGCTGCGCCACCGAGTTGCCGAAGAACAGCCGGCGGTAGTGCACCGAGACCTGCAGCGGCCGGGTGTCGGTGACAACCGCCCGCCACCACGTCGCCCGCACCCGCCCACCTTCTCATCCGCCCCGGAGGGGACACGCCCGCCGGATCCGGGAGCACCGGGGTGCGGCCTCCGGCGCGCCTGGGACGACGCGAACTGCACACATGTGCACCTGTGGTCGTCTGCCCCGCGGCTCCGCGACCCGAACTGCACATCTGTGCAGTTGTGGTCGTCGCCGACGCGAGTCCGCGAGCGGTGACACGTCGCGCGTATATGCCTTGTCCGGGTCTGCCCGCAGTCGTACGGTGGTGCCACACAAGAGAGGAGGTGGTCCAGAGGTGAATTCTTCGCGGACTTGTGAGGTGGCTGCTAGCTAGCAGCGCACCGGGCCAGCTCCCGGCCAGCCATCTGGCGGCGCTTGCTGGCAATTTCCTAGCAGTCACCCGACCCGTAGGCGCTCCGGACACGTCCGGTCCGGAGAGTGGTTCTCGAACCACACCGCCTACGGGTCGTCTGCGTCTGCCGACTTGTCAGAACGGTGTGCGGCTATAGCCGCACGCGCGTCTGACAAGTCGGTCAGGCGATGGCGGGCGCCGCGAACTGCGAGTTGTACAGCGCCGCGTAGGCGCCCTCGCGCTCGAGCAGCTCCTCGTGCGTCCCCTGCTCGACGATCTGGCCGCCCTCCATCACCAGGATCAGGTCCGCGTCGCGGATCGTGGAGAGCCGGTGCGCGATCACGAAGCTGGTCCGGTCGGTGCGCAACGCCGCCATCGCGTGCTGCAGCAACAGCTCGGTGCGGGTGTCGACCGAGCTGGTCGCCTCGTCGAGGATCAGCAGCGCCGGGTCGGACAGGAACGCGCGGGCGATCGTGACCAGCTGCCGTTCGCCGGCACTGATGTTGCTGCCGTCCTCGTTGATCACGGTGTCGTACCCGTCGGGCAGGCTGTGCACGAACCGGTCCACGAAGGTCGCCTCCGCCGCCTCGAGGATCTCCGCCTCGGTGGCCTCGGGCCGGCCGTAGGCGATGTTGTCGCGGATGGTGCCCTCGAACAGCCAGGTGTCCTGCAGCACCATCCCGATCTGCCCGCGCAGGTCCTCACGCCGCATCTGCGCGATGTCCGCGCCGTCGAGCGTGATCCGGCCGGCGTCGACGTCGTAGAACCGCATCACCAGGTTGACCAGCGTGGTCTTCCCGGCGCCGGTGGGGCCGACGATCGCCACCGTGTGGCCCGGTTCGGCGACCAGGGACAGGTCGGTGATCAGCGGGGTCTCCTCGTCGTAGCGGAACGACACGTGCTCGAGCTCGACGCGCCCGCGATGCTCGGCGGGAACCTGCGGGTCCGGGCTGTCGGCGGGTTCCTCGACCGCGTCCAGCAGCTCGAAGACCCGCTCCGCGGAGGCCACCCCGGACTGCAGCAGGTTCACCATCGACGCGACCTGGGTCAGCGGCTGGGTGAACTGCCGGGAGTACTGGATGAACGCCTGTACGTCGCCCAGGCTCATCGTCCCGCCGGCCACCCGGAGCCCGCCGAGCACGGCGATCACCACGTAGTTGAGGTTCCCGATGAACATCATCGTCGGCATGATCAGCCCGGACACGAACTGGGCGCCGAAGCTGGCCTTGAACAGCTCCTCGTTCTCGGCCTCGAAGACCTCCTCGACCTCACGCTGCCGGCCGAACACCTTGGCCAGCTCGTGGCCGGTGAACGCCTCCTCGATGTGCGCGTTCAGCTTCCCGGTGCGCCGCCACTGCGCGACGAACATTCCCTGGGAGCGCTTCATGATCGCCCGGGAGACCAGCATCGTCACCGGGATCGTGACCAGCGCGATCAGTGCCAGGGTCGGCGAGATGTAGAACATCATCGCGACCACGCCGACCACCGTGAGCAGCGAGGTGAGCAGCTGGCTCATCGTCTGCTGCAGGCTCTGCGAGATGTTGTCGATGTCGTTGGTGACCCGGCTCAGCAGCTCTCCGCGGGGCTGCCTGTCGAAGTAGCTGAGCGGCAGTCGGTTGATCTTGTCCTCGACTTCGGAGCGCATCCGGTAGACCGTGTTCTGCACCACGTCGTTGAGCAGGTAGCCCTGCAGCCATGCGAACACCGACGACGCGACGTAGATGCCGAGCACCAGCAGCAGCACGTGACCGACGGCGGTGAAGTCCACGCCCTGGCCGGGGACCAGGTGGTCCATCTCGGCGAGCATGTCGCCGATCCGGCTGTCGCCGCTCTCGCGGGCAGCCTCGACCGCCTGCTCCTTGGTCATCCCGGCCGGCAGCTGCTTGCCGAACAGGCCCGCGAAGATCAGGTCGGTGGCGCGGCCGAGGATCTTCGGGCCGATCGCGGACAGCCCGACGCTGACCACGGCGAGCGCGATGATCGCGACCACCCTGTTCCGGTTCGGGCTGAGCCGGCCGACGAGACGTTTCGCGGACGGGCCGAAGCTCATCGACTTGTCGCCGACCATCCCGCCGCCGAACGGCCCGCCGCGGCCGGGTCCGCCCTGCCCGACGATGCGCTCGGTCTCCTTCAGGGTCTTGGCCGGCTTGGGGCTGCTCATTCGGGGCCCCCGCGGAAGGGCGGGCGCAGCGAACGGTTTCGTGGGGTGAGGTTCACGCTACGTCCTCCGCGGTCAGCTGGGATCCGACGATCTCCTGGTAGGTCTCGCAGCTCTCCAGCAACTGGTCATGGGTGCCGTGCCCGACCACCGCGCCGTCCTCGAGGACGATGATCTGGTCGGCGTCGATGATCGTGGACACACGTTGCGCGACGATCAGCACCGTCGCGTCGGCGGTGACCGGCTTCAGCGCCCGGCGCAATCGCGCGTCGGTGGCGAGGTCGAGGGCGGAGAACGAGTCGTCGAACAGGTAGATCTCGGGCTGGTTGATCAGGGCCCGGGCGATCGCCAGCCGCTGCCGCTGGCCGCCGGACACGTTGGTGCCGCCCTGCGCGATCGGCGCCTCGAGCCGTTCGGGCATCGCCTCCACGAAGTCGCGGGCCTGCGCGAGCTCCAGCGCCTGCCACATCTCCTCCTCGGTGGCGTCCGGCTTGCCGTAGCGCAGGTTGCTGGCGACGGTCCCGGAGAACAGGTAGGCCTTCTGGGGGACGAGCGCGATCCGGTCCCACAGCATCTGCGGGTCGAGTCGCCGGACGTCCACCCCGTCGACGTACACGGTGCCTCCGGTCGCGTCGAACAGACGCGGCACCAGGTTGACCAGCGTGCTCTTGCCGGCGCCGGTGGAACCGATCACCGCGGTGGTCTCGCCGGGGCGCGCGGAGAAGCTGATGTCGCGCAGCACCGGTTCGCTGGCGCCGGGATAGCTGAACTCGACGTGCTGCAGGTCGAGGTGGCCGCGGACGTCGACGTTCGTGACCGGGTCGGCGGGCGGTACGACGGACGACTCGGTGTCGAGCACCTCCACGATCCGGTCCGCGCACACAGCGGCGCGCGGAACCATCACGAGCATGAAGGTCGCCATCATCACCGACATCAGGATCTGCACCAAGTAGGCCAGGAACGCGGTCAGCGAACCCACCTGCATCAGGCCTTCGTCGACCCGGTGGCCGCCGAACCAGAGCACGGCGACGCCGGACACGTTCAGGATCAGCATCACCAGCGGGAACATGGTGGCCATCCAGCGGCCGACGTGGACCGCCACGTCGGTGAGCTCGGTGTTCGCGTCGTTGAACCGGCGGGTCTCCAGCGGCTCCCGGACGAACGCCCGGACGACCCGGATGCCGGTGATCTGCTCACGCAGCACCCGGTTCACGGCGTCGATCCGCACCTGCATCACGCGGAACCCCGGCACCATCCGGGAGATCACGATCCCGACCGAGATCATCAGCGCGGGGATGCAGACCACGAGCAGCCAGGACAGGCCCAGGTCCTCACGCATCGCCATGATCACGCCGCCGACCATCATGATCGGTGCGGTCACCATCATCGTGCAGCTGAGCAGGACCAGCATGCCGACCTGCTGCACGTCGTTGGTGTTGCGGGTGATCAGCGACGGCGGGCCGAAGCGCAGCACCTCGCGGCTGGAGAACGACCCGACCCGGTGGAAGATGCCGGCCCGGACGTCGCGGGCGAAGCCCATCGCGGTGCGGGCGCCGAAGTAGACCGCGATGACCGTGCAGATGATCTGCACCAGGGAGACGACCAGCATCGTGGCGCCGGTCCGCACGATGTAGCCGGTGTCGCCCCTGGCCACGCCGTTGTCGATGATGTCGGCGTTGAGGCTGGGCAGGTACAGCGCGGCCATCGTGCCGACGAACTGCAGCACCAGCACCGCGAGCAGCCAGCGGCGGTACGGCCGCAGGTAGGTCTTGAGCAGTCGGAGCAGCATCAGCCTTCGCTCCCCGTTCCGGTGATGCCGGAGACCAGCACGGTGGCGATCTCCTCGGCGGTCAGTGTGTGCGCCTCGTTCGTGCCGGGGTGCCGGGACCCGAACACGAGCGCGCGCAGCAGCAGTGCGGCCCGGTCCGGTGCGACGGCCAGGTCGTCGGAGTACCGCGCGAAGAGCTCGGTGAGCCCCTCGAGCAGTGCACGGTTGGCCTCGAGGACGAACTCCGGCGGACCCTGCTGCCCCTTCGGCTCGTGCACCTCCTGGGAGACCAGCGCACCGCGCACAGCGATCAGCACGGCGATCACCTGCTGCAGACTCGCGAGCATCTGCTCGGCGACCGCGTGCACCATGCCGTGCAGGTCCAGGTCGGGATCCACGGCGGCGAGCGCCTCGCGCCCCCGGACCGGGTCCATCGTGGCGTGGGCGGCGGCGTGCAGCAGCGCGCTCTTGTCCGCGAAGACCCGGAAGATCGTGCCCTCGGCGACCCCGGCCGCCTCGGCGATCTGGCGGGTGGTGACGCCGGCTCCGTGGCTGACCAACAACGGGATCACTGCCTCGACGATCGCCTGCCGGCGTTCATCGGGTGCCATGGGTGCCGCACGGGGTGTCATGCCGGACACTCTAGATGAGTGAGCACTCACTCACAACTGGTTTTCAGGGAGCGAGGCGCTCGGTCAGCCAGCCTTCCCGGGTACGGCGGTAGCGCAGCCGGTCGTGCATCCGCCCCCGCCTGCCCTGCCAGAACTCGACGACCTCGGGCGTGACCCGGTAGCCACCCCAGTGCGGCGGGGCCGGAACCGGTCCCGGTCCGAAACGCTCCGCGAGTCCGTCGTACCGCTGGTCAAGGGAGGCACGGTCCGCGACC
>DASSBE010000060.1:0-2262 GCA_035699065.1 Nocardioidaceae bacterium
GCGAGTACGGCGGACGGTCGGCCGACCAACCCGGCGCAGGTCGAGCTGTCCGACGGCACCACGTTCGAGGTCGACCACGGTGCTGTCACGATCGCGGCGATCACCTCGTGCACGAACACGTCGAACCCGTCGGTGATGATCGGTGCCGCCCTGCTTGCGAAGAAGGCGGTCGAGAAGGGCCTGCAGCGCAAGCCATGGGTGAAGACGACCCTCGCGCCGGGATCGAAGGTGGTCTCGGACTACTACGAGCAGTCCGGACTCACGCCGTACCTCGACAAGCTGGGCTTCAACCTCGTCGGCTACGGCTGCACCACGTGCATCGGCAACTCCGGCCCCCTGATCCCGGAAGTGTCAGCGGCTGTGCAGTCGAATGACCTCGCGGTCGTCTCGGTGCTCTCCGGCAACCGGAACTTCGAGGGCCGGATCAACCCCGACATCAAGATGAACTACCTGGCCTCGCCGCCGCTGGTGGTCGCCTACGCGCTGGCCGGGTCGATGGACGTCGACCTCTACAACGACCCGCTCGGCGTCGACCAGGAGGGCAACGACGTCTTCCTCAAGGACCTGTGGCCCTCGTCCGCCGAGGTCGAGCAGGTGATCGGTGACACGATCAACTCCAGCATGTTCGACAGCTACGACGACGTGTTCGCCGGAGACGAGCTCTGGCGGAACCTCGAGACGCCGTCCGGCGACACGTTCGCCTGGGCCGACGACTCGACGTACGTCCGGAAGGCCCCGTACTTCGACGGTATGCCCGAGGAGCCCGCGCCGGTGGAGGACATCGAAGGCGCCCGGGTGCTGCTCAAGCTCGGTGACTCGGTGACCACCGACCACATCTCGCCGGCCGGTGCCATCAAGAAGGACTCGCCGGCGGGCAAGTACCTCTCCGAGCACGGTGTCGAGCAGCGCAGCTTCAACTCCTATGGCTCCCGTCGCGGCAACCACGAGGTCATGATCCGCGGCACCTTCGCCAACATCCGGCTGCGCAACCAGCTGGCCCCGGGGACCGAGGGCGGATTCACCCGCAACCTCATCGGCGACGGCGAGGTCACCACGGTGTTCGAGGCGTCCGAGGCCTACATCGGGGCCGGTGTCCCGCTCGTGGTGCTGGCGGGCAAGGAGTACGGCTCCGGCTCGTCGCGCGACTGGGCGGCCAAGGGGACCGCGCTGCTCGGCGTCCGCGCGGTGATCGCGGAGTCCTACGAGCGCATCCACCGGTCCAACCTGATCGGTATGGGCGTGCTGCCGCTGCAGTTCCCGGAGGGGGAGACCGCCGAGTCGCTCGGCCTGACCGGCGAGGAGACGTTCGCGGTCTCCGGCGTGACGGCGATGAACGACGGCGACACCCCGCGCACGGTCAAGGTCACCGCGCAGGCCGAGGGTGGCGACCCGGTCGAGTTCGACGCGGTGGTGCGCATCGACACCCCGGGTGAGGCCGGTTACTACCGCAACGGCGGCATCATGCAGTACGTGCTCCGTGGCCTGCTGAAGAGCTGACCCGACATTCTCGGGATCGACCTCTGGGTGGCGGCCGTCCTGGCCGCCACTCTCGTCGTCGGGGCGGCCGTGCAAGGCCTCGTCGGGCTGGGCATCGGCCTGGTCGCGGCGCCGGTCGCCTCGCTCATCCAGCCACAGCTGATGCCCGACCTGCTGCTGTGGCTGGCGTTGCTGCTGCCGGTGGTGACGCTGCTCCATGAGCACCACCAGGTCGACTGGCGTGGCCTGGCCTGGGCGGTGCCGGCACGCGTGCCAGGGACCGCGGTCGGCGTGGTCTTCGTGAGCTGGTTCTCCGCGCGCGAGATTGGCATCGCCGTCGGCATCATGGTGCTGGTCAGCGTGCTCGCGACCGGTACGGCGGTCCGGCTGCCCGTGCATGCGGGAACCCTGGTCGCGGCCGGTCTGATCTCCGGGGTCACCGGCACCACCACCTCGATCGGCGGTCCACCGATCGCCATCCTCTACCAGCACCGGAGCCCGGCCCAGATCCGGTCCACGCTGGCGATCTACTTCCTGCTCGGCGCCGGGTTCAGCCTCGTGGGGCTTGGTATCACCGGCGCCCTGGAACGGTCCACCTTCGTGCTGGCGATGCTGATGGTGCCGTGCCTGTTCCTGGGTTTCGGCCTGTCCCGGCTGCTGAACAGGGTCGTGGCGGCCCACCACATCCGCGGCGGCGTGCTGCTGGTGTGCGGGCTGTCCGCGTTGGTGCTGCTGGTCAAGAGCCTGTTCGGCTGAGCCCCGTGGCAAGGTGGGGGCCATGATCGT
>DASSBE010000061.1:0-8262 GCA_035699065.1 Nocardioidaceae bacterium
CCCTCGGTCACGTCGGTCGCGTCGGTGATCAGACCGGACTCGGTCTTGACCGACAGCCGGGCCGCGATCTCCTTGCCCTCCGCGGAGCTGGTGACCAGCACCGCGGCCGGGGAGGTCTTCTCCATCAGCTGCGCGAGCACCTCGGCCTTGGGCGCGACCAGGTAGTCGGTAAAAACGGAGTCGTCGGCTGTGGAGACGGTGTAGATCTTCTCCGCGCCGTACTGCTTCAGCGCCGCGGTCGCCTGCTCGGACGGGGCTCCGATGAAGACCGCGGACGGCTCACCCAGGCGACGGGCGATCGTCAGAAGCTCGTTGGTGGTCTTGCGTACTGCACCGTCGCCACTGTCGTAGTCGACGAGAACCAGGATCTCGCTCATGAGTTTCGCTGCCTTCCTCAGATGAACTTCTTCGAAGCGAGGAACTCGGCCAGCGCCTTGGCGCCCGAGCCGTCCTCGTCGGTGACGATCTCGCCCTGCGTGCGCGGCGGACGGGCCTCGGTGGCCTCGACGGCGGTCCACGCGGCCGAGAGACCGACCTGGCCCGCGTCGACACCCAGGTCGGACAGCCCCCAGGTCTCCACGGGCTTCTTCTTCGCCGCCATGATCCCCTTGAACGACGGGTAGCGCGCCTCACCGGACTGGTCGGTCACCGACAGCACCAGCGGCGCGGTGCCCTCGACGACCTCGGTCGCGGTGTCACCGTCACGGCGGATCCTCACGCTAGTGCCCTCGACCTCGATCTCCGAGCCGAAGGTCACCTGCGGCAGGCCCAGCCGCTCGGCCAGCATCGCCGGGACCACGCTCATCCCGCCGTCGGTCGAGGCCATCCCGCACACGACGAGATCCACCGGTGCCGTCTCGCCGTACTTCTCGATGGCCTTGGCCAGCACGAGCGAGGTGGCCGGCGCGTCCGAGCCGGAGATCGCGTCGTCGACCACGTGCACGGCCTTGTCGGCGCCCATCTGCAGGCCCTTGCGGATCGCGTCCGAAGCCTGCTCCGGACCGACCGTCAGCACGGTCACCTCGTCGCTGCCATCGCCCTGTTCTTTGATCTGGAGCGCCTGCTCCACGGCGTACTCGTCGAGCTCGGACAGCAACCCGTCCACGCCCACACGGTCCACGGTCTTGTCATCCTCGAAGTGCCGGTCAGCGGTAGCATCCGGCACGTACTTCACACACACGACAATGTTCATGGCGGTCTCGGCCCCCTCGGGCCCCTCCTGTGCACTCGGTTCGCGGCCTGGGTTGAGCAGCCGCGGAAATCGGACGATCGCGTCTCCGTGCGGAGGCGGCGCTTCGCCTGCCTGCGTGATCCTTGAGGCTACTAGCGCGTAGCTAGCGGCGAAACAGCCGGGTAGGTGGGTTCAGTCACACGCGATCCGCGTCCGTGCCGCCTCACGGACGGATGATGCGGTCGACGATCTTGCCGATGATCAGGTAAACCACCGCGGCGATCCCCCAGTTGACCAACGCACTCTTGGTCTCGGCGTCCTTGCCGTCGAAGGTGAAGATGCCGTTGTCCCGGCTGAACGGGCCGTCGAGCAGGTCGGCGCCGTCGAGGACAAACTTCACGATCGAGTTCTCCTGGTTCGCGTTGAGGGCGATCAGCAGCGCGCCCACGGCGAGGAACAACGCGCAGACGACCGCGACCAGCCAGATCAGTGACGCGATCTTGCTGCGCACGGACAACGAGCCGGCCTTCACCTTCTGCGCCGTCGGACGGCGACGCTTCTTCCCCGGAAACGGGGCGTCGGCGTCGTGGCCGCTCGCCTTCTCCGTGTCCTTGTTCGCGTCCGTCACAGGTGTCTCCTTGTCCGAGGTACTCGCACGATAGCCGAGATGCGCACGCCCGACGGGTCAGCGACCGGTGAACTGAGCCTTGCCCGGCCCGCTCTCGATGAACGACTGCATCCCGATGCTGCGGTCTTCGGTGGCGAACAGCGCGGCGAACTGCTGCCGCTCGATCTCGAGGCCGGTGGCCAGGTCCACTCCCAAGCCATGGTCGACCGACTGCTTGGCGGCGCGCAAGGCGTAGGCGGCGGCGCCGGTGAACTGCTTGGCCCAGGTCACCGCTTCGGTGTAGACGGAGTCGGCCGGCACGACCCGGTCCACCAGTCCGATCTCCAGCGCCTCGTCGGCCTTCACGAACCGGCCGGTGAAGATGATGTCCTTCGCCTTGGCGGGCCCGACCAGCCTGCTCAGCCGCTGCGTCCCCCCGGCGCCGGGGATGATGCCGAGCAGGATCTCGGGCTGGCCCAGGGTGGCGTTGTCGCCGGCGATCCGGATGTCGGCGCACAGCGCAAGCTCGCAGCCGCCGCCGAGGGCGTAGCCGGTGACCGCGGCGACCACCGGCTTGGGGATGTTCGCGACCGCGCTGAACGAGGACTGCAGGCCGCCGGAGCGCGTGACCATGTCCGTGTAGGACATGCCTGCCATCTCCTTGATGTCCGCGCCCGCCGCGAAGACCTTCTGGCCACCGTAGACGACGACCGCGTGGACGTCGTCCCGTGCGGCAGCCTCCGTCGCGGCCGCACGGATCTCCTCCTGCATCTGCGTGTCCAGCGCGTTCATCTTCGGCCGGTCGAGCCGGATCGTGCCGACGCCGTCCTCAACCTCAAGCCGTACGAACTCGCCCACGATGCGCTCCTCTGGTCTGTGCCGGTCACGGTCGGAGCCGAGCCTAGACGACCGGCCGGTACGGCGTGCCGCCCGAGGTCACGGGTCGGTGACGACCGGGGCACCATGCGTGACTCCCGGTCCGCATCGGTCAGAATGTCCCGGTGAACCCCGGACTGTGGACCGATGAGCAAGACCGCGCCGACGTGTGGCCAGGGCAGCACCAACCGCTCGGCGCGACCTGGAGCGAGGAGTCGACGAACTTCGCCGTCTTCGCGCCGGAGGCGACCCGGGTCGAGGTCTGCCTGTTCGACTCCTCCGACGACGCGGCCACCGAGCGACGGTACGTGCTGACCGAGCAGACCCTCGGCATCTGGCACGGCGCGCTTCCCGGGGTGCCCCGGGGCCAGCTGTACGGCTACCGCGTGGACGGGCCGTGGGAGCCGGAGAACGGTCGCCGGTTCAACCCGGCGAAGCTGTTGATCGACCCGTACGCCACGGCAGTCAGCGGGTCCGTCGTACCGGAGTCCGCGATCTTCGGCTATGTCCTTCCGGAGGCCGGCGACGACGAGAGCGCGCGGGCACAGAAGACCCTCACTCGCAGCGACGAGGACTCCGCGCCGTACATGGCCAAGAGCGTCGTCGTGCACGACGACTTCGACTGGGGCGACGACACCGGCCCGGGCACCAAGTGGACCGACACCGTCATCTACGAGCTGCACACCAAGGGCTTCACCGAGCTCCACAACGAGATCCCCGAGGAGCTGCGAGGGACGTACGCGGGGCTCACCACCCACGCCGCGGTGCACTACCTCAAGGATCTCGGCATCACCACGGTGGAGCTGCTGCCGGTCCACCAGTTCGTCCCCGAGCCGGACCTTGCGGAGAAGGGGCTGACGAACTACTGGGGCTACAACTCGATCGGCTTCTTCGCGCCGCACAACGCCTACAGCTCCTCGGGCGACCGCGGCCAGCAGGTCACCGAGTTCAAGCAGATGGTGAAGTCGCTGCACGAGGCCGGGCTCGAGGTGGTCCTCGACGTCGTCTACAACCACACCGCCGAGGGAAGCCCGCTCGGGCCGACGCTGAGCTTCCGCGGTCTGGACGACCTCGGCTACTACAAGCACGTCGACGAGGCCACCTACTGGGACGTGACCGGCTGCGGCAACACCGTCGACGCGTCCTACCCCGCGGCGCTGCGGCTGATCCTGGACTCGCTGCGCTACTGGGTCACCGAGATGCACGTGGACGGGTTCCGGTTCGACCTCGCGCCGGCGCTGACCCGGACCGGCCACGCGGTCGACATGAACAGCCACTTTCTGACCGCCGTCGCGCAGGACCCGATCCTGCGGCACGTGAAGCTGATCGCCGAGCCGTGGGACGCGAGCATGGACGGCTACATGGTCGGCCAGTTCCCGCCGCCGTGGTGTGAGTGGAACGACAAGTATCGCGACACGATCCGTGACTTCTGGCGCGCCCAGTCCGGCGGTATCCGCGACGTCGCCTCCCGACTCGCCGGATCCAGCGACCTGTACGCCGACGACGGCCGCTCCCCCTACGCCTCGGTGAACTTCATCACCGCACACGACGGGTTCACGTTGCGGGACCTGGTCTCCTACAACGAGAAGCACAACCTGGCGAACGGCGAGGACAACAAGGACGGGACCGACAACAACCGGTCCTGGAACTGTGGCGTCGAGGGGCCGACCGACGACGCGGTGGTCCTGGCGTTGCGCCGTCGGCAGGCGGCGAACCTGATGCTCACCCTGTGCCTGTCCAACGGTGTGCCGATGATCACCGCCGGCGACGAGCGTGGCCGCACCCAGGGCGGCAACAACAACGCCTACGGCCAGGACAACGAGATCTCGTGGATGGACTGGCGTCCCGACGACGCCTGGCTGGACATCTACGAGATGACCAAGGCCGCGCTCCGTCTGCGTCGTGAGCACCCCGCGCTGCGGCAGCGACACTTCCTCGAGGGCCGCCCGGCGCTCGAAGGCGGCCCCAAGGACCTCGCCTGGATCCACCCCAAGGGCCGGGAGATGACCGAGGCGGACTGGTTCGACGACAGCCTGCACACGGTCGGCATGTTCGTCTCCGGCGACCCGTTACGGGCGCCGGGCCCGCACGGTGAGCAGCTGCACGACTCGTCGTTCCTGCTGTGGTTCAACGCCGACCCCGAGCCGGACAAGGTGACCCTGCCGGCCAACGAGTGGGTGCTCGCCGGGGAGGTCGTGCTCAGCACCGACGAGACGCACCGGGTCGGCGACCGGGTCGAGGCGGGCGAGGTCATCGATATCGCACCGCGCTCCATGCTCGTGCTGCGTCAGGCCTGACCCGGGGGCCGTGCCGTCGCGACGTCGGGCCGTCCGTCGTACGAGGGGGAACTCCCTCAGTGGTGCTCGTGCGGAAGGGCGACGCAGCCGAGCTCGGCCGGTGAGGCGAGCATCGGGTGCTTCGGCAGGATCCGCACCGTGTAGCCGAACGGACCGGTCTGGGACAGCGCGACCCGGCCCTCGAACCGGTGCCGTCCGGCCTCGTAGGTCTCGGCCAGCGCCAGCGACTCGGTGTGCGTGGCGACGAGGTCGTCGTCGTGCCGGATCCGGCCGTGCACCACCTGCACGTCCACGTCGTCGGGGGTGAGGTCGCCGAGCGAGGCGAACACCGCCACCTCGAGTGTGGCGCCGAGCTCGGGGGTGTCCCCGACGCCGGACGACTCGACGTGGTCGATCGCGACAGCCGTCCAGGCACGGCGCACCCGGGCCTTCCAGTCCGCGAGCTCGCGGGCGCCGGCGAAGTCGTCGTTGAGCGCACGCGAGGTCTCCGCCGAAGGGATGTACAGCCGCTCGACGTACTCGCGCACCATCCGGGTGGCCAGCACCTTGGGGCCCAGGGACTTCAGGGTGTGCCGGACCATCTCGATCCAGCGGACCGGGACGCCCTCGGCGTCGTTGTCGTAGAACCGCGGCGCGACCTCGTTCTCGATCAGGTCGTAGAGGGCGGTGGCCTCGATGTCGTCGCGGCGGTCCGGGTCGTCGACACCGTCGGCGGACGGGATCGCCCAGCCGTTGTTGCCGTCGTACCACTCGTCCCACCAGCCGTCGAGGATCGACAGGTTCAGCCCGCCGTTCAGGGCGGCCTTCATGCCGGAGGTGCCGCACGCCTCGTAGGGCCGTAGCGGGTTGTTCAGCCACACGTCGCAGCCGGGGTACAGCGGCTGCGCCATCGCAATGTCGTAGTTGGGCAGAAACACGATCCGGTGCCGGACCTCGGGGTCGTCGGCGAACCGGACGATCTCCTGGATCAGCTTCTTGCCGCCCTCGTCGGCGGGATGCGACTTCCCGGCGATGACGAGCTGCACCGGCCGCTCGGGGTGCAGCAGGATCCGCTTGAGCCGCTCGGGGTCGCGCAGCATCAGGGTGAGCCGCTTGTACGACGGGACGCGGCGGGCGAACCCGATGGTCAACACGTCGGGATCCAGGGCGGAGTCGATCCAGCCGAGCTCGGCCGGCGTCGCACCGCGCTGTCTCCACGACTTGGCCAGCCGCTTGCGCGCGTCGTGCACCAGGCAGTCACGCAGCACGCGCTTGGTTTGCCAGATCTGCGCGCCGGACACCCGGTCCACCACGTCCCACACGTCGGGGTCGTCGGAGCCGGTGTTGGCGCCTTCCTTCTGGGCGAGGTCGAACACCTCGCGTGCCACCCAGGTCGGCGCGTGCACGCCGTTGGTGATCGACGCGATCGGCCGCTCCTCGGCGTCGAACTGCGGCCACAGCCCGCCGAACATCCCGCGGCTCACCTCGCCGTGCAGGAGCGAGACGCCGTTGGCGCGCTGCGAGAGCCGGAAGCCCATCACCGCCATGTTGAACACCCCCGGGTCGCCGGTCTCGTAGTCCTCCGAACCGAGCGCGAGGATCTTCTCGACCGGGACACCGTGGCTGGCGTTCTCGCCGCCGAAGTACTGCGCGACCAGGTCGCGCGGGAACCGGTCGATCCCGGCAGGGACCGGTGTGTGCGTGGTGAACACGGTGCCGGCCCGGGAGACCTCGAGCGCGGTGCCGTAGTCGAGCCCTCGGTCCTCGGTGAGCTCGCGGATCCGCTCGATCCCCAGGAACCCGGCGTGGCCCTCGTTGGTGTGGAACACCTCCGGGTCGGGCGCTCCGGTGATCCGCGAGTGGGCCCGCAGAGCGCGCACCCCGCCGACCCCGAGCAGCAGCTCCTGCCGCAGCCGGTGCTCCGTGGTGCCGCCGTACAGGCGGTCGGTGACCATTCGGAGGTCTCCGCTGTTCTCCTCGGTGTCCGAGTCGAGCAGCAGCAGCGGGACCCGGCCGACCTGGGCGATCCAGATCCGGGCGGTCAGCGACTCCTCACCGGGGAGACCGAGGGTGACCTTCGCCGGCGTGCCGTCGTGCTCACGCAGCACCGAGATCGGCAGCCCGTCCGGGTCGAGGACCGGGTACTGCTCCTGCTGCCACCCCTCGCGGGACAGCGACTGCCGGAAGTAGCCGTGCCGGTAGAGCAGTCCGACGCCGACGACCGGGACGCCGAGGTCGCTGGCGGTCTTGAGGTGGTCGCCGGCCAGGATCCCGAGGCCACCGGAGTACTGCGGGAGCACCGCGGTGATGCCGAACTCCGGGGAGAAGTAGGCGATCGCTCGCGGTGCCGAGTCCCCCAGCGACTGGAACCAGTGGTTGCCCTCGAGGTAGTGCCGCAGGTCCGCATGCGCGCGGTCGAGCATGCCGCGGAAGCCGGCGTCGTTCGCGAGCTCGTCGAGCCGGCCCGCCGAGACCGACCCGAGCAACCGGACCGGGTCGTGGCCGCTCGACTCCCACACGTCGGGGTCGATGGCGGCGAAGACGTCCTGCGTCTTCGGGTGCCAGGACCAGCGGAGGTTGTTCACCAGGTCGCCGAGCGGCTTGAGCGGCTCGGGCAGGACCGGTCGGACGGTGAATCGACGGATTGCTCGCACCCCCGAACGGTAACGAACCGGGTTGATCGTTCCAAGAGCCAGGGTCGGCACGTTCGCCACGCAGTGCCCGGTGAGGATTCGCCGCTCGACCGTCCCGGGGTCTGGCGCTCGTTACTTCCAGGCCCTTAAGGTGACGTGGCTCACTCCGGAGCCGAGACGATGGGGAGACACGTGAACTTGTTCGGACTGAAGCGGCGCACCGCAGCCGCATTGGGTGTCGTAGTAGGACTGGCGATGACGCCGCTGGCGGCCGTGGGGCCCGCGTCGGCCGCGAGCGGCGACCTGTTCTTCTCCGAGTACGTCGAGGGGTCGAGCAACAACAAGGCGATCGAGATCTACAACGGCACCGGCGCCACCGTCGACCTGGCCGGTTACAGCGTCCAGGTGTTCTCGAACGGGAACAGCAACGTGGGTACGACGGTCGACCTCATCGGATCGGTCTTGGACGGCGACGTGTTCGTGCTCGCAGACAACGACGCGGTTGCGGAGATCCTCACGGTCGCGAACCAGACGACCACGAAGAGCCTGTGGAACGGCGACGATGCCGTGGTGCTGACCCACGACGGTGCGGCCGTCGACGTGATCGGGCAGATCGGACTGGGAGACGATGCCGCCGAATGGGGCTCGGGTCTCACCAGCACCCAGGACAACACGTTGCGGCGCAAGTCGACGGTCAGC
>DASSBE010000062.1:0-6887 GCA_035699065.1 Nocardioidaceae bacterium
GATCACGCAGTACGACGTGAAGGTGCTCGAGCTCGCGGCGCTCAAGGGCGTCTTCTCCGACGTGATCGAGGAGCAGGTGTCCTACGTCAACGCACCGCTGCTCGCCGCGGAACGTGGTGTCGCCGTACGCCTGGTCACCGAGCCCGAGAGCCCCGACCACCGGAACCTGATCACGCTGCGCGGCACGCTCACCGACGGCTCACAGGTGTCGGTGTCCGGGACGTTGATCGGGATCGCGCAGCGCGAGCGGCTCGTCGAGGTCAACGGCTACGAGCTGGACATCGAGCCGACCGACCACCTTGCCTTCTTCCGCTACACGGACCGTCCCGGCATGGTCGGCACGGTCGGCGGGATCCTCGGGCAGGCCGAGGTCAACATCGGTGGCATGCAGGTGGCCCGCGACGCCAAGGGCGGCCACGCACTGGTCGCGCTCTCGGTCGACTCCGTGATCCCGGCGGCCGTGCTCGAGGAGATCAAGGCCGCGATGAACGCCGAGTCGGTGCGGGCGGTCGACCTCACCGAGTGAGCGACGCCCAACCTCGCAGCCGTCCGGGTGAGGTCTCCGGAACCTGGGCGGCTGCCGTCGGGCTTCGACTGCGATGATCCGTGCATGACCTGGACCGCGCCGCCCCCTGTGCTCCCGGACGGACCCGTGGTCGGTGACGACCGCGCGATCCTCGAGGGCTATCTCGCCTGGCAGCGCGCCACGTTGCTGAACATCTGTGCGGGGCTGACGGCGGCGCAGCTCGCCGAGCGGCCGCTGCCGGGCAGCAACTTGTCCCTGCTCGGCCTGGTCCGGCACCTCGCCAAGGTGGAGCGGATCTGGTTCGGGCAATGTGTCGGCAACCGCGGGCCGCTCTTCGACCCGGGCCTCGGCAAGGACCACGACTTCGAGGACGGCCGCCCCGAGCAGGCGGAGGCGGCCCTCGCGGTGCTGGCGGGGGAGTGGCGCAGCGCCGACTCGACCGCCGCCGGCTTGTCGTTCGACGACACGTTCGACACGGGACGCGAGACCTGGTCGCTGCGGATGCTCTACGTGCACCTGATCGGTGAGTACGCGCGCCACAACGGGCACGCGGACTTGGTGCGCCAGCACCTCGACGGCGTCACGGCTCGCTGACTTCGCCGAGCACCGCTCAGCGCTTGGTGGCGATCAGCACCGACGCGTCGTCGGCGACCATCACCTCGACGGTCGTGAAGCGCTCGTCGGTGAGCCACTGCTCGCGAAGTACGTCGACGCGCCCCTCGTAGACCGGGGGCCATGACGAGCAGGGGGTGAAGTCGTCCAGGACCACGACCCCACCGGACTCGACCAGGTCGATGATCGTGTCCGCGCCGCTGTCCTTGGGCTCGCGGGCATCGAGGAAGAGCAGGGAGAACGGGCCGTGCTCACGCAGCGTCGACCAGTCCGCGGCCTTCACCTCGACCTGCTCGTCGCCGACGAAGATCTCCGCGGCTGCCTCGGCGAGCAACGGATCGAGCTCGGCGGTGAGGATCTTCGCGTCCGCCCGCACGCCGCTGCGCAGCCACGCGGTCCCCACCCCGCAGCCGGTGCCGAACTCGGCCAGCGTGCCGGATTGCATCGCTGCCAGCGCGGCGAGCAGGCGGCCGGTCTCGTTGCGGCAGAACGACACGTACCCGTGCCTGCGGGAGACGTCGAACGCGCGGGACACGATCGCGGGGAGCTCCGGGGGCGCACTCATGCCGGGCCCGGACAGACACGCGGTCGACGGGTTGCGGTGTTCATGGGTGCAGTCTCTCAAACCGCACACCACCGTCCATGCATCGGAACGTCGTCTCAGAATGTGGAAACCTGGCGAAACCAACCGGCGCGGCCGGAGCTGCGTTGTTAGAGTGAATCCATCATGCGGAGCTTCTTCGTACTTATCAGCCGCCGTGGCGGGGCCTCTTAAGTAAGGCCACCTCGCCGCGGAGTTCGGCATGTCTGGCCCTACGAAGACTCTCCGCAGCGAGTATCTGAAGCAGCAGATCGCATCGCTCATTTCGAGAATCCCCTCGCGCACCGCGTGACCCGCGTCCGAGGATCGATCTCCACCGCTTGCAGCGGAGTCCAGCCCCACCGACTCAGGTGGAACCCACGATCACTCGCGGCCACCCCGCCGGATCTCCCGCAAGCAGCGCAGCACACAACATCGCGTCCGTGCCGGACGCACCATCGATCCTTTCTGGAGTGACGCCATATGTATGACATGTACCCGGAGTGGGGCCCGGCCCACCACGAGCAGAGCGACGCAGCGAACGAGGCGGCCCTGCAAGCCTCACTCGACCTGCGAGACAACGGCGGCCAGCGCCCGGACGACAACTAGAGTCCGGACCTATGACGACGCAGTCCATCAAGCTCGCCATCATCCCCGGCGACGGCATCGGCCCGGAGGTCACCGCAGAGGCACTCAAGGTGCTCGAGCAGGTGGCTCCGGCCGGCGTGAAGTTCGAGCCCACCCGCTACGACCTCGGTGCGGAGAGGTACCTCACCACGGGGGAGGTGCTTCCCGACTCGGTCCTCGCCGAGATCAAGGGTCACGACGCGATCCTGCTCGGTGCGGTGGGCGGCAAGCCAGGTGACCCGAACCTACCCCCGGGCATCCTGGAGCGCGGACTGCTGCTGCGTCTCCGCTTCGAGCTCGACCATTACGTCAACCTTCGCCCGTCCCGGATCTTCCCGGGAGCCAGGTCGCCGCTCGCGGACCCGGGCGAAGTCGACTTCGTGGTGGTCCGCGAGGGCACCGAGGGACCGTACGTCGGCAACGGCGGCGCCCTGCGCGTCGGCACACCGCACGAGATAGCCACCGAGGTCAGCGTCAACACCGCGTTCGGGGTGGAGCGCGTCGTCCGCGACGCGTTCACCCGCGCGCAGAAGCGGGCCCGCAAGAAGCTCACCCTGGTCCACAAGACCAACGTGCTCGTGCACGCCGGCGCGGTGTGGTCCCGGCTGGTCGACGAGGTCGGCACGGAGTTTCCCGACGTGAGCGTCGACTACCTGCACATCGACGCGGCGACCATCTTCATGGCCACGGACCCGGCGCGCTTCGACGTGATCGTCACCGACAACCTGTTCGGCGACATCATCACCGATCTCGCGGCCGCGGTCACCGGCGGCATCGGGCTGGCGGCTAGCGGGAACGTGAACCCGGACCGTACGGCGCCCAGCATGTTCGAGCCGGTGCACGGGTCCGCGCCCGACATCGCGGGTCAGCAGAAGGCCGACCCGACCGCGGCGATCCTGTCGGTGGCACTGCTGCTCGAGCACCTCGGCCTCGACGACGCGGCGCGCACCGTGGAGTCCGCGGTGATCGAGGACCTGGCGGCGCGCGACAGCAACCAGGTCCGTCGTACCGCTGAGATCGGTGACGCGGTCGCCGCCCGGGTCTCGGCCTGACCGGGACCTCCCGCAAACACCAGCCTGCTACTCGCCGCGGAGGTTCGGTACCGTGCATGACATGGACACTCAGCTGCAGATCACGGTCTCGCCGAACTCGGATCCGGTCGGTCCGGAGCGTCTCGCCGAGATCCTGGCCAACCCCGGGTTCGGTCTGCACTTCACCGATCACATGTACGTCGCGGAGTGGACGCCCGCCAAGGGCTGGCACGACGCGCGGGTGACCGGCTACGCGCCGATCCTGATGGACCCGGCGACGGCGGTGCTGCACTACGCGCAGGAGATCTTCGAGGGGATGAAGGCCTACCGGCACGAGGACGGGTCGGTGTGGACGTTCCGGCCCGAGGAGAACGCCGCGCGGATGGTGCGCTCGGCCCACCGGCTCGCGTTGCCCGACCTCCCGGTCGGGGACTTCGTGGCCTCGGTCGACGCGCTGATCAAGGAGGACGAGCAGTGGGTGCCGGACGCGGCGGGTGAGAAGAGCCTCTACGTCCGCCCGTTCATGTTCGCCTCGGAGAAGTTCCTCGGGGTCCGGCCGGCGCAGCACGTGACCTACATGGTGATCGCGTCGCCGGCGGGTGCGTACTTCGCCAAGGGCGTCAAGCCGGTCTCGATCTGGCTCAGCGACGAGTACACCCGTGCAGGACGCGGCGGGATGGGCGCCGCGAAGACCGGCGGCAACTACGCCAGCTCGCTGATCGCCCAGCAGGAGGCGATCGCCGAGGGCTGTGACCAGGTTGTCTTCCTGGACGCCTCGGAGGGCAAGTACGTCGAGGAGCTCGGCGGGATGAACCTGTACTTCGTCCACGACGACGGCTCGATCGTCACCCCGGAGCTGTCCGGCACGATCCTCGAGGGCATCACCCGCTCGTCGGTCATGGAGCTGTGCGGCAAGCTCGGCCACCGGGTCGAGGAGCGCCGGTTCTCGGTCGACGAATGGCGTGACGGCGTCGCGTCCGGCCGGATCACCGAGGTGTTCGCCTGCGGTACGGCGGCCGTGGTCACCCCGGTCGGTCAGCTCAAGTGGCGCGGCGGCGAGTGCGGTGGCGGCGGCGAGGACAGCGGCCCGGTGACTCTCGAGGTGCGCAAGGCACTGGTCGACATCCAGTACGGCCGCGCCGAGGACACCTTCGGCTGGATGCACCGGGTGGTCTGAGCGCGACGTGAGCCGCCGGACGGCGTACTTCGTGATGATGGGGACCTGTATCGTGCTGATCCTGCTGGCCTGGAACGTGGTCCGGTTCTTCTCGACCACCGCCGCCGTGGTGATGAGCGTGGTCGCGATGCTCATCCCGCCGATCGCCGCGGTCGTCGCCAACCGGCACGACGGAGGCTGACCGGCGCCTGTCGCGTCCGGTCCGTGACCGCCGCTCGGATACCGTAGGACGGTGACAGGAACAGCGCGGCCGACGCCGTCCCCCGCCGGGCTGCGGGTGGGGGACTACCGCCTGTTGACCAAGATCGGCGAGGGCGGCATGGGTGTGGTGCACCTCGCTCAGGCCCCGGACGGTGCACGGGTCGCGCTGAAGGTGCTGCGCCCGCACATCATCGGTGACGACGAGGCGCGTGAGCGGCTCGCGCGCGAGGTTGCCTCGCTGCGCCGGGTGAAGAGCCCCCGGATCGCGGCGATCATCGACGCCGACCCCTGGGGCGAGACGCCCTACGTAGCGACCCGGTACGTCCCCGGGCTGTCCCTGCACGAGCACATCCGGCAGGAGGGTCCGATCACCGGTGAGGACCTGCGCTGGTTCGCGGCGGGGCTCGCCGAGGCCGTGATCGCGGTGCACACCGTCGGCGTCCTGCACCGCGACATCAAGCCGTCCAACGTGCTGCTCGAGGGCCGTTCGCCGGTGCTGATCGACTTCGGCCTGGCCCGGCTCGCCGAGGACCCGCGGCTGACCCACACCGGCTGGCTGCTCGGCACTCCCGGCTACCTTGCGCCGGAGATCCTCTACGGCGACGACGCGACCACCGCCTCCGACGTGCACTCCTGGGCCGCGACCGTGGTGTTCGCCGCCACCGGTCATCCTCCGTTCGGCCGGGGTCCGGCGATGGCGATCATGGACCGGGTCCGCCGCGGCGAGCACGATCTCTCCGCGGTCCCGGCCGCGTTGCTGCCGATGATCCGACAGTGCCTGTCGCCCGACCCTGCCGAGCGCCCGGAGACCACGACCGTGTTGTCGTCGCTGCGCGGCCCGGCGACCGCGGCTCCGGTGAGCGACGAGTTCACGATGCCGCTGTCGCTGTTCAGCTCCGAGGACCAGGACCAGGACCCGACCGACGTGCTCGGCTCCGATGGCGCGACCGAGGTGTTCGACGACGCGGCGACCCGGATCGCGCCGACCCGGATCGCGCCGGCCTCGGCACCGGCCCCCGCGCCGACTCCGACGACGCCGTTGACCGTGCACGCTCCGCAGCAGCCGGCCCGGGCGCCGTACATGCAGCCGGCCCCGCCGCAGCAGACGCCGCCCCCCGTCGTACCCACGCAGCCCCCGCCGGAGCCGTGGCGACCGTTGCCGTCCGGGTTGGCGAAGTTCCAGCGCGGCTGTTTGCTGGCCGGCCTCTTCGCGGGGGTGAGCGTCGGCTTCGCGGTCGCGCCGTACCTGTCGCTGATGCTGATCGCCCTTGCCGCGTTGGCGATCCGCACCTTCTCCTGGACCACCGAGTCCGTCCGCGATCGTCAGTGGCGGCGGGGGAGGACCCGTTGGTACGACGGACCGCTGGCTGTGGTCACGTCGCCGTGGTACCTCGTGGTGGCCACCGGAGGGACGCTGATGCTGCTGCTCTGGTCGGCGGCGCTCGCGTTCCTGGTGGGGCTGGCGTACCTGTTGTTCGGACTGCCCATGGTCCCCGGGCTGGTCAGCATGGGAGCCGTGCTCGCGTTCTCGTTGTGGTGGGGTCCCGGGTCTCGTCGTCTGCGGGTGCCGACACGGAAGATCGTGGTGCGCGCGACACGGTGGACCTGGCTGGGCTGGGTGTCGGTCGGCGTACTCACGGTGGTGCTGGCGTTGCTGCTCTACGCGCTGGTGTCCTCCGGGGTGAGCTGGGACCCGCAGCCCGGGCCGCCGTGGCGTTCCGGGACGATCCTCGGGGACGTCGTCGCCTTCTTCTGACCCCCCGTTGGGCCGCGACAGTTCTCCCTCATGAGACGCGCGTGATCAGCGAGTTTGACCGATGGCGACCCGTACACCGTCCCGGTTTGTCGCGCACGGAGAGATATAACCCATGGCTGTGTGAGATCGCGGGATCCGAGGGTGACTCGGCCTCCGGAGCGGTGTGGATGGACCGTCGAGGGGCGTTCCTATTGACGTCGTGAGAACCGGACACCGCCGCTGGGGAGCCGCTTCATGTTCCAGGACTCGGGATGGTCTGCCATGTGATGGTGGGGCGGACAGAGTGGGAGGCCGTTGCCGATGTCGGTTCGGCCGCCCTTGGCCCAGGCCTTGGGGTGGTGGATCTCGGTCCATGCCGGCGGCCGGTCGCAGTTGGC
>DASSBE010000063.1:0-8956 GCA_035699065.1 Nocardioidaceae bacterium
CAGGTCGTTCGTCGTCTTCACCGGCACGAACCGGTCCCGGCCGACCTCGATGGTGCGGGCGCCTTCGAAGACCTCGATCGCGGCACCCATCGCGGTCTCGATCTGGATCACCTCCGGCGACGTCGGGTCCGCCGGGTCCACGGTCTTGGTGTTCTTGATCAGGGCGAGGCCGAGGATCCCGTCGCGCCGGTCGAGCTCGTCGCGCATCGCCTCGAGGTCGAACCACAAGTTGTTGGTGCTGGCGTACTTGTGCCGGGTCAGGTCGGCCAGCGCCGCCTTGTCCTCCTCCAGCGTCTGCGCGGTCTCCCGCAGGACGATCCGGCCGTCGCTCTTGCGCCGGGCGAAGTGTCCGCCCTTGCGGTCGGAGGGGGTACGACGGACCGCCTCGATGCCGAACGGAGCACCCGACTGCGCGAACCAGCCGGCCACCCGGGCATCCGGCACGGCACCGAGGTTGTCGGAGTTGGAGACGAACACCTGGGTGTAGCCGGCGTCGATCAATCCCTGCAGGAGACCGGTCCCACGCATCGCGGTGTAGAGGTCGCCGTGGCCGGGCGGGCACCACTCCAGGTCCGGATCGGACTGCCAGCTGACAGGGGTCAGGTCGTCGGCCCGCAGCTTCGGCTCCTTGTTCTGCAGGAACTCGATCGGCAGGCCGTCCACCGCGAGGTCCGGATAAGCGGCGAGCGCGTCGCGGGTGTCCTGCGACGTGCGGAAGCTGTTCATGAAGAGCAGGGGCAGAGCTGCGCCGTACTGCTTGCGCAGAGTGAGCACCTGCCGCGCGATGACGTCGAGGAAGCTCAGCCCGTCGCGCACCTCGAGCAGCGACTTGGCGCGGTCCATCCCCATCGACGTGCCCAGGCCACCGTTGAGCTTGATCACGACCGTGCGGTTGATCGCCTCGCGCGCTGAGTCCTCGTCGACACTCACGTCCGCGAGCGACTCCATGTCGACCGGGTCGATGCTCGACTCCGGCACCATCCCGGTCTCGCCGCTCTCCACCAGGCGGTAGTAGTGCGCGAACACCTCGATCGCAGCCGGATCCACCCCGGCTGCTTCCATCTTGTCGCGTGCCTGCTGGAGTCCTCGGTCGCTCATGCTCCCGATCGTAGGACCCCACGTGTCCGGGAACCGGATACGGTCGGGACATGGACCCGGCGGAGGCGATCGTGGCGCAGAAGATCGCGCTGCGGGACCGGCTGCTGACCGTGCGGCGCCGGCGCCCGCTGCTGGAGGTCCGCGAGCACGCGACGGCGATCGCATCGCACCTGCTCGAGACCGCCGAGGTACGACGGGCGGCAACTGTCGCGGCCTATGTCTCACTCTCCGACGAACCCGGAACCGGCCCGGCCCTCGAGCAGCTGCAGGTCCTGGGTCGCCGGGTGATCCTGCCGGTGCTGCTGCCCGACAACGACCTGGACTGGGCCCTCTACACCGGGCCGGACACCCTGGTGCGCGCGGGACGTGGACTGCTCGAACCCGTCGGGCGGCGACTCGGGGTGGACGGGATCGCGACGGCCGACGTGGTGCTGTGCCCCGCGCTGGCCGTGGACCGGACCGGGATGCGGCTGGGCCGCGGTGGCGGCTCCTACGACCGGGCGCTGTCCCGGGTCCCGGTCGGCACGTTCGTGTGCACGCCGCTCTACGCCGGCGAGATCCTCGAGGCGGTGCCGGCGGGCGCCCACGACCGGCGGGTCACCGCCGCGGTCACCGAGCAGGGCGTCACCCGGTTTCGGCCGGGACCAGCGTGAGCGTGTCCTCCTCGTGGTCCTCGATCCGTTCCCGACTGAAGTACCACGGCAGCGTCTCACCCTCGACCCACAGGTCGGTCTGGTCGACGTAGTGCTTGTTGAACGCGTGTCCGGAGATGCCGGTCAGGTTGATCCAGCGGGAGTCGTCGAAGTCGGCGAGCGAGACCACCATCCGCATGGAAGGCGCCCAGTCCACCGCGTAGCCGGCGGGTGCGGTCCAGCCGGTGGCGAGCACGATCGAGTCTCCGCCCCCGACCTCGTAGCCGCCACGGTTGAACAGCCACCGGACCAGGCCGATGTCGGACTGGCCGACACTCTGGTTCTCCAGGTCCATCCGGTGCAGGTGTCCCCAGGTCCACTCCACCGCGCGCCGCGCCTGGCGCCGGACGAGCTCGTCGCGGGCCCCGGTCATCGCCCGGTAGAGGATGTCGTCGCGGGTCTCCACGACGGTGTCGGTCTCGACGTCGTCCCACCAGCTGTTCTCCGGCTCGGCGAGCAGACCCCGCATCACCTCGAACCACCGATCGCCGCCGTCGGGCCACAGTGACTCGCGCAGCTGGTCGTGAAAGGTCAACGCCAGCGTCTGTCTCCAGACGGCGTTGTAGTAGGCAGCTGCCGGGGAGCCGGCCGGCTGGTCGAAGTCCCAGCGCTGGAGCAGCCGCTGGCCGGCGGAGAGGTACTGCGAGGGCAGCAGGATGTCGGTGAGGTACGGCACGAAGGTGGGCGCGAACCCGTTGCGGGTGTCGAGCTGCAGCTGGGTCATGTCGTCGACACTGAGCTTGTCGCGGTTGTGCAGCAGGTCCATGATCCGCTGGCTGCGGTAGCCCTCGGACCACGAGTCGCCGAGGTAGTACGGGTAGTCCTCGATCACGGCCTGGTTCGCGGTGGCGATCATCCCGTCCGCGGGGTCGAGCACGCTGGGCAGCGCGTCGAACGGGATGTACTTCCCGGTCCAGTCGTTGCTGGAGAGCCACCCCTGCGCCGGGTAGTCGCCGCTGTTCCCGGACTTGCGGATCGGGATCATCCCGGGCGCCTGGTAGCCGATGTGCCCGTCGCGGTCGGCATAGACCATGTTCTGCGACGGCGCCGCGAACAGCCGGGCCGCGTCGCGGAACTCGTCCCAGCTCGTGGCCCTGTCGATCAGGAAGATCGCGTCCGCCGTCCGGTTCGGGGTCAGCGCCGTCCAGGACAGGGCCACCGCGTAGCCGCTGTCACGCTCCGGGGCATCGTCGCCCACCGGCGCGTTCGCGCCCACCGTGCTGAGCTCCGCGGACACGTCGGACAGCAGCGGGCCGTGCTCGGTGGAGCGCACCGTGAACGTGAACGGCTCGTCCTGCCCGAAGACCTCGATCGTCTCCTCGCGGGTCGTGAGCGGCTTCAGGCGTCCGTCGTACAGGTAGTTCTTCCCCTCGAGCTTCTCGAGGTACAGGTCGGTCACGTCGGGGCCGAGGTTGGTGAACCCCCAGGCGATCTGCTGGTTGTGGCCGATCACCACACCGGGCACTCCGGAGAACGTGAAGCCGGCGGTGTCGAACGGACACGCGCTGCTGAGCTCGCGGCAGTGCAGTCCCATCTGGTACCAGATCCCGGGCACCGAGGTGCCCAGGTGCGGGTCGTTGGCGAGGATCGGCGCCCCTGTCGTGGAGTGTTCGCCGTCGACGACCCAGCTGTTGCTGCCGATCCCCTGGCCCTTGCCGACAAGGTCCGGCATCGCCGCCAGGCCGGTCTCGAGCCGTTCGAGCGCACCCACCAGCTCGGGCCCTAGCGGCGGCCGGGTCGGCTTCCGGGAGCCGCTGCTGCTGGCGTTCTGCTCGAAGACCCCGTCCACCACGCCACCCCGGGCAACGATCGGCTGGTGCCGGTTGAAGGGGTACGGCGGATAGAGCGAGGCGATCTCGTCGGCCGAGTGGTCCACCGAGGCGATCGCCCGGTCGATCTCCTCGTTCATGTTGCCGCGCAGGTCCCAGGCCATCGCCTTGAGCCACGCCACCGAGTCGACCGGTGTCCACTCCTCGGGCGAGTAGTGCAGGCCGTTGAGCGCGAGCACCGTGTACTCCAGCGACATCTGGGACGGGCTGTGGCTGTCGATGTAGGCGTTCACGCCGGCGCTGTACGCCTCGAGGTACGCCAAGGTCTCCGGGCTGAGCAGGGACAGCTCTTGCTCGGCCACCCGGCGCCACCCCATGGTGCGGATGTACTTGTCGGTCTCGAGGGCGTCCTTTCCGAGCAGCTCCGAGAGCCGCCCCGCGGTGACGTGGCGCCGGAAGTCCATCTCGAAGAAACGGTCCTGTGCCTGGACGAAACCCTGTGCGTAGAACAGGTCCTCGGCGGTGTCGGCGTACACCTGCGGAATGCCCTGCTCGTCCCGAACCACCTGCACCTTCGCGCCGAGTCCGGGGACCTCGATCTCGCCGCTGACCGTGGGGAACGGCCGCCGCACGAGAACGACCGCGGTGACCAGACCGGCGACCAGGAGCAGCACGACGAAGACAGCGAGGTACGTCGACCAGCGCAGCGCCCGGGGAAGGGAGCGGAATCTCCTACGGTGTGCCACCGCATCCGGCTCGGCGTGGTCGGTGTTCGTCGCAGGCTCGGGCACGGCCGCAATTGTGCCTCACCGCACCGCCCCGTCCGGCGCCGGCGACGTCCCGCATGTCGGCGCCGCGGCCGGGAAGTTTGCGAATCGCCCCGGTGTTGGGATAATTAGCAGTCGCATCGGGCGAGTGCTAGATGCCGTGACACGAACTCATATCGGAGGACGCGCGTGCCGACCTACCAGTACGCCTGCACTGAGTGTGACCACTCCTTCGAGCAGGTCCAGAGCTTCAGCGACGACTCGCTGACCGTCTGCCCGCGATGCGAGGGCCGGCTGCGCAAGATCTTCAACGCGGTCGGCGTGGTGTTCAAGGGCTCGGGCTTCTACCGCACCGACAGCCGCGCGGACGCCACGGCGTCTGCGAAGCGGAACGGGGCGAACGGCGCGTCCAACGGTTCGTCGAACGGTTCCGGGTCCGACGGCTCGTCGGGCGACTCCTCGAGCGGGTCCTCGACCGGCTCCGGCAGCTCCTCGAACGGCACGGGCTCCGACTCCTCCTCCAAGCCGGCGGCCACCGCGTCCACCACCTCCTCGTCGAAGAGCGAGGCCGGCGCCGCCTGACAGGCGGCCCTGTGGACAGCGGCCGACGCGTCGGACCGATTGTGCCTAGCCTCGTGAGGCATGAACCGCCTCACCGTGCTGCACCGCCGCGTCCGTCGTACCCTGCTCGCCCGCCGGCGCCTGTTGGCCGCCCTGGCTGCCACGGTGGCCGTGGCCGCAGGCCTGCAGGCCACGGCCGAGCCTTCGCCGCCCACCAGCCTGGTGCTCACCGCCGCGCGTGACATTCCGGGCGGCACCGTGGTTCGCGCGACCGACCTGGCCGCGGTCGCATTCGCCCCGGCGAGCGTTCCGGAGGGCGTGCTCGACTCCGCCGCCGACGCCGTCGGCCGGACCACCGCCACGCCGGTGCGCGCCGGCGAACCGATCACCGACGTGCGCCTGGTCAGCGGATCGATGCTGAGCGCCTACCCCGGCCGGGTCGCCGCTCCGGTGCGGATCGGCGACGCCGGTGCGGTCGGCCTGCTCCGGGTCGGCGACCGAGTCGACGTCCTCGCCGCCGATCCGCAGGGCGGGTCGGCCGAAGCGGCGGTCGTGGCCGCCGACGCGCCGGTGATCGCGGTCCCGGGCCGGGGCGACCAGGCGGCCATCGCCGGCGCCGGCGCGCTGGTGGTGCTTGCGGTGTCCGACAAAACCGCCCAAACTATCGCGGCGGCAGGCGTTTCCCGTTACCTGTCGATCGTCATCAGGCACTAGCGTGAGGCGGACAACGTCATCCCTACGAGGCGCAGGGCCGGCCTCGTGCCGCGCAACCCTTTCGGAGGAGACACCACATGCTCAAGGGCTTCAAAGAATTCATCATGCGGGGCAACCTTGTCGAGCTTGCCGTCGCGTTCATCATCGCCACCGCCTTCGCCGCGGTCGTCACCGCGTTCGTCGGATTCATCATGAGCATCATCAGCAAGATCTTCGGCGGTCCGCCGAGCTTCGACGACATGCACCCCGGCGGCATCCTGATCGGGCCCGTGATCACCGCCCTGGTGGCCTTCCTGATCATCGCCGCCGTCGTGTACTTCCTGGTCGTCGTTCCGTACAACAAGCTGCAGGAGCGGCGGGTGCGCGGAATGGAGCCCGAGCCCGAGGCGATCGCCCAGGACACCGCACTGCTCCAGGAGATCCGCGACCTGCTCGCGGCCCGCAACGCCGCCGGCACGACGGGCGGCAGCCACATGGACCCCACCCTCTGAGCCGACTCGGCACTGTTTGACCACGCGAAGGGCGCCTTCCCGTAGGGGAGGCGCCCTCTGCTGTGTCGCCGACTGCACGCGGGTCAGCCGTGGTGGGGCGGCACCTCGCGGGTGAACCACTCGTCGTCGCGACCGCCGTCGGGATCGCCCCAGGCGCCGGACTTCTCGTCGCGGGCGCCTTCGGGCAGGACGTCTCCGAACACGGCGGCGAGCCGGCGCCGGCGTGCGGCCTCGCGCACGGCCTCGGACGCCTGCGGCTCCTCGTCGGGGACAGGTCTGCTGGTTTCCTTCACCGGACTGCCTTGGACTCCATGTCGATCACGTCGAACCAGGACGCGTCGAACGTGGCGCGTCGTGGTGTCCAACCGGTCTGGGCCGTGAAATGTTCCGAGCTGACCCGCAGCGACCGGGTCAGCGGCTCGATCCGGGATCCGGCGAGCCTCCTCAGCACCGGCCCCAGGAAGTCGCCGGAGTCCTGGCCGACCGCGTCGGCGTACCCCTGGACCAGGGAGCCGCGTCGGACCGGTTCGGCGCCGACGTTGTAGATGCCGCTGGGTGCGGTCAGTGCGGCGACCACGGCGGGGCCGAGGTCGTCGGTGTGCACGACATGGGCCCAGGTCCCCGGGCGTCCGAGTCCCACCGGGCGACCGTGCCGGGCGGACCGCAGCGTCCACCGGGTCAACCGGTCGTCCCCGACGATGGTCCCGAAGCGGAGCACCACGCCGCTGCGCGAGCGGCAGGCGTAGTCCTGGATGCGCGACTCACCGACGGAGGCCGGCTCGGTGGCGCGGTTGATCTCGACCGGGCTCTGCTCGGTGATCCAGCCGTCGGCGTTGTCGGCGTAGAGGAACGACACGCTCTCCTGGACGATGCGACGGACGCCGGCGGTGCGCGCGGCATCGACCACCCGGCGTACCCCCTCGGTCCGCAGCCGATCGTTCTCCCGCCAGGCACCCGCGCGCGCGGCGCCGTAGCCGACCGGGACGTGGGTCGTCAGGTTGCACACCGCGTCTGCACCGTCGAACATCCGGGCCAGTCCGTCGGGGTCGAACAGGTCGGTCTGCACCGCGCGAGCGCCTGCGAGCTCCAGCCGAGCCGCCTTCTCCGGTGTGCGCGCCAGGCCCACGACGTCATGGCCGGCCGCGGCGAGTGCACGGACAGCTGATGTGCCGATCACCCCCGTGGCACCGATCACCGCAACCCTCAAACGAGGCCTTCCTCACTGTTGTCCCCCGGCCCGCACCGCGACGGTCCACACCCGTCCTACGGCTGTCCACGACCCAGTGTCTGATAACAGAAAGATAACGGCAACCCCAGGTGCCGGATTTGCCTCGGGTCAGACCAGGGACTCATACAGGCGCACGGTCTGCGCGGCGATCGCGTCCCAGGCGAAGTCGTGCACCGCGCGGGCGCGTCCGGCCCTGCCGAACGAGGCCGCGAGCTCCGGGTCGGCGGCGAGCCGGTTCACTGCCGAGGCAAGCCCGGTCTCGAGGCCGGAGGGATCCGCCTCGTCGTAGTCGACGAGCAACCCGGTCTCGCCGTCGAGCACCACCTCGGGGATGCCTCCGACCCGGCTGGCCACCACCGCGGTCTCGCAGGCCATCGCCTCGAGGTTGACGATCCCGAGCGGCTCGTAGACCGAGGGGCACAGGAACGCGAGGGCATGGGTCAGCACCTGCCGGACCTCCTCGCGGGGCAGCATCTGCGAGACCACGAAGACGCCGTCGCGGCTTGCCCGCAGGTCGGCGATCGCCGCGTCCGTCTCGGCCTTGAGCTCGGGCGTGTCCGCGGCGCCGGCGAGCAGTACGAGCTGCAGTGCGGGGTCGAAGCGCAGTCCGGCGCGCAGCAGGTGCGGGACGCCTTTCTGCCGGGTGATCCGGCCGACGAACGCGACGTAGGGCCGGGACGGGTCGACACCGATCCGCTCCAGGACGTCGGTCGCGGGGTCGGGTCGGTAGAAGGCGGTGTCGATGCCGTTGTAGACCACGTGCACGCGGGCCGGGTCGAGCTCCGGGTAGCAGGACAGCACGTCGCCGCGCATCCCTGCGCTGACCGCCACCACCGCGTCCGCTGCCTGGTAGGCGGTGTGTTCGGCCCAGGACGAGAGCCGGTAGCCGCCGCCGAGCTGCTCGGCCTTCCACGGCCGTTGCGGTTCGAGTGAGTGCGCGGTCACCACGTGCGGTACGTCGTACAGCAGCTTGGCCCAGTGCCCGGCCATGTTGGCGTACCACGTGTGCGAGTGCACCAGGTCCGCCCCCGCCACGCCGGCGGTCATCGACAGGTCGGTGGAGAGCACGCGCAGCGCGGCGTTCGCGTCGGAGAGCCGGGGGTCGTGCTCGCTGTGCGCCACGGCTCCCTCGCGCGGTTCGCCCATGCAGTGCACGTCGACGTCGATCAGCCGTCGCAGCTCCCGGACCAGGAAGTCGACGTGCACGCCGGCCCCGCCGTACACGTCGGGCGGGAACTCGCGGGTCAGGATCGCAGCACGCATGCTGCGAATGTAGGGCTAGGGTCTGGGCATAGCAAAGGTGACGACGGACGGGAGTCATCCAGCATGCCGAAGGTCCTGGGGATCGTGCTCGCCGGCGGCGAGGGCAAGCGCCTGATGCCCTTGACGCTCGACCGCGCCAAGCCGGCCGTGCCGTTCGGCGGCAGCTACCGGCTGATCGACTTCGCGCTGTCCAACCTGGTGAACGCCGGCTACCTGAAGTGCTGCGTGCTCACGCAGTACAAGTCCCACTCCCTGGACCGGCACATCTCGGTCACCTGGCGGATGTCGACGCTGCTTGGCAACTACGTGACGCCCGTGCCCGCGCAGCAGCGGCGCGGGCCGCAGTGGTACCTCGGCAGCGCCGACGCGATCT
>DASSBE010000064.1:0-8847 GCA_035699065.1 Nocardioidaceae bacterium
GTCGCTGTGGTGGCTGGCGGGCGGTTGACGACGGCCGCGGGTCGGGCCGTCGCCCTTGAGGATCCTCACCGCGTAGGCGCCGAAACCGGCGGCCGCGAGGATCAGCAGGGTCATGATGATGAAGGCTGTCTCGGTCATGGCAGTAATTCTGCCTCCATTGATTTACGGCCACGAGTGGCAGTAAAGACAACCTGCATCGATTTTCTGCCAACTATGTGCCAGGATGACGGGATGATCAAGAACGTGGCCGCAGTCGTCTACGACGGCGTCGCGCCGTTCGAGCTCGGCGTCATCGTCGAGGCCTGGGGCACCGACCGCACCGAACAGGGGCTCCCGAGCTTCGACTTCGCCGTGTGCGCGCCGCGGGTCGGGACCGTCTCGACTCCGGGAGGCTTCGGGCTGGCCGTGCAGCACGACCTGTCCCGGCTCGAGCAGGCGGACCTGGTCACCGTTCCGGCGGTGCCGCGCAACGAGCCGGTTCCTGGCGAGGTCGTCGATGCGCTGCGCGCGGCGCACGACCGAGGTGCGCGGATCCTGTCGGTGTGCTCGGGGGCGTTCGCGCTCGGTGAGGCTGGGCTGCTGGACGACCGTGACTGCACCACCCACTGGCGCTACACCGAGGAGCTCGCCGACCGGTTCCCGAAGGCGCACGTGATCCCCGAGGTGCTCTACGTCGACGCCGACCCGATCATCACCGGGGCCGGCTCGGCCGCGGGGCTCGACGCGTCGCTGCACCTGTGGCGCAAGGAGTTCGGTGCCGGCGTGGCGAGCATGATCGCCCGCGGCATGGTGGTTCCACCCCAGCGCGACGGCGGCCAGGCCCAGTTCATCCGGACACCGGTGCCGACCTGCGACGCCGAGACCCTCGGTCCGTTGCTGACCTGGATCATCGAGAACCTGCATGAGGAGCTCAGCGTCGACGTACTCGCGGCACAGTCCAACATGTCGGCGCGCACCTTCGCCCGCCGCTTCCGTGCCGAGACCGGCACCACCCCGCACGCCTGGATCACCCTGCAGCGGGTGCTCCGCGCCGAGCAGCTGCTCGAGGAGACCGACCGGCCGGTCGAGTGGATCGCGAGCGAGGCGGGCTTCGGCAACTCGGCCACGCTGCGCCACCACTTCACCCGGGCCCGGGCGATCAGTCCCCAGCAGTACCGCCGGACGTTCTGCTCCGCCAACTAGGAACCGGGCCTCACCCGGGTGTCGGGGGCAGTGCCGCAACAAACCTGTCCGCGGTGATCGGCAGGTCGCGGACCCGCACCCCGGTGGCGTTGTACGCCGCGTTCGCCACCGCCGCCGCCGCACCCACGATGCCGATCTCGCCGATGCCACGCGACCCCATCGGGTTGGCGTGCGGATCGCTCTCGTCCAGCCACGTCGCCTCCATGTCCATGACGTCGGCGTTGGTCGCGATGTGGTACTCCGCGAAGTCGTGGTTGACGATGTGGCCGAAGCGAGGATCCCGCACGCTCTGCTCGTGCAGCGCCATCGACAGGCCCATCGTCATCCCGCCGATGAACTGCGACCGGGCGGTGCTCGGGTTGATGATCCGGCCGGCGGAGAACACACCGAGCATCCGTGATGCCCGGATCTCGCCGGTGTAGGCGTGCACCCGCACCTCGGCGAACTGGGCACCGAACGAGTGGATCGCAAACGTGTCGGCATCCGGATTCTTGGGCATCCCGGCCTGGGTCTGGTCGCCCTCCGCCGGGTCGGTGCCGTGCTCCTCGCGGAACGCCCGGGCGGCGGCCACCACCGTCGATCCCCACGAGGACATGCCCGACGAGCCGCCTTCGACACTCGCCGTCGGCAGGTTCGTGTCGCCGATCTGCAGGTTCACCGCCTCGGTGGGACAGCCCAGTGCGTCGGCGGCGATCTGGGTCAGCGTGGTCCAGGTGCCGGTGCCGATGTCGGCTGCGCCGATCGCGACCGTGTAGCGGCCGCCCTCGAAGCGCACCAGCGCCTCGGAGCCCGGGATCGCCATGCCCGGATACGTCGAGCTGGCGACACCCACCCCGACCAGCCACTCGCCCTCACGACGCTTGCCCGGTGGCCGCCGGTCGACCCAGCCGAAGCGGGTGGCCCCTTCGCGCAGGCAGTCGACCAGTCGGCGCGAGGACCACGGCTTCCCGTCGCCCGGATGCCGGTCCGGGTCGTTGCGAACCCGCAGCTCGATCGGGTCCAATCCGCATGCCTCCGCGAGCTCGTCCATGGCGACCTCCGGGCCGAACATCCCCGGAGTCTCCCCGGGCGCCCGCATCCAGGAGGGGACCGGCACGTCCAGCGCGGCCAACCGGTGGCTGGTCCGCCGGTTCGGAGCGGCGTACATCATCCGGGTGGCGACCGCCGTCTGCTCCGCGAACTCCTTGATCGTCGCGGTCTGCTCGTCCACGTCGTGCGCGATCGCGGTCAGCCGCCCCTGGTCGTCCGCGCCCAGCCGGACGTGCTGGATCGTCGGCGTCCGGTAGCCGGCCAGCGCGAACATCTGCTGCCGGGTGAGCGCGAGCTTCGCCGGCCTGCCCTCACTGCGCTGCGCGGCCAGGGCGACCAGCACGTTGTGGGCGTGCGGGGTTCCCTTCGACCCGAAACCACCCCCGACGTACGGCGACACGACCCGCACGTCGCTCTTGTCCAGGCCGAGCACCGGCGCCAGCGCCTTGCGGACACTGTGCACGCCCTGAGTCGAGTCGTAGAGCGTCAACGTGTGCTCGCCGTGCGGGTCCCAGATCGCGATGCTGGTGTGCGGCTCCATCGGGTTGTTGTGCTCGGTGGGTGTCGTGTACGTCGCGTCGACGCGGACCTGTGCCGACGCCAGCGCGGCCTCCACGTCACCGTCGTCGGTGTCGGTCGGGAAGGACGGGTTGACCTTGTCCGGGGTGTAGAAGCGGTCCGAGTCCGAGCTCAGCAGCACGTCGTGAGGCTGCTCGTCGTAGGTGACCCGGACCAGGCTCGCGGCGTGCCGGGCGATCTCGGAGGTCTCGGCCAGCACAGCGCCGACGAGCTGCCCGCGGAAGGCGACCTCGTCGGACTGCAGCACCGCCAGCTCCCGGTCGCTGGTGTCGGCGAGCCGGGGCGCGTTCTCGTGCGTGAGCACCGCGACCACACCCTCGAGCGCCTGCGCCCGCTCGGTGTCGATCGAGGTGACCCGACCCTTGGCGACGGTCGCCTGGACCGGGTGGAGGTACACCGGGTCGTCCACCGGCTGCTCGAAGGCGTACGGCGCCAGACCCTGCACCTTCGCCGCCCCGTCGAGCCGGGCGAGCGGTTCGCCGATCGAGGCGAGCGAGAGCTGGTCGGTCATGACGCGTCCCCGGTGATGCCGGCCAGGCGGCGCAGCACCGCCACCATCGTGTTGCGCGCCATCGGCACCTTGAACCCGTTCTCCGACAACGTCCGCGCGGCTTCGAGCTCGGCCTCGGCCGCCGCGACGAAGGCCTCCTCGCCGGCGGTGGCGCCACGCAGCATCTCCTCCGCCCGGCTGGCGCGCCACGGCTTGTGCGCCACCCCGCCCAGGGCGATCCGCACGTCGCGGACGGTGTCCCCGTCGAGATCGAGGGCCGCGGCCACCGAGACGAGAGCGAACGCGTACGACGCACGGTCCCGCACCTTGTGGTAGGTCGATCGTCGCGCCATCGGCAGCGGCGGGAGCTGCACTGCGGTGATCAGCTCGCCGTGCTCGAGGATGGTGTCACGCCCGGGACTGTCACCGGGAAGCCGGTGGAGGTCGATGAGCGGCACGGTGCGCTCCCCGGCCGCCCCGAGCACGACCACGTCGGCGCCCAGCGCGGTCATGGCGACCGCCATGTCCGAGGGGTGCACCGCGACGCAGTGCTCCGAGGCGCCGAGGACCGCGTGGTAGCGGTTGTAGCCGTCGATCGCCGAGCAGCCCGCGCCGGGTTCGCGCTTGTTGCACGGCGTGGTGACGTCCTGGAAGTAGACGCAGCGCGTCCGCTGCAGCAGGTTGCCGCCGGTGGTCGCCGCGTTGCGAAGCTGCCCCGAGGCGCCGGCCAGCAGCGCCTGGGTCAGCACCGGGTACTGCTCGCGGACCAGGGGATGTGCGGCGAGGTCGCTGTTCCGGACGTTGGTGCCGATCCGGACACCGCCGTCCGGGGTCGGTTCCACGGCATCGAGCGGCAGCCGGGAGACGTCGACCAGGAGATCGGGGCCGGCGATGCCCAGCTTCAGGTGGTCGACCAGGTTGGTGCCGCCGGCGAGGAACGCGGCACCCGGCCGGCCGGTGACCGTGGCGACTGCGCCCGCGGGGTCCTGTGCCTGCTCGTACTCGAAAGGCATCATGAGGAGGCCGCCTCCCGGATGGCGGCGACGATGTTGACGTAGGCCCCGCAGCGGCACAGGTTTCCGCTCATCCGTTCCCGGATCTCCTCGTCGGTGAGCTCGGGGTCACCGGTCAGGTCCTCGGTGACGTGACTCGGATGGCCGGCCTTGACCTCGTCCAGCATCCCGACTGCCGAGCAGATCTGGCCGGGCGTGCAGTAGCCGCACTGGAACCCGTCGTGGTCGACGAACGCGGACTGCATCGGGTGCAGTCCCTCCGGACCCGCCAGGCCTTGCGCCGTGGTCACCTCGGCGCCGTCCTGCGCCACCGCGAGCACCAGGCAGGACACGATGCGGCGACCGTCGAGCAGCACCGTGCAGGCGCCGCACTGGCCGTGGTCACAGCCCTTCTTCGGCGACTGGACCCCGAGCCGCTCCCGCAGCGCGTCCAGCAGCGTCGTCCGGGTGTCGACCGTGCAGCTGCGTGCGCTCCCGTCGACCCGCAAGGTGATGTCCGCATCCATGAACCGGCTCCCGTCGACCGCAGTTGCCGCGTGGTACCTCGATGCTGCGCGGGCTAAACGCCGCAGAACCACAGGCGGTTCCCGCTCAGCCCAGTCCCAGCAGGCCCGGCAGGTCCAGCCGGCGCACCTTCCCGGTCGCCGTGCGCGGCAGCGCCTCCACGGGGAAGTAGTCCTTCGGCCGCTTCGGCGGCGCCAGCCGGTCACGGGCCAGGTCCGCGAGCTCGGCTGCAGGCACGTCGCCGACGACTGCCGCGCACACCCGCTGGCCCCACTGCTCGTCGTCGACCCCGAACACCGCGATGTCGGTGACGGCGGGATGGCCGCCGAGTGCGTTCTCCACCTCCACCGGATAGACGTTCACCCCACCCGAGATGATCAGGTCCTCCCGGCGCCCGTCCAGGTAGAGGTAGCCGTCGTCGTCGATCCGGCCGAGGTCGCCGACGGTGAACGCCGGTCCGTCGCTTGTCTCCCGCCAGGCCGCGGCGGTCTTCTCCGGCGCGTTCCAGTAGCTGAACCGCGCGTACTCGGGGACCACGCACCAGATCGTCCCGTCCGGGTCGGTGGACAGCTTCCTGCCCGGCCGTGCGCGGCCGACCGTGCCCCGATGCGCCCGCCACTCCTCGCTGCGGCAGGCGGTGAACTGGCCCTCGGTCGAGCCGTAGAACTCCCACGTCGAACCGGCCGGGAACAACTCGAGCATCCGTTCCTTGACCGGCGGCGGACAGGCGGCACCGGCGTGCGCGACCAGCCGGAACGAGGACAGGTCCGGCGCGCCGGTCTGGTCCCAGTGCGCGAACAGGCGTTGCAGGTGCGCTGGCACGCAGAACATCGTGGTCGGACGCTCGTGCTCGATGACCTCGGTCACGCGGGCCGGGTCGAATCCACCAGGGACGACGACCCGGCCCCCGGCGAGCACGGTTCCCATCGCGAACCGCAGCGGCGCCGAGTGGTAGAGCGGGCTCAGCACCAGGTGTACGTCGGACGCCGCGAAGTCCCACAGCGCACGCTCCTCGTCGACGAGTGCCTGTGCCGCGGACTCGTCGAGGATCCCCGACCACACGCCCTTGGGAGAACCGGTGGTCCCGCTGGTGACATGCATCGGCCGAGCCAGCGGCAGCCCGCCACGGAAGCGGTCCGGGGTGTTCTCCAGCATCGACGCGGCGAGGTCCGGGTCGTCGACCACGATCCGGGGCTCGATGTCATCGAGGATCACCGACCGTTCGGAGGCCGTCAGTCGGGGGTCGAGCGGCACCGGCACCATGCCGGCGGCCAGGAACCCGATCACCAGCTGCACGTAGTCCGCGGAGCCGGGAACCAGCAGGGCGACGCGGTCACCGGGCCGGATCTCGATGTGCGACATGTGCCGATCCTGTCAGTCGCGCCTGATCATCGGGCGAACGCCTCGGCCAGCGCTTCCCTGGACCGGACGCCGAGCTTCACGTAGACATGGCGCAGGTGGTACTCGACGGTCTTCGGTGAGATGAACAGGGCCGCGGCCGTCTCCCGGGTGGTCCGTCCCTGTGCCAGCAGCCGGGAGATCTGCCGTTCCTGCGGGGTCAGCTGGTCGAGCGCGTCCACCGCCCGGTGGTGCACCGTCTCGCCGGTCGCGTCCAGCTCCTGCACCGCCTTGTGGGCCCACGGCGCCGCGCCGAGGTCCTGGAAGGTCGCGAGCGCCGAGCGCAGGTGCGGCCGGGCGTCCACCCGCCGTCGACCCCGGCGTAGCCGGGCACCGAGCGCCAGCTCCGTGCGTGCGGTCTCGTAGCTGTCGGGGGTCTGCCGGTGCAGCTCGAGCGCGGACCTGAAATGGGCTTCACCGGACGCATCCGGGGCGCACAGGCCCAACGACCGCTCCGCACGCGCCAACGCCCAGGGCTGGCCCTTCGCGACGGCCTTGGCCTCGAACCCCGCGGCCACCCGGTGCGCGTCCTCTGTGCGACCGAGGTGCAGGTAGGCCTCGGTCAGCTCGGGGGCCGGCGACAGGTCCGGGTCCGACAGGCCGGCGTCCCGGAGACGGGCCTCCAGCGCCTCGTAGTGCCGGGCCGCAGCGGCCGGGTTCTCGAGCCCGGCCTCCAGGTCGCCCTGCGCGAACATCAGCCAGGCGGTGCCGATGTGGACCTGGGTGGTGCGGCAGAGCTCGAGTGCCGCGGGGACCATCTCACGGAACTCCTGGACCCGGCCGCGGCGCGCCCAGAGCCAGCCCAGACCCGCCATCGACGCGGCCTGGTCGGTGCTGTGCCGGGTCTCCGTCGCCAGCCGGATCGCCTCCAGGTACCCGGCCTCCGCGTCGTCCCACCGGTCGGTGGTCGCGTCGTCGCGAGCGATGTGCATCAGCAGGTAGGGCAGCACCCCGAGCGCCGTCTGGTCACGCAGCCGGTCGATGGCACCGTCCAGCAGCTTCCGCGAGGCACCGGCCTCCCGTAGCCACAGCGGTCCCAGCAGCTGGTGGGGGAGGTGCAGCTGGTCCTCCTCGAACGTGTCCGCGTCCGGGGTCAGCGCGACCGCGCGGCGGAGCTGCTCGACTCCGGCCTCCCCGGCGCCACCCAGGATCCGTGCCATGCCGCATGCCATCGTGCCGTGGAACCTGCTCCGCGGGTCGACGGTCACGCCGAGCAGGGACTCGATGGTTTCCGCGGCGTTCAACGCGGTGGCGGGCTCTGCCAGGTAGAAGGAGACGTGGATCGCGTCCGAGAGCAGCCGGACCGCCATGTCGGGGTCGATGGCCTCCGCCTCGGCGGCGGCCTGCGACAGGGTCGAGCGTGCTTCGTCGAGCCGTCCGGACCGGGTCTCCACCGCGCCGCGCAGCTCCTGGATCGTGGTCCGCAGCTGCGGCGTGGAGGCATTGTCGAGGGCGCGTGCCAACAGGAGCACCGCGTGCTCGCCGGCCCCGGCCAGCCATGCCGCGCGGCCGGCGGACGCCAGTCGCTGCGCCAGAAGCTGCGAGGGAATGGTGAGCTCTGCGGCCCGCTCGTGTGCCCGCGCGGCGATGGCGAAGGCGCCCCTCGCCGAGGCCCGCCTGGCCACCGAGTCGAGGGTGGCCGCGGCGGGCTCGTCCGGTGTCACCGCCCCTTCCGAGATGTGCCAGGCCAGGCGGTCGCTCTCGTCCTCGGGAAGGACCGCCGCCAACGCCCGGTGCACCGTGCGGCGGGTGCCCGCGTCCGCGGACCCGTACACCGCGGACCTGACCAGCGGGTGCCGGAACTCCAACCGGTCCCCGCTCACCGTGACCAGGCCGGCGTCCACGGCTTCGGTCAGCCGGGCACCGGGGAGCCCCAGCCGAAGACAGGCCTGGTGGATGACGGCCAGGCTGTGACTGTCCGCGGCGGCCACCAGGAGGGTCGAGCGGGCACCCGCGGTCAGGTCCGCCACCTGGCCGATGAACCGCCGCGTCAGCTCCGTGGACACGACGAACGGGGAGCCGGGCGGAAGGGTGGCGATCCGGTCCAGCTGCTCTCCGAGCTCGAGCAGTGCGAGCGGGTTCCCGGCGGTGGCCTGGTGCAGGCCCGCGAGCTGCTCACCGGTCAGCTGGTGCGCCGTCGACTGCCCTGTCGCCGTTTTCGCCAGGAGCTCCCGGGCCGCGGACAGCGTGAGGCCGCGAAGGTCGAACGAGGGCAACGCCGTCCACGGCGAGGTGCCCGGCTCGCTCGGCCGGACGGTCGCGATGATCGCCACCGCATCGGTGAGCAGCCTGCGTGCAGCGAACACCAGTGCCTCGGCCGACGGCTGATCGAGCACGTGCGCGTCGTCGACGAGGACCGCGATCGGCCCGTCCTCGGCCGCGCGGCTCAGCAGGCTGAGGGTGGCGGCGCCCACAGCGAACCGGCTGGGGTTCGCGCCGGTGCGCGGCTCGAGCAGCAGCGCTGCCCCCAGTGCGTCCGCCTGGGGGCGGGGGATCCGGTCGAGCAGGGCCAGCACCGGGCGCAGCAGCTGCAGGAGCCCACCGAAGGGGACCGACTGCTCGGACTCGAGGCCGCGGGCCCGGAGCACACGCATGTTCTCGACGAGCGTCGCGGCTTCCTCCAGCATCGCGGTCTTGCCGATGCCGGGCTCT
>DASSBE010000065.1:0-11423 GCA_035699065.1 Nocardioidaceae bacterium
CCAAGGACCGGCTGCTGGTCGTCGCGGCCGCGAACGACGGGCTGTTCCGCACGCTGTGCGAGTGTCTCGGCCTGCCCGAGCTCGCGGCGGACCCGCGCTTCGCCACGAATCCCGACCGGGTGGCGCACCGCGACGAGCTCAGCCTGCTGCTGGGCGCGGTGCTGCGCAGACGTACGGCGGACGACTGGTTCACCTCGCTGACCGACGCCGGTGTCCCCTGCGGCCCGATCAACGACGTGGCCCAGGGCATGGAGCTGGCCATCGCCTTGGGGCTGGAGCCGATCGTGGACGTGCACGGGGTGGCCCAGGTCGCCCACCCGGTGCGGCTCTCGCGGACACCGGCCGGCTACCGGTACCCGCCGCCCGCCCTGGGGTCGGACCAGGAGATCCTGCGCTGGATCGACGAGGGCCTCGAGGACGGTGAGCCCTCGTGAGCACGGTGTTCCAACGCCCACCGACAGCCCAGGAAGCCGTCCTCGCCGAGCTGCGGAAGATGATCGCCACCGGTGCGATGCGCCCGGGGGAGCGGATCGTCCAGGACACCCTCGCGCTGGAGCTCGGGGTGAGCCGGGTGCCGCTGCGGGAGGCCCTGAAGATCCTCGAGGGCGAGGGGCAGGTGAGCTACCGGGCGCACCGGGGCTACTTCGTCGCGCTGCTGTCGCTCTCGGACCTGCTGGAGGTCTACCGGATCCGCGAGATCCTCGAGGCCGAGGCGGTCCGGATCGCGATCCCGCTGATGACCGGCGAGGACATCGACCGGTTCGAGGAGGCCGCGCACGACGTGGAGAGCGCCGCCGCGCTGGTCGACGTGTCCGCGATGACCCGGGCCAACCGGCGGTTCCACGCGACGCTGATCGAGGCTTGCGCGCTGCCCCGGCTGGTGCGGATCATCCGTCAGCTGTGGGACGCGACCGAGGTCTACCGCGCGGTCTACTACACCGACGAGCCGAACCGGGACAGGGTCCTCGACGAGCATCGCCGGCTGGTCGCGGCGGTGAAGGCAGCGGACACCGAGCAGACGCTGGCGATGCTCGACGTCCACCGCCGGCACGCGATCACGGCGCTGCGTCCGGTGCTTGCCGCCGCCGGGCACGAGCCGCGCTGACGTGGGATCACTCGACCCGGAACACCCGCAGCTGCAGGGCCAGCGTCGCGTAGTACCCCACCACGGTGGTCAGCTCCAGCACCGTGCGGTTCCCCGCGGTCTCGGCGTGCCGGTCCCAGGTCGCATCGTCGACGTCGCCGTCCACCATCGCGCGGACCAGGTGCGCACAGGCGTTCTCGTGGGCATCCCCCAGCACCGGCACCCGGCCGGCCCGGATCGCGGCCAACTCGTCCTCGCTCAGCCCGACCGACGCTCCCACGGCCTCGTGCGCGGACCGTTCGAAGGCGGAGTCCCAGTGCGCCGCGACGGTGAGGATCGCGATCTCGCGGGTGCGGGCGGGCAGCGTGCTGCGGTAGCGGATCGTGGCACCGAGCTCCTGCAGCGCGCCGCCGAGCGCCGGCGAGAGCAGCATTGCGTTGAACGGCCCGCGCAGTGTGCCGTCGTCGCGGGTCAACGCGAACGTCTGGGGCCCGCGTGCGCGGGGACCTCCGGTGATGGCGCCGTACAGCTCCCGTTGCTCGCCGTCCAACGTCTCCGGCGGGATCGGCTCCAGCCGGCGTTGCCGCCCTGCGGCTCCTGGGGACATGGGGCCCTCCCTGACTCGGGTGCCGGTCTTGCCGACCACGCTCTCACGAGGATCATGTAACAGCATGACGTCTCCCAGCGCCCGGCTGCTCGGTCCCGACGAACGTGACATCGTCGCCGTGGTCGACGACTTCGTCGACGACTACGTGCGGCCACGGGTCCGCGAGTTCGAGGAGCACGACGTCTACCCCGAGGACTTCATCGAACGGATGAAGCAGCTCGGCTGCTTCGGCCTGCTGGTGCCCGAGGAGTACGGCGGTTCCGGGGTCAGCGCCGCGTGCTTCGCGCTGGTCACCGAGAGCCTCGCGCGGGGCTGGATGAGCCTCGCCGGCGCGATCGGCGGCCACTCGGTGATGAGCTACCTGCTGCGCGAGTTCGGCACCGACCAGCAGCGAGCGACCTATCTGCCCGCGATGGCCGACGGCAGTCTCCGGGTGACGATGGCGCTGACCGAACCCTCCGGCGGAAGTGACCTGCAGGCGATGACGACCCGGGCCGCCCGGGACGACGCGACCGGGCACTACCTGCTCAACGGTGAGAAGACCTGGATCTCCAACGCCCGTCGCTCCGGGCGGATCGCGGTGCTGTGCAAGACCGACCCCGCGGCGCAGCCACCGCACGCGGGGATGAGTGTGCTGCTCGTCGGCGACCACGACGGGCTCACGATCTCGGGGAACCTGCCGAAGCTCGGCTACCGCGGCGTGGAGGCGTGCACGGTGACCTTCGACGACGTCGAGGTCGCGGCCGAGGACCTGGTCGGTGGCGTGCCCGGAGCCGGCTGGCACCAGATGATGCGCAGCCTCGAGGTCGGCCGGCTGCAGGTCGCCGCCCGCGCGGTCGGTGTCGCGCAGGCGTCCCTCGATGCGGCGCTGGACTACAGCCAGCAGCGGGAGGCGTTCGGCAAGCAGGTGTGGAAGCACCAGTCGGTCGGCAACCACCTCGCCCGGATCGGGACCAACGTGCAGGCGGCACGGCTGCTGACCCTGGACGCGGCGCGCACGATCGACGCGGGTGAGCGCGCCGACCTGGAGGCGGGGATGGCCAAGCTGTTCGCGTCCGAGGTCGCGGTGGAGGCGGCCTTCGACGCGATGCGGGTGCACGGCGCCTACGGCTACTCCAAGGAGTACGACGTCGAGCGGTTCTACCGCGACGCTCCGCTGATGGTGATCGGTGAGGGCACCAACGAGATCCAGCAGAACCTGATCGCGCGCCGGCTCGTCGAGCGGTCACGGGCCGCCGGCGGCACGCGCGGCTGAGCCGGCTCAGGCGTCGAGGTCGATCAGCGCGAGACCGAACTCGGGCCGGAAGGTCTTGTGCAGCTGTGCCGGGCTCTCGGTCAGCACCACCTCGAGCGTGGGCCGCACCGTTCCGTGCAGCAGGTGACCGCCCCGGGTCGATCCATCCGGCAGCCCGAGGACCCCGTGGCAGTGCACCGCCGGTCCGCCGTCCGGCCCGCGCACCACGTCACCGACCAGGCTGAGCACCTCGGCCTGCTCCCGGACCGGGATCTCGCGGTACTCCTGGGCGTCGAGGTCGTACCAGCCCAGGGTGGCTGCCGACACCGCTCCGATCGCGGTCAACGAGGCGGCCGCGAGAGACTCGTCCCGCGCGAGGGACGCGAGCCCCTCCAGGATCTCGTCGCCCGCGTCGAACACCGCCACGATCGTGCGAAGCTCTCCCTCGGTGAACGTGCGTGACTTCATCTGCTCTCCTCTCGGTTGGCGCGCGGCCGGTTGCCGTGCAGCGCTCCGGCCAGAAGCTCGGCCAGGTGGCGCGCCTCGCGTCCGGCGCTGTCGCCCTGCTCGATCTGGGTCCGGCAGCTGAAGCCGTCGGCGAGCAGCACCACGTCGTCGTCGGCGGCGCGCACGGCGGGAAGCAGGACTCGTTCGGCCGCCGCCATCGACACGTCGTAGTGCCCCGCCTCGAACCCGAAGTTGCCCGCGAGCCCGCAACAGCCGGAGTCCAGCGGTTGCTGGCGGGCACCGATCCGCTCGAGCAGCGCGTCGTCGGCGCCGGTGCCCATCACCGCGTGCTGGTGGCAGTGCGTCTGGCGCAGCACGTCCACGTCGACCCGGGGCGGCTGCCAGCCCTCGGTGCGCTCCATCAGGAGCTCGCTGAGCGTGAGGGTCTGGTGCTGCAGCCGTTCGACGTCCTCGCCGGAGACCAGCTCCGAGGCGTCGGAGCGGAAGACCGCGGTGCAGCTCGGTTCCAGCCCGACGATCGGTGTTCCCGCACGCAGGTGCGGCCGGAGCTGACGCAGGGTGCGGTGCAGCACCCGCTTCGCGGTGGCGAGCTGGCCGGTGGAGATCCAGGTCAGGCCGCAGCAGACCGGTCGGGCGGGCAGCACCACGCGCCACCCGGCGTCCTCGAGCACCTCGACCGCCGCACGGCCGACCCAGGGCTGGAGGCGGTTCGTGAACGTGTCCGGCCACAGCAGCACGTCCCCGCGGTGCCCCGTGCCACGTGGCCCGCGTCCGGCGTACCACTTCTGCAGGCTCTGCAGGGCGAAGGCCGGAACGGTGCGGCGCGGGTCGATGCCGCCGGCACGCGCCACCCACTGCGAGAGACCGGGGGCGTGCGTCAGCGCGTTCAGCGCTCCCGGTGCGAACGAGGCCGGCACCGCGAGCAGCGGCAACCAGCCCATCGAGTAGTGCGACCTCGGCCGGAGCCGCCCGGCGTAGTGGTGCGAGAGGAACTCGGCCTTGTAGGTGGCCATGTCGACGTTCACCGGGCAGTCGCTCTTGCAGCCCTTGCAGGCCAGGCACAGGTCCAGGGCGTCCCGCACCTCCTCCGAGCGCCAGCCGTCGGCGATCGGTCCGCCACGGGCGGTGCCGTCGAGCATCTCGAACAGCAACCGGGCCCGCCCGCGCGTGGAGTGCTCCTCCTCGCGGGTGACCATGTAGCTCGGGCACATCACGCCACCGCTCTCGTGCCGGCACTTGCCGACCCCGACACAGCGCTGCACCGCGCGGCTGAAGCTGCCGTCGTCGTCCGGGTAACGAAAGTGCGTCTTCGGCGCCGGGTGGTCGTAGTCCACGCCGAGCCGGAGGTCGTCGTCGAGCGGCCTGGCCGGCACCACCTTGCCGGGGTTCATCCGCAGTCCGGGGTCGAAGACCGCCTTGAACTCACGGAACGCACGGAACAGCGCGCTGCCGAACATCTTCGGAAGCAGCTCACCGCGCGCCTGCCCGTCGCCGTGCTCCCCGGACAGCGAACCGCCGTAGGACACGACGAGGTCGGCGGCGTCGTTCATGAACGAGCGGAACGCGCGGACGCCGTCCGCGGTGACGAGGTCGAAGGGCACCCGGGTGTGGACACAGCCCTGGCCGAAGTGGCCGTAGAAGGACGCGGTCGTGTAGTCGTACCGGTCGAACAGCGCGCGGAGGTCCCGGAGGTAGTCGCCGAGTCGTTCCGGCGCGACGGCGGAGTCCTCCCAGCCTGCCCACGAGTCGGGAATCCGATCACCACGGGCGGCGACACCGAGGGCAGCCTCACGGACCTTGAAAACCGCGGACTGCTCGTCCTGGTCCACCACGAGCTGCACGTCCTCGTCGTCGACCGAGCGGCCGAGCCGGTCGAGTGCCTGTTCGGCCGTGCTCCGGGCGCCGTCCTCGGCGTCACCGTAGACCAGGATCAGGAAACCGTGTCCTTCGGGAAAGAAGCGCATCCCCGACCGGTTCAGGCCCTTGTCGCGTTCCACCGCGATCACCCGGCTGTCGATGCCTTCGAGCTGCACGGGCTCGGTCCCGAGGATCGCCGGGACATCGTCGGCCGCAGTTGCGACGTCCGGATAGGCCAGCAGCACCATCGCCGTGGAACGGAGCCTGGGCACCAGCCGCAGCTCGGCACGGAGCACCGTGACCAGCGTGCTCTCAGACCCGACGAGCGCCCGGGCGACGTCGAAGCCGTTCTCCGGCAACAGCGAGTCGAGGTTGTATCCCGAGACCCGCCGGGGAATCTTCGGGTAGCCGGTGCGGACGTCGGCGAGGTAGTGGTCCCGCAGCCGGTGCAGTGACTGGTAGATCTCGGCTCTGCGGCCACCCTGGTCCAGGATCCCCTGGTAGTCCTCCTCGGAGGTCGGGCCCACCCACATCCGGGTGCCGTCGTAGAGCAGCACCTCGAGGCGCTCGATGTTGTCGACGACCTTGCCGGTCCGCTGCGCCGTCGCACCGCAGGAGTTGTTCCCGATCATTCCGCCGAGCGTGCAGTGGTCATGGGTGGCCGGCTCCGGCCCGTACTCGAGGTCGTAGGGACGCAGCAAGTCGTTGAGCCGGTCGAGCACGATCCCCGGCTCGACCACGCAGGTGCGTCGCTCGGCGTCGACGGACAGCAGCCCGGTGCAGTACTTCGACCAGTCGATCACGACGGCGGTGTTCGTGGCCTCGCCGGCCAGGCTGGTCCCGCCGCCTCGGGAGAGCAGTGGCGCGCGATGGGCCGCGCAGACCCGGACGGCTTCCGCACCCGCCTCCACCGTGCGCGGCACCACGACCCCGATCGGGATCTGCCGGTAGTTGGAGCTGTCGGTCGAGTAGGCGCCACGGCTGCCGGTGTCGAAGCGCACCTCACCGTCGACCGACGCCTCCAGGTCACGCCGCAGCTGCTCGACGTCGATCTCGGACGTCACGTCGGCACGCAGGATCGGCGGGGGCAGGTCGACGGAGGTCATCCCCGGCCCGTTACCCGATCGGGTGGGCGTCCATGCGGCGCCAGGGCAGAGCCGATGACGCTCGTACTCCCGGCTCCTATCCTGGTTGGGTGAACCTCGAGATCAGCGGCGAGATGTGGTTCTGGAAGGGTCCGGCGCCGTGGCACTTCATCACGGTTCCCGAGGAGGAGTGCGACGAGCTGGCAGCGACGTCCGCGTTCGTGAGCTACGGGTGGGGGATGATCCCGGTCAACGCGCGGATCGGGGGGACCGAGTGGGCGACGTCGCTGTTCCCTCAGGACCGGCGTTACCTCGTGCCGGTGAAGTCCTGGGTGCGGAAGGCCGAAGGACTGGAGCTCGGCGACCAGGTGACGGTCCAGCTCACCGTCGACGTCTGACCTCGCCGACCAATCCGGCTACCGCGTCGCGACGAACTAGAGTCAGCAACGTCAGGAGGCCTGGATGTCGGAGGAACGAAACCTGCGGCTCGTGCAGCCGGAGGAGGGTGCGAACATCGACGCACTCCTCGTCCGGGTGGCACGAGGTGACTCGCGGGCGTTCGATGCGTTGTACGACGCCGTCGCCGCGTCGGTCTACGGACTGGCGCGCCGTGTCGTGCGTGACCCGACCCGCGCCGAGGACGTCACCCAGGAGGTCCTGCTCGAGGTCTGGCGCAAGGCCGCGCGTTTCGACAGGGACAGGGGAAACGCCAAGAGCTGGATCCTGACCATCGCCCATCGACGGGCCGTGGACGCGGTGCGCCGCAGCGAGTCGCAGAAGCGGCAGGACCACCACGGCGCACCCGACGAGGTCAGCCACGACAGCCCCGCCGACGCCGTCCTGGAGGCCGACGAGCACGGAACGGTGCGGGACTGCATGGACACGCTGACGGACCTGCAGCTCGAGTCGGTCCGGCTGGCCTACTTCAACGGATACACCTACAGCGAGGTGGCGACGCTGCTCGAGAAGCCGCTGCCGACGATCAAGACCAGGATGAGGGACGGGCTGATCCGTCTCCGCGACTGTCTCGAGGGGGCACAGTGAACACCGATCTGCACACCCTCTCCGGCGCCTACGCGATCGACGCGCTCAGCCGTGAAGAGGCCGAACGTTTCAAGACTCACCTGGACGCGTGCCCGTCCTGCGCCCAGGAGGTTCGCGAGCTCCAGGCCGCGGCGGCACGGATGGGCGCCATCGAAGGCACAGCCCCGCCGGCGTACCTCAAGGCCCGGGTGATGCAGGCGGCCGACAGGGAGCCGCAGCTACCGCCCACCGTGAGGCACCCGGGTGGCGTCCGCTCGTCGACCAGGCCTGCCTGGTTCCCGCGGCTGATGGTGGCGGCGGCGGTGGCTCTCCTCGTCGCCGCGGCCGGGATCGGCTACAGCCAGCTGCGCGGGGAGAACGCGCCGGAGAGCCAGCTTGCCTCGGGAGTGGTCCGTGTCTTCGACGCCCCGGACGCGCACGAGGCGACGATCCCCACGGCCAACGGGGGCACGGTCACCGTCGCGACGTCCCCGTCTCTGAACCGGATGGCTGTGGACACCGAGGGCCTTCCCGATCTCGATGAGGGCCAGGTCTACCAGCTCTGGGAGATCACGGACGACGCCATCGCCTCAGCCGGGCTCCTGTCGGACCCGGATGCGGGCGCCGCCATGCCGATGCCGGCCGAGGGCGCCGAGGTGGCGATCAGCGTCGAGCCCGCCGGTGGGTCCGAGCAGCCGACGACCGAACCGATCATGACGGTCACCGCCAGCGAGGTGTGACGCCACCGCCGTGTGACCAGAGGTGCTGGAGTGACGCGCCCGGGAAATCCCGGGATCGCCGCTCACCGTCGGTTACGGTCAACTCTGTCCTAAGCGAGTGAGGCAACAGCAGAGGCAGAACGTTGGTTCGCATCTTCCCCCGCGCGACCCGTGCCCGCGTGACGGCCCTTTTCCTGGCGAGCAGCATGCTCCTGGGAGTGGCCGCGGTCCCGTTGGCGTCGGCAGACGACCTGAAGGACCGCAAGGAACACGTCCAGGGACAGGTGAAGAAGGCCGAGCGGCACCTGGACCAGTCCAGCGACCGCCTGGTGGCGACGACCAAGGCGTTGCACGCCGCGGAGGACCGGCTGCGGGCCGCGCAGAGTGAGCTGGCCAAGGCCCGCGGCGAGCTGGCGGCAGCCGAGGTCGTCGATCACCGGATGCAGGCGGCTCTCGACGCGGCAATCGCCGAGCTCCAGCGTTCACGCGAGGACCTCGCCGACGGCAAGCGAGAGGTCCGCGACCAGGAGACGACCCTCGGTCGGATCGCGGTCCAGAACTACCAGCTCGGTGGACCGACCATGCTCGGGCTGTCCATGGTGCTGACCTCCAAGGATCCCGCCGAGCTTTCCGGCCAGCTGAACTCGGTGCGCAACGTGCTCGACAAGGAGTCGGTCGTGCTCGACCGGCTCAAGGCCTCCAAGGTGTTGCTGGTCGTCCAGGAGCGGAAGGTGGAGGCCGACAAGCAGGTCGTCGCGGTCCGCCGCCAGGAGGCCGCGGAGAACCTCCAGGTCAAGGAGACGCTCGAGGCGAAGGCGACCGAGGCCGAGGACAAGGTGTCCGGCCTCGTGGCCGCACGGGAGAAGGCCCAGCACGCGGCCGCCCAGGCCAGAGCCGAGGACGCGAAGCAGCTGCGCCAGCTCAAGCAGGAGCGCGCGAAGATCTCGAAGATGCTCAAGAAGCGGGCGATCGCCGCACGCAAGAAGGCCGCCGCGGCGGCCGCACGGGCACGCGCGCGGGCCGCTCGCGCCGGGCGTGCCCAGGCCCATCACGCCCCCCGCAGCTCCGACAACTTCCTCAGCTACCCGATCCACACCTACATCACCTCGCCGTACGGCATGCGGCTGCACCCGGTCTACCACCGGTGGACGTTGCACGACGGGACCGACTTCGGCGCCGGCTGCGGCACGCCGATCCGGGCCGCGGCGCCCGGGACCGTGATCGCGAAGTACTACAACACCGGCTACGGCAACCGGGTCATCATCGACCACGGCTGGCACGGTGGCGCGGGCATCGGTACGGCGTACAACCACCTCAGCCGCTACTCCACCTACGTCGGGCAGCACGTCTCGCGCGGCGAGGTCATCGGCTACGTCGGAACCACCGGTTACTCCACCGGCTGCCACCTGCACTTCATGGTGTTCCGCAACGGCGCGACCGTGAACCCGATGAACTACCTGTAACGCTGTTCGCCCGCCGGTCCCGGATCAGGTCTCCGCGGCGAGATCGCGCCGGATCCTGGCTACCACGTTCGTCAGCGCGTCGACCCAGCCGGACAGCGCGTCGCGATGGAACCGGGCCGTCGGCATCGCCAGCGAGACCGCCGCGGTGGGCTCGCCCGAGGAGTCGTGGAGCACCATGCCGATCGCGGTGAGCCCGGTCTCGGTCTGCTGGTCGTTGATCGCGAAGCCCCGTCTGCGCACCAGCGCGAGGTCCCGCTTGAGCCTGGTGAGGTCGACGTCCGGAGACGCCGCGTAGAGCGCTTCGAGCCTGGCCGCCGGCAGCGCGGCCAGGATGGCCTTCCCGCCGCTGACCTTCTCGGCCGGCAGCACCCGCCCGACCCGGTCGCCCACGCGGAGCACCTGGTCGCACTCGACCGTGGCGATGAAGCGCACCTCGGTGTCGGCGAGCACCATCAGGTTCACCGACTCGCGCACCCGCTCCACGAGCGTCTCGAGATGGGGCAGGGCCACACGGCGCAAGAGCGGGACCGGCGCCTCCGAAACCGGTGAGGGCCGGAGCACGGCGCCGGCACGGTAGCGGCGGTCGGACCCCTGGTCCGCGAAGTCGCGGTAGACCAGCATCGCGAGCAGGCGGTGTGCCGTCGAAGCCGAGACACCGAGCCTGTCCGCGGCATCGGTGACCCGCAGCGGACCCTCCTGCTGAAGCAGCTGGGCGAGGTGCAAGGCATGGTCGACCGAGTCGATCGCGTAGGCAGGCTTGTTCTTCACAGTAGAAAAGACTATCCCGGCGAACGGAAAAGCGGCCACCATCGACGTATCGCCACCCAAGGAGCTGTCCCGGCAATGACCCTCACCGACAACCCCGTCAGCATCAGCGCGTCGGACGCACCCGACCAGCCCGACCGCACCCCGGAGCTCGAGGAGCTTTACCGAGGGTTCGAGTCCGAGCTCCTGGTCCCGCTCTGGACCGAGATCGGTGACCTGATGCCACCGGAGCCGAGCTCGGACGCGCAGCCCCACCTCTGGCGTTGGAAGAGCCTGCTGCCCATGGCCGAGCGGGCGGGCGCGCTGGTGCCCGTCGGTCGCGGTGGCGAGCGCCGGGCCATCGCGCTGGCCAACCCCGGCCTGGGCGGCAGACCGTTCGCAAGCCCGACGCTGTGGGCCGCGATCCAGTACCTGAACCCGCGCGAGGACGCGCCGGTTCACCGGCACACCCAGAACGCCTTCCGCTTCGTCGTGGAGGGCGAGGGTGTGTGGACCGTCGTCAACGGCGACCCGGTGGCGATGCGTCGTGGCGACTTCCTGCCGCAGGCCGGCTGGAACTGGCACGGGCACCACAACAACAGCGACCAGCCGATGGCATGGATCGACGGTCTCGACATCCCGTTCCAGCACTACGCCGACTCCACGTTCTTCGAGTTCGGTCCGGACGAGGTCGAGGACCTGAGCGCACCCGAACGGTCCCGGTCCGAACGGTTGTGGGCACACCCGGGGCTGCGCCCGTTGACCCAGCTGACGCCGACCCCCGCGACGCCGTTGCTCGCCTACCGGTGGGAACACACCGACCACGCCCTGTCCGAGCAGCTCGCGCTCGAGGCGGACGGCCACCCGGCGACCGTCGAGCCCGGCCACGCCGCGGTCCGCTACACCAACCCGACCACCGGCGGCGACGTGCTGCCCACGCTGCGCACCGAGTTCCACCGGCTCCGCGAGGGCACGCGGACCGCGACCCGCCGGGAGACCGGGTCGTCGGTGTACCAGGTGTTCGAGGGCATCGGCCAGGTCACGGTCGGCGACCGCGAGTGGACCGTCGAGCACGGCGACCTGTTCGTGGTGCCGTCCTGGCAGCCGCTGACACTGTCCACCGAGCACGGGCTGGACCT
>DASSBE010000066.1:0-13706 GCA_035699065.1 Nocardioidaceae bacterium
GCGATCTCCCACTCCTCGTTGGTCGGCACCACCAGCACCGCGACCGGGCTGTCCCGGGTCGAGACCACCCGCGCCTCGTCGGACTCGGCGGAGTTCTGCTCCTGATCCACGCAGATGCCGAGCGCCTCGAGGCCACCGAGCACCTTCGCGCGCATCCGCGCCGAGTGCTGGCCGACCCCGGCGGTGAACACGATCGCGTCCAGGGTCCCGAGCGCCGCGTAGTAGGCGCCGACGTACTTGCGGATCCGGTAGCAGTACACCTCGAACGCCAGCACCGCCTTCGCGTCGCCCTCGTCGACGAGCCGGATCAGCTCCCGGAAGTCGTTCTCGCCCGCCATCCCCTTCAGGCCGGAGTCGCGGTTCAGCACCTTGTCGATCTCTTCCAGCGACCAGCCGACCTCGCGGTGCAGGTGCGCGTGCAGGGCGGGGTCGATGTCGCCGGAGCGGGTGCCCATCACCAGGCCCTCGAGCGGCGTCATCCCCATCGAGGTGTCCACCGACCGGCCGGCCGCGACCGCGGCGGCCGAGCAGCCGTTGCCCAGGTGCAGCACCACCAGGTTCACGTCCTCCGCGGGCCGGCCGAGCAGCTTGGCGGCCTCCGCGGACACGAACGCGTGCGAGGTGCCGTGGAACCCGTAGCGGCGGACGTGGTGGTCCTCCTTCCACGACTCGGGAACCGCGTAGGTGTAGGCGTGCGGCGGGAGCGTCTGATGGAAGGCGGTGTCGAACACGGCCACCTGCGGCAGGTCCGGGAACAGCCGCCGCGCCACCTCCATGCCCTCCAGGTTGGCCGGGTTGTGCAGCGGCGCGAGCGGGATCAGCTCGGCGACCGCCTCGATCAGGTCGTCGTCGACGAGCACCGGGTCGGCGAACCGGTCCCCGCCGTGCACCACCCGGTGCCCGATCGCGGCCAGGTCGACGTCGTCCAGGGACGGCCCCTCGGACGCGAACGCGTCGAGCACCGCCCGCAGCGCGTCGTCGTGGGAGCCGATCTTCTGCTCACGGTGCGACTCGCCGCCCGGGCCGCGGTGGGTCAGCGACCCGTTCGCCTCACCGACCCGCTCCACCAGGCCGCCGGCGACCGACTCCCCGGAGCGGGCGTCGACCAGGCTGTACTTCAACGACGACGAGCCGGCGTTGATCACCAGCACACAGTTGCTCACGCAGGTGCCTCCTCGGACTTCTGTGCCTGGATCGCGGTGATCGCCACGGTGTTCACGATGTCACGCACCAGGGCGCCCCGGGACAGGTCGTTGACCGGCTTGCGCAGTCCCTGCAGCACCGGTCCCACGGCCACCGCGCCCGCGGACCGTTGCACCGCCTTGTAGGTGTTGTTGCCGGTGTTCAGGTCCGGAAAGATGAACACCGTCGCCCGTCCGGCCACCGCCGAGTCCGGCAGCTTCGTCCGGGCCACGGCCGCGTCGATCGCCGCGTCGTACTGGATCGGGCCCTCCACCGGCAGCTCCGGTGCGCGTTCGCGGACCAGCGCCGTCGCGCGGGACACCTTCTCCACGTCGCTGCCCGTGCCCGAGGAGCCGGTGGAGTAGGACAGCATCGCGACCCGCGGCTCGATCCCGAACGCCGCGGCGGTCGCGGCCGAGGAGATCGCGATGTCGGCGAGCTGCTCCGCGGTCGGGTCCGGGTTGACCGCGCAGTCGCCGTACACCAGCACCTGGCTCTCCAGGCACATGAAGAACACCGACGACACCACGGACACGCCGGGCAGCGTCTTGACCACCTCGAGCGCGGGCCGGATCGTGTGCGCGGTCGTGTGGACGGCGCCGGAGACCATGCCGTCGGCGAGGCCGAGCAGCACCATCATCGTGCCGAAGCAGGACACGTCGGTGACGATGTCGCGGGCCTCGTCCAGGTCGATCCCCTTGTGCTGCCGGCGCTCGTGGTACTCCTTCGCGAACCGCTCGCGCAGCTCCTCGTCGAACGGGCTGAGCAGCGTGGCACGGGACACGTCGACGCCGGCGGACGCCGCGTTGGCGCTGACCCGGATCGGGTCACCGAGCAGGGTCAGCTCGGCGACGCCGCGGCGCAGCAGGATCTCGGCGGCCCGCAGGATCCGCTCCTCCTCGCCCTCGGGCAGCACGATGTGCCGGCGGTCGCCGACCGCGTCGTCGATCAGCTGGTGCTCGAACATCAACGGGGTGACCGCGTCGGACCGCGCCACCTCGAGCCTGTCCAGCAGCGCGTTGCCGTCCACGTGCTCGGCGAACAGCGCGAGCGCGGTGGCGACCTTGCGTGGTGAGTCCTTGGTGAGGCGGCCGCGTACGGCGGTCAGGGCGGACGAGGCCGCATGGGTCCCCATGTCTGTCGCCACGATCGGCATCGTCACGCCCAGGCCCGCGATCAGCCGGGTCACGGGTTCGGGCATCTCGAGGCCACCGTTGAGCACGATCCCGGAGACCTGCGGGAAGTTCGCCGACGCGTGCGCCATCAGCACCCCGAGCACCACCTCGGGCCGGTCCCCGGGGACCACCACGAGCCCGCCGTCGATCAGCCGGTCCAGCACGTTCGGCATCGTCATCCCGGCGACCACCAGTCCGGTCGCCTCCCGGGTCAGCAGCGACTCGTCGCCGCTGACCAGCTTCCCGTCCACGGCGCTCATCAGGTCCGCGACCGACGGTGCGCCGAGGATCGGCTCCTCGGGGATCGCGAACGCCGGCACGTCGTCGTCCACGGCGAGCGCTGCGACGACCCTGTCCACGGTGTCCGGGGCGACCCGGTTCGCGACCACCGCGAACAGCGTGCCGTGGTTCGCGCGCAGCTCGTTGACGGCCATCTCGGCGATCGTGTGCACGTCCGGGGGCGACCGGTCGGCGCCGTTGAGCACGAGCAGCACCGGGGCGCCGAGGTTGGCCGCGATCCGGGCGTTGTAGGAGAACTCGGTGGGCGTGCCGATGTCGGTGTAGTCGCTGCCGACCACGACCACCGCGTCGCAGCGGGCGGCGACCCGGTGGAACCGTTCCACGATCCGGTCCAGCGCCGCCGTCGGGTCGTCGTGCACCTCGTCGTAGGTCACGCCGGCGCACTCGTCGTACGACAGGCTGACCGCGTCGTGGCCGGTCAGCAGCTCGAGCACGTAGTCGCCGCGGCCGCCGATGTTGTCCGCGCGCACGATCGGCCGGAACACGCCGACCCGCTCGACGCGCCGGGAGAGCTGCTCCAGCACGCCGAGCGCCACCGTCGACTTGCCCGTGTAGCCCTCGACCGACGCGACGTAGACGCTGCTGCCCATGCCGCCCAGGCTAGACCGGGCAACGTCGGCGTCAGTCAGTGCTTGAAGTCGATCACCAGCCGCCGCGGGCTGCGCAGCGTGAAGACCCGGTACGGCGCGCGCCGGTCCAGCCCGAAGCCGAAGGTGACGTATCCCTCGAAGTCGCCGAGGAACGCGACACCGCGCAACGTGGGCAGGTGCACGGCCTGCTTGCGCGGGCCGGTGTAGACCGAGTCACCTGCGCGGTCGTGCGCGCGGGCCGGGTGCAGGCTGAGCACCATCTTGCGCTTGCCGCGCAGCCGGACCACGTCGCCGCTGCCCTCGCGGTGCAGTCGCCTGGTGTAGCCGATGGTGTAGCCGGGGCGCCGGCCGCGCAGGTCGATCACGACCCGGTCGAAGCGCGGGTGGGTGGCGTAGCGCAGGTCGGTCACCGTGACGAGATGGCCGGTGTGCGAGCTGGCCGTCGTACGCCAGTCGGGCAGGGCCGTGGCCGCGGGTGCTGAGCCGGCGACGAGGCCCAGCGAGATGGCCGCCGCCGCGAGCCCGAGTCGGGTGGTGTGGATCATGACTGCCCCCTGGTGGGGAGGGCCCCTCGCGATGCCGCAGAACCTGCGCGCGGGGACCGGTTACCCCTGATGATGCGCGCCTCGGGCGATCGGTTTACCGCCCGCAGATGTTCGGTGGAACGAGACGGTCGCGGGCGTTCAGGTCTCAGTAGTGGCATTACGGCAATTAGTTGGTAGGGTTTGCGGTGCAGCAGGTGCAAGTTCCAGCAGGTAGAAGCCCGCGGAGTTTGTGATCCGACGGCGTTTCTTCTCAGATTTGCTCAATGCTTTTCGAGGGGGCACGGCGTTTCACCGCACCTGCTGTGGGGCCGTCGAAGTGACGGTTCCACGCCCCGTTAGAGGAGTAATCGAGCATGGCTCAGGGCACTGTCAAGTGGTTCAACGCCGAAAAGGGTTTCGGCTTCATCGCGCAGGAAGACGGCGGCGACGACGTTTTCGTGCACTACTCGGCCATCCAGTCGAACGGCTACAAGTCGCTCGATGAGAACCAGAAGGTCGAGTTCGACGTCACCCAGGGTCCCAAGGGTCCCCAGGCTGAGAACGTTCGCCCTCTCTGAACCAAGAGAGACGCCTGATCTAGGCATCTGGAAGGCCCCAACGGATCCCGTTGGGGCCTTTCGCTTTGTCTTAATTGACTATGGGGAGTTGCCAACCATTCCGCGACAATGATCGGGACCGAAGATTCACGGCCGGACGATATGGGTATCCGAGTATGCATGTGGAAGAAAGGAGCAGCGTCATGGACGACCAGTTGAACGTCCCGTTGGAAGATGCAGAGCTCCTGGCGGAGGTCGAGCTGACCACCAACCTGATCATCGCGGCGAGTGAGGCGGAGGCAACCCTGACCGAGGCCGAGGTCGACGAGATCCTGGGCGTCGACGGTGATGCGGAGGAGACCGGCACCATCCCCTCGCAGCAGCAGCGATCGTCGCCGGCCTGACGCCCGGGGCGGTCAGCGCGACGGTCAGCGCGACGGGGCGAACCGGCGCAGTCGCAGCGAGTTCCCGACCACGCACACGCTCGACGCCGCCATGGCCGCGCCCGCGAACATCGGGTTGAGCAGGCCGAGCGCCGCGACCGGGATCCCGACCACGTTGTAGGCGAAGGCCCAGAACAGGTTCTGCTTGATCGTGCGCAGGGTGCGCCGGGACAGCTCGATCGCGTCACCGGCCGCCCGGAGGTCGCCGCTCATCAGGGTGAGGTCGCTGGCCTCGATCGCGGCCGACGTGCCGGTGCCCATCGCCACGCCGAGGTCGGCCTGCACCAGCGCCGCCGCGTCGTTGACGCCGTCGCCGACCATCGCCACGGTCCGGCCCTGCTCCTGCAGCCGGCCGACCGTGCTCGCCTTGTCCGCGGGCATCACCTCGGCGATGATCTGGTCGATGCCGACCTGCCGCGCGACAGCGGTGGCGGTGCCGGTGTGGTCCCCGGTGAGCAGGTACGTCTCCAGGCCCAGTGCGTGCAGCCGCCGTACCGCCTCCGCGCTGGTTGGCTTCAGCGTGTCCCCGACCGCGATCACCGCGACGGGCTCGTGGTCGATCTCGACGACGACGGCGGTGTGCCCGGCCTCCCTGGCCGCAGCGACCCCGCGGGTGATCGTGCCCTGCGCGGCTTCCTGACCGGGTACGTCGGACGCCCGGCCCACCCGCACCCGGTGGCCCTCGACGGTCCCGGAGACCCCGAGTCCCTCATGGTTCACGAAGTCCTCGACGGCCGGCAGCGGGCCGGACCGCTGTGCGGCGTACTCCGCGATCGCCCGGCCGATGGGGTGCTCCGACGCACCCTCGAGCGCGCCGGCGAGCCGGACCGCCTCGGCGCCACCGGCCACGTCCCGGACGCTCATCTCGCCGCTGGTCACCGTGCCGGTCTTGTCCAGCACGACGGTGTCGATCCGGCGGGTCGACTCGAGCACCTCGGCGCTGCGGATCACGATCCCGAGCTGGGCCGCGCGGCCGGTGCCGACCAGCATCGCGGTAGGGGTGGCCAGCCCGAGGGCGCACGGGCAGGCGATCACCAGCACCGCGACCGCCGCGGTGAACCCGTCCGAGAACGGCTGGTCGGTAGAGGCCCAGGCGAGCAGCGTGAACGCCGCGATCGCCAGCACGACGGGGACGAAGACCGACGAGATCCGGTCGGCCAGCCGTTGTACGGGCGCCTTGCCGGCCTGGGCGTCGGCGACGAGCGCGGCGATCCGGGACAAGGCGGTGTCGCGGCCGATCCGGGTGACCTCGACCACGAGCCGGCCGCTGGTGTTCAGGGTGGCGCCGATCACGTCGTCGCCGGGCCGCTTGTCCACCGGCAGGCTCTCCCCGGTGAGCATCGACTCGTCCACGCCGGAGGCGCCCTCGAGCACCCGGCCGTCGGTGGCGACCTGCTCGCCGGGGCGCACGGTGAACCGCATCCCGGGCCGCAGCACCGCGACGTCGGCGAGCCGTTCGGTGCCGTCCTCGTCGAGCACGCTCGCCTGCTTGGCGCCGAGCTCCAGCAGCTCGCGGAGCGCGGAGCCGGCCCGGTGCTTGGCGCGCGACTCGGCCCAGCGGCCCAGGAGCAGGAACGTGGTGACGGTGGCGGCCACCTCGACGTAGGTGTGCATCCCGCCGACCACCGCCTGGTACGCCGACCACGCGAAGGCGACCAGCGTGCCCAGGGAGACCAGCGTGTCCATCGTGGAGGCACCGTGCCGGGCGTTGACCGCGGCGGCACGGTGGAACGGCCAGCCGCCGTAGGCCACCACCGGTGCGGTCAGGAGGAGCGCGAGCCAGCGGACCTCGGCGGTGTCCGGGACACCGGGTGCCATGGTGAGCACCAGCACGATCGCGGTGAGCGGAGCGCTCAGCAGCAGGCGCCTCTTCAGGTCCGCGCCCGCGGTGTCCCGGTCCTCGTCGGCCCGGTGGTCCGCGGCGAGCGAGGCGGTGTACCCGGTCTTCTGCACCGTCGCGATCAGCGTGTCCTCGTCGGCGGCGGCCGGGTCGTAGTCGACCGACGCCGACGCGGTGGCGAGGTTGACCTGGGCGTGCACCCCCTCGATCCGGTTGAGCTTCTTCTCCACCCGTCCGACGCAGGAGGCGCAGGTCATCCCGCCGACCAGGAGGTCGACGTGCGCGGTGGTCGGGCGGGTCGTGGTGGTCATCCGACCTCGTACCCCGCCTCGTCGATCGCCGCGCGCACCGCGTCGTCGCTGATGTCCTCGCCGTGCACCACGACGACTCCGGACTCGACGGTGACGTCGACGGAGCTCACGCCCTCGACCGCGGAGACCTCACGGGTCACCGCGTCCGCGCAGTGCGCGCAGGTCATCCCGTTCACCTGGTAGATCGTCTGTGCCACGGTGCTGCCTCCTCGTTGAGTGTCTTTCGAAGATCACGGTCGCCCTGCCCGTCGTACCCCTCAGGTGCGAAGCAGACGCGCGATCGCGGCGGAGGCCTCGGCGACCTTGTCGTCGGCCTCGGTCCCACCGGCGGCGACGGCATCGCGTACGCAGTGGCCGAGGTGGTCCTCGACCAGGCCGACCGCGACGCCCTGCAGCGCCTTGTTGACCGCGGAGACCTGGGTGAGGATGTCGATGCAGTAGGTGTCCTCGTCGACCATCCGCTGGATGCCCCGGACCTGCCCCTCGATGCGGCGCAGCCGGGTGAGGTACGCGGCCTTGTTGTCGTGATAGCCATGGGTCTGCGTCATGGCTTCATCGTATACCCCCTAGGGGTAATGACCAAGGCCTGACTTGTGCGGATCGGTCCGCCAACGCCTAGCATGTCGGTGGTTCACTTCCATATCCCAGGAGTTTCGCCGTGGCGTTGCGCTTTCGCCCTGCAGACACGACGTTTTACGACCTCTTCACCGAATCGGCCAACCATCTCGTCGGGGGCGCCGGACTTCTCGCCGAGATGCTGGGGGAGGGCAACGACCGCGAGGCGATCGCGCAGCGGATGCGGGACGCCGAGCACGCCTGCGACGAGACCACGCACGCGATCGTCCGGCGGGTGAACTCGACGTTCGTGACGCCGTTCGACCGGGAGGACATCTACGGTCTCGCCTCGCAGCTCGACGACGTGATGGACTTCATGGAGGAGGCCGTCGACCTCGTGCTGCTCTACGAGGTCGAGCACCTTCCGAGCGAGCTGGCGAACCAGGTCGAGGTCATCCAGCGCTGTGCCGAGCTGACCGCCGAGTCGATGCCGCGACTGCGGACGATGAAGGACCTCGAGGAGTACTGGATCGAGATCAACCGGCTCGAGAACGCCGGTGACAAGTCCTACCGGCGGATCCTCGCGAAGCTCTTCGGCGGCAAGTACGAAGCGCTCGAGGTGCTCAAGCTCAAAGACATCGTCGACTCCCTCGAGGCGGCCATCGACGCGTTCGAGACGGTGGCGAACATCGTCGAACAGATCGCCGTCAAGGAGTCCTGAGCGTGGAGCTCGCGATCGTCATCGCGGTAGTCGTCATTGCTCTCGCTTTCGATTACACCAACGGCTTCCACGACGCAGCGAACGCGATCGCCACCTCGATCTCCACCCGGGCGCTCACCCCCCGGATCGCGCTGATCATGGCCGCGGTCATGAACTTCGTCGGCGCGTTCCTCGGCCAGAAGGTGGCCCAGACGGTGTCGGAGGTGATCGACCCGCCTGAAGGCAGCCACGGCCTCGTGATCGTGATGGCTGGACTGCTCGGGGCGATCACCTGGAACCTGATCACCTGGTACTTCGGGCTGCCCTCGTCGTCCTCGCACGCGTTGATCGGTGGCTTGATGGGTGCCGCGTTGGCGGCCGGCGCCGGAGTGCACTGGACGACGATCATCGACAAGGTGCTCATCCCGATGATCGGGTCCCCGCTGGTCGGCTTCCTGGCCGCGTTCCTGGTGATGCTGGCGATCATGTGGATCTTCCGGAAGAAGAACCCGCACAAGGTGCACCGCGGCTTCCGGCTGGCCCAGACCGTCTCCGCGGCCGCGCTCGCCCTCGGGCACGGACTGCAGGACGCGCAGAAGACGATGGGCGTCATCTTCCTCGCGCTGGTCACCAGTGGGTACGCCGCTGCCGACGACCGGCTCCCGCTCTGGGTGATCTTCGCCGCTGCGTCCGCGATCTCACTCGGGACCTACTCGGGCGGCTGGCGGATCATGCGCACGCTGGGCCGCCGGATCATCCACCTCGACCCGCCCCGGGGCTTCGCCGCCGAGTCGGTCGGTGCCGCGGTGCTCTACACCACGGCGTTCGCGTGGCAGGCCCCGATCTCGACCACACACACCATCACCTCGGCGATCATGGGTGCGGGCGCGACCCGGCGGCTCTCCGCGGTGCGGTGGGGTGTGGCGAAGTCGATCGTCGCCGCCTGGGTGCTCACGTTCCCGGCCGCGGGGCTCGCCGCCGCGCTCGTGTACTGGATCTGCAAGTACGTGTTCCAGCTGCCCTGACCGGCTGGCGACTCGGGGGATCGACGACAGCTACGGGGGTCAGCCGAAGCGGCCGGAGACGTACGCCTCGGTCGACGGCTCGTCGGGGTTCGCGAAGATCTTGCGCGTGGGGTTCATCTCGACCAGTCGTCCCGGTTTGCCGGCCCCGCTGAGGTTGAAGAATCCGGTGTCGTCCGAGACCCGCGCCGCCTGCTGCATGTTGTGGGTGACGATCACGATCGTGTAGTCGCGCCGCAGCTGGTGGATCAGGTCCTCGATGGCGGCGGTGGAGATCGGGTCGAGTGCCGAGCACGGCTCGTCCATCAGCAGCACCTGCGGTTCGACGGCGATCGCGCGGGCGATGCACAGCCGCTGCTGCTGGCCGCCGGAGATACCCGTCCCGGGCCGGTCGAGCCGGTCCTTCACCTCCTCCCACAGGTTCGCGCCGCGCAGCGACTTCTCCACGATCTCGTCCGCGGCCGACTTCGAGAGACGTCGCGCGTTCAGCCGCGACCCGGCAAGCACGTTCTCGTAGATCGACATGGTCGGGAACGGGTTGGGCCGCTGGAAGACCATCCCGATCTGCCGACGCACCTCGACCGGGTCCACGTCCGGCTCGTACAGCGACTGCCCCTCGATCACCACCTTGCCCTCCACCCGCGCCCCGGGGATCACCTCGTGCATCCGGTTCAGCGCGCGCAGGAACGTCGTCTTGCCGCAGCCGGACGGCCCGATCAGCGCGGTCACCGACCGGGCCGGGATAGTCATCGTCACGTCCGCCACGGCGAGGAAGTCGCCGTAGTAGATGTTCAGGTTCGAGATGTCGATGCTCTTTGCCATCACGGTTTCCTCGGGCCTCAGCGGCCGGTCTTGGGGGAGAAGATGCGGCCGATGCCGCGGGCGAGCAGGTTGAGCGCCATCACGATCGCGATCAGCACCAGCGCGGCACCCCAGGCCCGCTCCTGGCCGAGCTCGGGCGGCACCCCGGGCTGCATGTACGAGTAGTAGATGAACACCGGCAGCGTCATCATCCGCTCGCCGAACAGGTTCAGGTTCACCGAGTCGGTCGAGCCGGCGATCACCAGCAGCGGTGCGGTCTCGCCGACCACCCGGGCCACCGCGAGCATGATCCCGGTGATGATGCCTGCCATCGAGGTGGGGAGCACGACGCGCACGATCACGCGCCACTTCGGGACACCGAGGGCGTACGCCGCCTCCCGCAGCTCGTCCGGGACGAGGCGGAGCATCTCCTCGCACGAGCGGACCACCACCGGAATCATCAACAGGGACAGGGCAACCGCGCCGCCGAGGCCCATCCGCACGCCCTCACCGAAGAACAGCACGAACAGCGCATAGGCGAACAGGCCCGCGACGATCGAGGGGATCCCGGTCATCACGTCGACCAGGAACGTGACGGTGCGCGCCATCCGGCCCCGCCCGCCGTACTCGACCAGGTAGATCGACGTCAGCAGCCCGACCGGGATCGAGATCACCGCGGCCGCCGCCGTGACGAGGAGCGTGCCCGTGATCGCGTGGTAGATGCCGCCGCCCTCGCCGACCACGTTGCGCATCGAGTAGGTCAGGAACTCCGCGTCCAGCGCCGGTGCGCCGTTGCGGACCACCGTCCACACCAGGGAGACCAGCGGCACCAGCGCGGTCCCGAAGGCCACCCAGACGAGCGTGGTGACCAACCGGTCCGTGGCGGCGCGGCTGCCCTCCACCAGGCGGGACCAGGCCGGGAGCGCGACGCAGTGGCCGAGCACCGCGGTCACCGTCCAGCCGAGGACGCCCCAGCCGAGGCTCAGCGACGCGATGCCCGAAGCCGCGCCCATGACCACGGCGGCCAGCCAGGGTGCCGACCGTGGGAGACGGCGCCGGGTCAGTGGCGGGTACGAGGGCGCCGGGACGGCTGTCGCGGGGACGTCGCTCGGTGTCGCGGGGACGTCGCCCGGTGTAGCGGGGACCGGGACGCGGAGGTCGAGCTCGGTCATCCCGGGGCCCCCCTGCCGCTGCGGACCACGATCGCGCGGGCGGCGAAGTTCACGACGAACGTGATCACGAACAGCACCAGGCCGCTGGCGATCAGCGCGTTCACGCCGAGCCCCGTCGCCTCGGGGAAGCCGTTCGCGATGTTCGCGGCGATCGTCGACGGGTTCACCGTGCCGATCATGTTCAGCGTGACCACACCGCTGGTCGCGGAGAGCACCATCGCCACCGCCATCGTCTCGCCGAGCGCGCGACCGAGCCCGAGCATCACCGCCGAGACGATCCCCGACCGCGCGGAAGGAAGCACCGCCAGTCGGACCGTCTCCCAGCGGGTGGCGCCCAAGGCGAGGGCCGCCTCCTCGTGCAGCCGCGGAGTCTGCGCGAAGATCTCGCGGGTGATCGCGGTGATGATCGGCAGCGCCATGATCGCCAGCACGACCCCCGCCGTGAGGATGGTCCGCCCGCTCGAGGACGCGGGCCCGGCGAAGAACGGCAGGAACCCGAGGTGCTGCTCGAGCCACGCGTAGACCGGGCCGAGCCGGGGGCCGAGGAACGCAATGCCCCACAGGCCGTAGACGACACTCGGCACCGCGGCGAGCAGGTCGACCAGGCAGCCGACCGGTCCGGAGAGCCGCCGCGGCGCATAATGCGAGATCATCAGCGCCACGGCCAGCGACAGTGGTGTCGCGATGAGCAGCGCGATCACCGCGGCGAGCAACGTGCCGAACAGCAGCGGCCACACGAACGCCGCCAGGCTGCCCGCGCCGCCGAGCTTGTCGGCGGGTGCATCGACCGCGGGCAGCCCCTCGACGGTGAGGAAGACGGCGACGCCGGCCAGCGCCACCAGGATCAGCGCGCTCGCGACCCGGGTGCCGCCGGCGAAGACCAGGTCACCCGTACGTCGCCGAGTGCCGGTCGTGAGGGACGCGGACATCGTCAGCGCGCCGAGATCGTCTCGATGATCCCCAGCGCCTTCTCGCGCAACGCATCCGGCAGCGGCGCCGAGCCCGCCGACTCGGCGGCGGCCACCTGACCCTGCGCACCGACGACGTAGGTCAGGAATCCCTTGACCAGGTCGGCGGTCTGCTGGTCGGCGTAGGTCTGGCAGGCGATGAGGTACGACGCCAGCACGATCGGATAGGCACCGGACTCGGCGGTGTCGCGGGCCAGCTCGAAGGCCAGGTCGACCTCGGAGCGGTCCGCCACCCGCGGGGAGACCTCGAGCACCTTCGCGGCCGCACCGGCGGTGGGTCCGACGTACTGCTCGCCGACCTTCACCGAGGCGACCCCGAGGTCCCCGGCCTGGCTGGCGTCGGCGTACCCGATGCTGTTCGACCCGTTCCGCACGGCGGAGACCACACCGGAGGTGCCCTGAGCGGCCTCCCCGTGTTGCAGCGGCCACTCACCGACCTCGCCGTGGGTCCACACCGACGGCGCGGCGGCCTCCAGGTAGGCGGTGAAGTTGTCGGTGGTGCCGGAGTCGTCTGCGCGGTGCACGGCGGTGATGGTGGTGTCCGGCAGCTCCACGTCGGGGTTGTCGGCGGCGATCGACGGGTCGTCCCACGTGGTGATCGAGCCGGCGAAGATCCCGGCGAGGGTCTCGCCGGACAGCTGGAGATCCTCGACGCCGTCGACGTTGAAGATGACCGCGATCGGGCTCACGTAGTCGGGGACCTCGATCGGGTCCGTGCCGCAACGCTCGGCGGCCGCGGACAGCTCACCCTCCTCGTCGTCGAGGTAGGCGTCGGACCCGGCGAACGCGGTGCCGCCGGCGATGAACTGCTCCCGGCCGCCTCCGGACCCGATCGGGTCGTAGTTGACCGTCACGTCCGGGTGAGCGATCTGGAAACCGGCCTGCCAGGCGGCCATCGCGGCCTCCTGTGAGCTCGCGCCGGCGCCGTTCAGGGTGCCGGACAGCGTGTCGCTGCTGGCGTTCGAGGTGTCGGCGGAGGCGTCGGTCTCGTTCGCGGCGCCGCAGGCCGAGAGGCCCATGCCGAGTGCGATCGCCACGACGCTCGGGGCGGCCACTCGACGCAAAGAAGTGCGATTCACTTCGGCTTCTCCTGTGTCTTCGATATGCACATGGCTGATGTCGCTACCGAAGCTAGGTGGCCGAGGTGACGTGAAGGCCGGAGTCTGGTGAACGCCGGATGAACGCTCAGCGGAATGTCGCGACGTGCTCCTCGACGGCGATCACCTTGCCGCGGCGGTGGTGCGCCACGAACAGTCCTCCTGGTGACAGCGTGCGCTCCTCCAGGGCGAGCGTCTCGAAGACAAGGGGCAGCACCGGCCGGTGGGTGCAGATCACGGCCGGCTCCCGCGACTCCAGCAGCCGCTCGACATGGGCGCTGACCGTCGTACCCGTCGCCCCTTCCTCGGACAGGTCGTCGCTGACCTCCACCTCGACGTCGGCCACGTCGGCGTACGGCGAAACCGTGCTCCAGCATCGCCGGCTGCTCGAGCTCAGCACGCGCTCGATCCCGTACGCCCCGAGCAGCGGCACGATCTGCTCGGCCTGGAACTCGCCGGCCCGGGTCAG
>DASSBE010000067.1:0-2669 GCA_035699065.1 Nocardioidaceae bacterium
CTCATCGACATCGAGTCCGTGAGCCACCACGAGCAGGCGATCGCTGACGCCGTGGAGCTGGCGCTGCAGGAGTACTCGCACCTGCAGGTCAGCCGGCACGGGAACACCGTCGTGGCGCGGACCGAGCTCGGCCGTCCCGAACGGGTGGTCATCGCCGGGCACCTGGACACCGTCCCGGTCAACGACAACCTGCCCGCACGCAACGACGGCACCCTCCTGCACGGGCTCGGCAGCTGCGACATGAAGGGCGGGGTGGCGGTCGCGCTCAAGCTGGCGGCGACCGTTCCGGAGCCGTGTCGCGACGTCACCTACGTGTTCTACGACTGCGAGGAGGTCGACGCCGTCGACAACGGCCTCCGCAAGGTCGCCGAGGCCCAGCCGGAGCTCCTCGCGGCCGACTTCGCGATCCTGATGGAGCCCTCGGACGGGGTCGTCGAGGCGGGCTGCCAAGGCACCCTGCGGGTGGAGCTGCGCATCCATGGCGAGCGCGCGCACTCCGCGCGGGCCTGGCGCGGCGTCAACGCGATCCATGGCGCTGCCGACGTGCTGACCCGACTGGCGGACTACCAGCCACGCAGGCCGGTGATCGACGGGCTGGAGTACCACGAGGGCCTCAACGCGGTGCTGATCAGCGGCGGCGTCGCCACCAACGTGCTCCCGGACGAGTGCGTGGTGACGGTCAACTTCCGGTTCGCACCCGACCGCTCGGAGCCGGAGGCGCTCGACTTCGTGCGGACGTTCTTCGACGGCTACGACGACCTCACGCTCACCGACAGCTCACCCGGCGCACTGCCTGGCCTCGACCGGCCGGCGGCGCGCGCGTTCGTCGAGGCGATGGGCGGCGAGGTGAAGCCGAAGTTCGGCTGGACCGATGTCGCCCGCTTCACCGTTCTCGGCGTCCCTGCGGTGAACTATGGCCCGGGAGACCCGATGCTGGCCCACAAGCAGGAGGAGCACGTGCCGATCGAGCAGATCCGTCAGTGCGAGCGGGCGCTGCGGTCCTGGCTGACCGGTGGAGGCGCAGCATGAGCGAGGAGCAGCGCGACCCGCAGCCGGATGAGCGCAGTGAGCAGCGCCGGACGAAGCACCGAGGCCCCACGGTGCTGCGCGGCACGCAGGTCGACGTCTCCACCACCGACCAGCGGCTGCTGGACACCCGCGGTCCCACGGACTGGGTGCATGCGGACCCTTGGCGTGTCCTGCGGATCCAGTCGGAGTTCGTCGAGGGCTTCGGCGCGCTCGCCGAGCTCGGTCCCGCGATCGCTGTGTTCGGGTCGGCCCGGACGCTGCCGGACGACCCGTTCTACCAGGTGGGCGAGCGGCTCGGCGCTGCCCTCGTCGACGCCGGCTGGGCCGTGATCACCGGGGGTGGGCCCGGAGCGATGGAGGCCACCAACAAGGGCGCGTCGGAGGCAGGCGGCGTGAGCGTCGGCCTGGGCATCGAGCTTCCCTTCGAGACCGGGCTCAACGAATGGGTCGACGTCGGCATCAACTTTCGCTACTTCTTCGCCCGCAAGACGATGTTCGTCAAGTACTCGCAGGGCTTCGTGGTCCTGCCCGGCGGCCTGGGGACCCTCGACGAGCTGTTCGAGGCGCTGACCCTCGTGCAGACCAAGAAGGTGACGAGGTTCCCCGTCGTCCTGATGGGCTCCGACTACTGGTCCGGGCTGCTCGACTGGATGCGGGACACCGTCGTCGGCGCCGGGAAGATGTCGCCGCGCGACCTGGACATGTTCCAGGTCACCGACGACATCGGGGAGGTCGTGCGCATCATGGAGGAGGCCCGCTGATGGCGTGGTTGCTCGCGATCATCATCGTGCTCCTCATCGGTGCCGTGGCCGTGGTCGCGGCGGGACACGGGCCCGGCGGACAGACGGGTCTGCGTCCGGCGTACGACGACCGTCCGGACGCCCTGTTGCCCACCGACAGGCCGGTCACCGCCGACGACCTGCGCCGGTTGCGGCTCTCCACGAGCGTGCGTGGCTACCGTCCCGTGGAGGTCGACGCGTTGCTGGAGCGCCTCGCGGCGCAGCTGGACGACGCGCCGAGGAACCGCGCTGGAGGGCACGATTCGGGCAGACTGTCGTAGGTGACGCCCGAACGCATTGCCTTCGTCCTGACCGCGCTGGCCGCGGTGGTCGTCGTACTCACCCGTGTCCGCCTCGCGTCCAGCGACGACCACGGCGCCGGACGCCTCGGCATCCCGCCCGCCCTCGTCAACGTGCACACCGCGGTCGGCGTGGTGGCGATCCTGCTGTGGGGTTGGTTCCTCCTCGGCGACCCGGGTGACCTGGTCGGGTGGATCGGCCTGGCCTGCTTCTGGGTCACCGCCGTCGCCGGTCTGCTGATCCTGGCCCGCTGGCTTCCTGCCCGGGGGCGGCACGCCGCGTCCGGGTCGACCGACTCCTGGGGCGAGGGCCCCGGCCTGTCGGTGCTCGCCCACGTCGGCATGGTCGTCGGCTGCGTCGTGTGGACGGTCTTCCTGGTCGCTGGCAAGCTCTGAGCGCAGCCGCCGGTCCGGTACGGGGGTCAGCGGCCCTCGAAGTGTGGCTTCTCCTTGGCGACGAAGGCCGCGACGGCACGACGGTGGTCGTCGCTGGCGCCGGTGAGGTTCATCTTCGCGCCCTCGAACGCGAGCGCGTCGCTGAAGTCGTGGGTGCTGGAGTAGT
>DASSBE010000068.1:0-12186 GCA_035699065.1 Nocardioidaceae bacterium
GAGCTCGTCCATCAGCGCGGTGGCGTCCTCGGTCCGACCGATCCGGGCGAGTGCCTCGGCGAGCCAGAACGAGCAGCTGACGAACGCACCCTCCGTGCCCGGGAGACCATCCTCACCGGTGTAGCGGTAGAGGTAGGGCCCATGGCCGAGGCTTCGACGTACCTGGTCCACCGTGCTCCGCCAGCGTGCGGAGTGTGCGTCGCCGTACCCGGCGAGCAGACCCAGCAGGACGCTCGCATCCAGGTCGTCGGCGCCGGCGGAGCGCAGGTAGCTGTGCTGCTCGGTGGAAAAGCATTGTTCTTCGACGAAGGCATGGATCGCGGAGGCCTCCCGGCACCAGCGCTCCCTGTGCCGGCTGGGCAGCAGACCCCGCTCGGCCAGCCTGGCCGCCCGGTTCAGGGCGACCCAGCACATCATCTTGGAATGGGTGAAGTGCGCCGGTGCGCTGCGGACCTCCCAGATCCCGGCGTCCGGCTCGCGCCACAAACCGCAGACCAGGTCGGCGATCTCGGCCAGCCGTCGGCCGAGGTCGCCGTCCAGGGGCTCCCCGGCCTCGGCGTACAGCCATGCGGTCTGCAGCAGCTCGCCGTACGTGTCGAGCTGCAGCTGTGCCGCGGCAGCGTTGCCCACGCGGACCGGCCGGGAACCCTCGTAGCCGTCCAGCGCCAGCGTCCGCTCGCGCGCGAACGCTCCGCCGTCGAGGCGGTAGAGGGGCTGCAGCCGCGGATGGGTCAGCTGCGAGGCGTGCACCAGCCACCAGAAGTAGGCCTGCGCCTCCGGCGTGCAGCCCAGCCGGAGCAGGGCGTCGACGGTGAACGCGGCGTCCCGCACCCAGCAGAACCGGTAGTCCCAGTTCCGGCCGGCACCCAGCTGCTCGGGCAAGGACGTCGTGGCCGCGGCCGCCATGGCGCCGGAGGGAGCATGCACCAGGAGCTTGAGGGCGAGCGCGCTGCGCTTCACGGCACCGCCCCAGGGGCCACGATAGCTGCGGGTGTCGGCCCAGGACCCCCAGGCGGCCACGGTCGCGTCGAACCGCTCATCGAGGTCCGCGATTGTCGGGAACACCAAAGGCTCCTGGTGCGCGGCGCAGAGCGCGATCACGGCGCGAGAACCGGCCGACGTCTCGAGACTGCCGGTCACCGAGCCGCCGTGGATCGCCGCGGTGCCGGCACGATGGGTCCACACCGCAAGTGCGTCTGCACCGTGGGTTGCCACCGGTATCCCGTTCCTGCGGGTCAGCCGGGTCGTCCCCTCGCCGTAGTCGTACCTCGGCCGGACGCACCAGGTCATCGACACCCGGCCGGACACGCCCTCGACTCGGCGCTGCAGCTCGCGGAACGGTCCGAGCGTGTGCCCCTGGAGAGTCATCGCGTCCAGCACGCGCACCGTCCCGGCGTCGGTGTGGAAGGTCGTCTCGAGCACGTTCGTGCCGGGCAGGTAGCGCCTCGACGTCGTGTACGGAGCATCCGGTGCGAGCGTGAACACGCCTCCTTGCTCCGCGTCCAGGAGGGCCCCGAAGACGCTGGGGGAGTCGAGGTCCGGCAGTGCCAGCCAGTCGATCGCCCCGTCCGCGGCCACCAGCGCCACCGTCCGGCCATCGCCGATCGCCGCGTAGCTGCGCAAGGACGCGTAGCCGCGATGGCGGTGGTCAGGCGCCCGCTGCCCCGGCCGCTCCACCGCGACCGGCACCGATGTGCCGCGCTCGGGTGCAGGGAACATGACGGCGCCTCCTTCGGTCAATGCTGACCCGGAAGCCTTCTAAAGTCAAGAACAATCCATTTTAGAAAGGCCGTGTTCTGTCATCGCAGCGACATCATCACGGCCAGCGCCTTGGCGGCCTCGTTGAGTGCCGGCAAGTGGTCCACCAGCTGCTCGATCGTCATCCGGTACGCCGGGGCGGCTGTGGCGAGGGAGGCTGTTGCGTGGTCCCCGTCGATGACCGGCACACCGATCGCACGGATCCCGGCCTCATGTTCCTCGTCCGCCAAGGCGTACCCACGCTCACGCACCAACGCGATCTCCTCGCGGAAGCGGCTGCGGCTGGTGATGCTGTTCGGTCCACACGGGGGTAGGGGCACGTGCTCGACCAGATAGTCACGGACTCCCGGCTGCGCGAACGCGATCAGCACCTTTCCTTGAGACGTGCAGTGCAGTGGGCCGTGCCTGCCCGGCTCGCCGACCACCCGCACCTGCTGCGGCCCCTCGATCGAGTAGACGTACAGCTGTCGCTCTCCGTCCCGGACGGCGAGCAGGGTGGCCTCCCGTGTCGCCGCGGAGACTTCTTCGAGCACCGGCCGGGCCATCCGGGTGAACCCGTGCGCCCGGAGCACGCCCTGGGCGAGCTGGAAGACACGCAGGCCGATGCTGTAACGCTTGGTGGACGGGTCGAACTGCGCATACCCCTCGCGGACCAGGGCACCGAGGAGTCGGTGCGCGGTGCTGAGCGGGAACTCGCACAGACGCGCCAGGTCCGAGGCCACGACGCCCTCGGGATAGTCGCCCAGACGCGTCAGCAGCAACAACGCCTTGCCGACCATGTCGGTCTGCGGCGGAGAGACGGGCACGGTTGACCTTCCATCATGTAGGAGTAGATTCCAACATCCGGTACTACAACGCGTCTGATCATGTCACGTCCTGGCGCCGAACGTCAGGGCCTCGTCACGACGCGTGAGGTCGGAGGAGGAGACTCGGGATGGAGATACAGGTAGCGCTCGACCGGATCCCTCTGGAGCGTGCGGTGCAGATAACCGCCGAGGTGGCCCAGCACGTCGACTGGATCGAGGTGGGCACCTCCCTGGTCAAGCAGTACGGCGTCGCGGGGCTGCTGGCCGTCGTCGAGTCGGCGGGCCGAACGCCGGTGCTCGCGGACCTCAAGACCGTGGACGATGTACGTTTCGAGCTCGCTCTTGCTTTCGATGCCGGTGCCCGCTCGGCCACCGTGCTCGGCCTCGCCCCCCAGGTCACCCTGGACACGGCGGTCGAGGTGTGTGCCGGTCGTGAGCGCGAGCTGGTCGTCGACCTGATGGGCCTGTCCGCCCGGCAGATCGAAGCCCTCGCAGAGCGGCTGCCGCACTCCGTCGTACTCGCCCCCCACGTGAGCAAGGACGCGCAGGGCGGAGCGGAGCGGGTAACCGATCTGCTCGGTCCATGGGCCGAGGGCCGCCGGATCGCGCTCGCCGGGGGACTGACCGCGGACGACCTGCCGGCCCTGGCCGACCGTCCGGACCTGCGGGTGATCGTCGGCTCCGCGGTGACGAAGTCACCGAACCCGATCCATGCCGTGGATGAACTACGTCGCGCCTCAGGAAGGGAAAACGAGCAGCATGACCGATGAGCACAACGCGGAGAAGGCCGGCAGCGCCGATCCGCTGGACACCGTCCTGACCGAGATCACCCAGGTGCTGGCGAAGGTCAGCCGTCCCGAGGTCGAGGATCTCGGCCGCCGGCTGGGTGAGGCAGGCCGGATCTTCATCGCCGGTGAGGGGAGGTCCGGGCTGATGGCCAAGGCGTTCGCGATGCGGTTGATGCACCTCGGCTCGACCGTGCACGTCCTCGGTGAGACGACGACACCTTCGGTGGCCGCGGGCGACACGATGGTCGCGATCTCGGGGTCGGGAAAGACCGAGGGCACGGTGCGTGCCGCCGAGGCCGCGCAACGCGTGGGTGCCGGAGTCCTCGTGGTCAGCACCGATCCGTCCTCGCCGCTGGCGCGGGCCGCCGAAGCGGTGCTCACCGTCCCGGCCGCGACGAAGTACCGCCGGGCCGACGAGCCGGCGACGATCCAGCCGTTGTCGAGCCTGTTCGACCAGGCCACGCACATCGTCCTGGATGTGGTCTGCCTGCAGCTGGCGGAACAGCGCCGGGTCGACAACGAGACCGCTCGCGCCGCACACAGCAACATGGAGTGATCGCGGGAGAAGAAGGGTTGACGCCGGCCAGGAAAGCGGCAAGACTCCCAAGTGACAAAAGACGCTCCCATAGTGCGGGAGAACCCGAGAGCTGGGAATGATTCGCATGCCGAGAAGGTCCACCAAACTGTTCGCGATCGCGGCGCTCGCCCTGGCGATGCTCCTCGCCGGGTGTACCTCAAGCGGCAGCGACAGCGGTGGAGGCGGCACCTCGGTGGCCGACAGCCAGCTCAACAAGGTGGTCAAGGCCAAGAAGATCCGGGTCGCTGTCCTCCCCGACTTCCCGCCGTGGAGCGTGCAGAAGGCCAATGGCGAGTTCGAAGGATACGAGGTGGATATCGCCAAGGAGCTGGCCGACGCGCTCGGCGTCGAGCTGGAGCTGGTCAGCACCGACGGTGACAGCCGCCTTCCGCTGCTGAAGTCGGACCGTGTCGACGTCAACATCTCGGCCTGGACCGCCACGAACGAGCGTGCGGAGACCGCCGGCTTCACGATTCCCTACGACGCCCACGGCGCTGGAGTGCTCTACCGCAAGGAGGACCCGGTCGAGAGCTACGCCGACCTGGCCGGCAAGACGGTGTCGGTGGCCCGCGGCAGCACCAACGACACGATCATGACCAACGACTTCCCGAAGACCGAGGTCACCCGCTTCGAGTCGATCGCGGACGCCATCGCCGCGCTCAAGGCCGGGAAGGTCGATGCCTGCGTGGAGAGCGCGGTCACCGTGCGCACCGAGGCAGCCAAAGACTCGAGCCTGGCGGCGGTCGACGCCGAGCCCCTGGAGCCTTCGCTGGTGTCGATGGGTGTCCTGCCCGGCGACCAGGTCTGGATCAACTACCTGAACAACTTCATCCGGAACCTCGTCGCCTCCGGTGAGGACCAGAAGCTGCACCAGAAGTGGCTGCACACCGACCTCGCTGACATCGTCGGCATCTCCGGACAGCCCTCGAACAGCTGAGGCTGAGTCCCGGACACCACGCCGGTCACCGGACCGACTTTGAGGACTGTTCTCGATGACCTTCTACTTCGGCGACATACTCCCGTACCTCCCGGTGATGCTGGAGGCACTGTGGGTCAGCATCTACGTCACGCTGGGAAGCTTCTTCCTCGGCAGTGTGCTCGGTGTCTTCGTCTACCTTGGCCGTGACAGCAGCGCGAAGCCGTTGCGCGTACTCGCCGGAGGCTTCATCGAGGTCTTCAGGAACACTCCGCTGCTGGTCCAGCTCTACCTGATCTACTTCGGCCTGCCGGAGATCGGCATCAATCTCAACCCGCTGTGGTCGGCGCTGCTCGGCATGACCCTGAACAACGCCGCCTACACCGCCGAGATCTTCCGGGCCGGTATCCAGTCGGTGCCTGACGGCCTCCGGGAGGCAGCCAGCGCGCTGGGCATGCGGTTCAGCCAGACCTTCCGCTACATCGTGCTGAAGCCGGCGGTCCGGAACGTGCTTCCGTCCCTGACGAACCAGTTCATCGTGCTGTTCCTGTTCTCCTCGGTCGGGTCGGTGATCTCCTTGAACGAGCTCACCGCGACCCTGCAGGACCTGAACCAGCAGACACTGCGCACCTTGGAGGTGTTCACGTTCGGGGCGGGGCTGTACTACCTGACCTCCGCCGCGATCGCGTGGTCGTCCCGGCTCGCGGAGAGGACGTTGTTCAGATGGTGAGCCAGGGCGGAACCGGGCAACCGAACGCGGCCCGATCGAATGCGAGGGCGTGCTGATGTTCGACTTCGGACAGTTCATGCCACCGCTGATTCGTGGTGCGCTGCTGACGATCTTTCTCTGCGTGGTCTCAGGAGCGCTCGGCACGTTGATCGGGCTGATCTTCGGGATCGCCCGGAGCGCCCCGTTGGCGGTGGTCCGCTGGCTGGCGGCGATCTACACCAACTTCATCCGCGGCATCCCGATCCTGATCATCTTGCTGTTCATGTACTTCGCGCTCCCGCTGATGTTCCCGGCGGCGACGTTCGACCGCGGAGTCACCGCGATCGTGGGGTTGTCGGTGTACTCCGGCGCCTACATGGCGGAGATCTTCCGCGGCAGCATCGAAGCCATCCCCCGGGGACAGCTCGAGGCCGCAGAGGCGCTGGGCATGCACTATCTGCTGAAGATGCGGTACGTCGTCATGCCGCAGGCCCTGAAGATCGCGGTGCCGCCGGCCATCGGGTTCCTGATCGCCCTGGTGAAGGCATCCTCACTGGTCTCCGTGATCGGGTTCACCGACCTGACCCGAGCCGGGCGCATCATCACGTCGCAGAACCACCTGCCGCTGGTGACCTTCGTCATCGTCGCGGCCCTGTACTTCATCATCTCCTACCCGATCTCATTGTTCGGGCGTTGGTACGAGCGGAGGCTCGCGTGAGCAGTCAGTCCCAGGACTTCGGAAGTCGCAAGCCCGTGATCGAGGTGTCGGACCTGCACAAGCGGTTCGGTGACCTTGAGGTGTTGAAAGGGATCGACGCCGAGGTCGACGAGACCGAGGTGGTCTGCGTGATCGGTCCGTCCGGATCCGGCAAGAGCACCTTCCTGCGCTGCCTGAACTTCCTGGAGAAGTTCGACGAGGGAACGGTCACGATCTGCGGGCACGACCTCACCGGCTCGAAGACCAAACTCAACGCAGTGCGTCAGGACGTGGGCATGGTGTTCCAGTCCTTCAACGTGTTCCCGCACATGACCGTCCTGCAGAACATCACGTTGGCCCCGATGAAGGTCGCGAAGGTGTCGAAGTCCGAGGCCCGGGCACGCGCATCCGCGCTGGTGGACAAGGTCGGACTCGCCGACAAGGCCGACGTCTACCCCAGCAAGCTCTCGGGCGGCCAGCAGCAGCGGGTGGCGATCGCCCGCGCCCTGGCGATGGAGCCGAAGGTGATGCTCTTCGACGAGCCGACCTCCGCACTCGACCCGGAGACCGTCGGTGAAGTGCTCGGCGTGATGCAGAAGCTGGCCGAGGAGGGGATGACGATGATGGTGGTGACCCACGAGATGGGGTTCGCCCGCGAGGTGGCCGACCGGGTCCTGTTCATGGACCACGGTCTGATCGTCGAGCAGGGTACGCCGACGGAGGTCTTCGACAACCCGACCCACGAACGCACCCAGGCCTTCCTGAGCAAGATCCTGTGATGGTTTCCGACCAGCCCGGGGTCGCGGAGCGGATGGCCTCCACCCGGCTGCTTCCGGTCCTCACCGTGGACGACGCAGGACAGGCGGTGCCGCTCGGCGAGACCCTGCTCCAGGGCGGCCTGGACCTCGCCGAGGTTACTTTTCGGACGCCGACCGCTGAGGACGCACTACGGGCGATGGCGACCGTCCCCGGTCTGTGCGTCGGCGCAGGCACGGTGCTCCGGATCGATCAGGTCGATCGCGCCGTCGACGCCGGAGCCCGATTCATCGTGACGCCGGGCCTCAACGCCGACGTGGTCCGTCGCTGCCTCGCGCTGTCCGTGCCGGTGTTCCCGGGCGTGGCCACCGCGACGGAGGTGATGCGCGCGACCGACCTCGGCCTCGACGTCGTCAAGCTGTTCCCGGCCGAACACCTCGGCGGTGTGCGGATGCTCGCAGCGTTGGGTGCGCCGTTCCCGGCATTGAGGTTCGTCCCCACCGGCGGGATCGACGCAGCCTCTGCCTTGTCGTACCTCCGGCACCCGGCCGTGCTCGCTGTCGGGGGGTCCTGGATGGCTCCGGCCGGCCTGGTCCGAGCCGGCGACTGGGAGCAGATCCGCCGGCTCACCGCAGCAGCCGTCGATGCCCTCGCTTCTCTGGAGGTCCCGCGATGAACGCCCTCGAGCTCCGTCCCGCGGGTCAGTGTCGCTACGACGAGGTGTCGCTCGGCGAGGTGATGCTGCGTCTCGACCCCGGTGAGACCCGGATCCGGACAGGGCGCTCCTTCACCGCCTGGGAGGGCGGCGGGGAGTACAACGTGGCCCGGGGGCTGCGCCGGTGCTTCGGCCTGAACACCGCGGTGGTGACCGCGATCGCCGACAACGCGGTCGGCCACCTGCTCGAGGACTTCATCCTGCAAGGTGGCGTCGACCCGTCCTGGATCCGTTGGGTGCCGTACGACGGAGTCGGCCGCTCGGTCCGCAACGGCCTGAACTTCACCGAACGCGGCTTCGGCATCCGCGGGGCGGTCGGTGTGCCCGACCGCGGCAACACTGCCGTCAGCCAGATGTGTCCCGGCGACGTCGACTGGGACCACCTGTTCGGCGACCTCGGTGTGCGCTGGTTCCACACGGGCGGCATCTTCACCGCGCTCTCGGAGAGCACCGCCGACCTCGCGGCCGAGGCGATGCAGGCCGCCCACCGGCACGGCACCGTCGTGTCCTACGACCTGAACTACCGGCCGAGTCTCTGGAAGGCGATCGGCGGACAGCAGCAGGCTCGTGCGGTCAACCAACGGCTGGCGCCGCTGGTCGACGTGATGCTCGGCAACGAGGAGGACTTCACCGCCTGCCTCGGCTTCGAGGTGCCCGGCACCAGCGAGGACCTCAGTCACCTGGAGGTCGAGGGCTTCAAGTCGATGTTGGGTGAGGCGACCGCGGCGTTCCCGAACCTGGCCGTCGTCGCGACCACCCTGCGCACCGTTCACACCGCGACGGTGAACGACTGGGGCGCCATCGCGTGGTCCGCCGAGGAGGGCTTCGTCGAGGCCACGCCCCGTGCTGGCCTGGAGATCCTCGACCGGGTCGGCGGCGGCGACAGCTTCGCCTCAGGGCTCGTGTACGCCCTGCTCGAGGGGAAAAGGCTGGCGGAGGCTGTCGAGTACGGCGCGGCGCACGGAGCGCTGGCGATGACCACACCGGGCGACACCTCGATGGTCACCCTCGCCGAGGTCGAGGCGCAGGTGGCCGGGGCCGGGGCCCGGGTTCAACGCTGAACAGCTCGGGCGTCTGCCCGTCAGCCGAGTGCGCGGATCGGCGCGCCGTCCAGGAACGCCACGATGTTCTCGACCACCTCGCCGTAGAACACCCGGTAGGTGCCCTCGGTGACGTAGCCGACGTGTGGTGTCAGCAGGGTGCGCGGGGCGGTGCGCAGCGGGTGGTCCACCGGCAACGGCTCCTCGTCGAAGACGTCGAGCCCCACCCCACCGAGCGACCCGTCCGCCAGTGCCGCGAGCAGCGCGGCCTCGTCGATGATCGGCCCGCGCGAGGTGTTGACCAACAGCGCCCCGGGCTTCATCAGCGCCAGCTCCCGTGCGCCGATCAGGCCGCGCGTCTCCTCGGTCAGCGGCAGGTGGATCGTCACCACGTCGGAGCGGCCCAGCAGCTCATGCAGCCCGACCGCCTCGACGCCGTGCGTCGCAGCGCGCTCCTTGCTGAGGCTGCGGCTCCAGCCCAGCACCTCCATCCCGAACGCCCGCCCGACCGCGGCGACCGGTGCTCCGAGCCGGCCGAGGCCGACGATGCCGAGCTTCGCACCCGCCAGGTCGCGGCCCACGGCGGTCTGCCAGCCGCCGTCACGGACGTTCTCCGCCTCGGTGACCAGGTGCCGGGCCAGACCCAGGATCAGCGCCCAGGTCAGCTCCACGGGCGCGGTGGCCGGGCTGTCGGTGCCACACACCACGACGCCCCGTGCTCGCGCCGTGTCGAGGTCGATGCCCGGGTTGCGCCGGCCGGTGCTGACGATCAGCTTGAGCTGGGGCAGAGCGTCGATGACGGCGGCGGGCAGTAGGGTCCGCTCCCGCATCAGCACCAGGATGTCGTACGGCGCCAGCCGCTCGACCAGGCTCGGCGGATCGGTCAGGTGGTCGGTGAACACGTCGATGGTCGCCCGGCCCCGGACCGGTTGCCAGTCCGCCATCGAGAGGGACACCTGCTGGTAGTCGTCGAGGATCGCAACGCGCATCCTCCGATCCTTGCAGGCTGGACGCCCGATCTGGTGCAGTGGCGGTCTGACGCAGCCGGATCTGGTGCCGGACGTGACCGAAGGTCGACAACCACGAAGGAGCAGAAGCGTGCGAGTTCTCATCGTCGGAGCCGGGATCGCCGGGCTCACGCTGGCGGGACTGCTCGCCCGCCAGGGCGAGGCACCGGTGGTCATCGATCGACGGCCCGAGGGTGCCGACCTCGGTTACGGTCTCGCGTTGTGGCCGCACGGGAGCCGGGTCTTCCATGCACTCGGGGTGCACGACCAGTTCGTGGCCAAGAGCCAGCCGATGGGCACCTACGCGGCCAGGGACGGCGCCGGACGCCTGCTCACCAGCTCCGAGATGCCGGCCAGCATCAGTGCCTACGGCCACCTCGGCATCATCCCCCGGTCCGACCTGCTTGAGCTCCTGCGTCCCACGCTGGGCGGCAACGAGGTCCGGGACGGCGTCAGCATCGACGCCCTCAGCGAGGCCGGGGACCAGGTCGAGGTCCGCTTCGACGACGGTACGACGGACAGCTTCGACCTGGTCATCGGAGCCGACGGGATCCACTCGCGTGTGCGCGAGCTGCTGCTCGGCCGGATACCCGAGCGGGACACCGGCTGGGGGTGCTACGTGTGGTGGGCCGGCCCGCACCTGACCGGTAGCACCGAGACCACTGAGCGCTTCGGCGCCGGAAGCTTCCTGGGCACCTACCCGTGCCGGGACCGGCTCTGCGTGATCGCCGGTGCCCCGACCGACCTGCTCGAGCCTCAACGGTCCGCTGGACGCACCGAGCGGATCGCGGACCTGGTCCGTCCCTTCGGCGTGCCGGTCGACGACTTCCTTGCCGACCTCCCCACCGACGCCGAGTCGCCGTTCCTGTGGCGGATGGCCGATGTGCGCGCTCCAGAATGGGTGCGTGGCCGCGTGGCGTTGGTCGGGGATGCCGCGGCCGCGTTCCTGCCGACCGCCGGGATCGGTGCGTCGATGGCCCTGGAGTCGGCTGCCGTCCTGGCCGACGAGCTGTCCCGCACCGACCCGACGTACCTGCCCAACGCCCTCGACCTCTACGTGAAGCGGCGGCGCAAGCGGGTCGAGGCCACCCAGGCCCAGTCACGGCGTCTCGCCCGGCTGATGTTTCTCCGGTCGCAGCGGCTCGCCGCCGTCCGGGACCGCGCCTTCCGGTTCGCCAGCATGGAACAGATGGTCGGCCCGCTGATCAAGGAGCTCCGCGAGCCCATCTGAACCGGGGAGTGTGGCGCTACTCGTCCCCGGTCAGGTTGAAGGCCCGCAGCCGCCGGCCGGTGAGCCAGGTGCTGACCACGATCACGACCACCGTGGCCACGACGGCGTAGACCGGGCTGAGGTTCTTCACCAACGTGATGTCGTGGGTGACCTGGTCGATGATCTCGCCCGCCCACCGGGTCACGCTCAGCCAGCGCACCCCGTCGAGCAGGCCCCCGAGCAGGCCCTCCCAGATCAGCAGGTAGATCAGGCCGATCACCACCGCGTGCCGGCTGAGGACGGACAGCAGCGCGAACAGCGCGCAGTACGCCGCACCGCCCACCAGCGAACCGAGCGCGAAGCCCAGGCCGAGCTGCGGCTCGTCGAGGAACAGGACCAGGCCGGCGAGCAGCATCGGCACGGCGGCGAACAGCAGCACGCAGGTCACCGCGACGACGAGCTTGCTCAGCACGATGGTGTGCCGGGAGATCGGCTTGGCCAGCAGGTAGGAGATCGACCCGTCGTCGATCTCCGGGGCCAGCACCCCGGTCGTGGCGAGCAGCGCGACGAGCGGCACGACGACCGCCAGACCCAGGCCGTACAACGTGTCGCTGGCCGCGTCCACGTCCTGACCGACCAGGCCCCGGACCAGCACCGCCAGCCCGACCAGCACCAGAGGCAGGATGAACAGCAGGATCCCGCGGCGGCGCCCGAAGACGCTGCGGATCCCTAGCCGCACGATGGTCGGCGAGACCGGCGCGGTCATGCGGACACCAGGTAGGCGAAGACACTCTCCAGCGACTCGTCGGTCGGGGAGACCTCGAGCAGGCGGACCCCGTGCTCGCGGGCCAGCCGTGGCAGCACCTCGCTGAACCGGCCGAAGTCCAAGGCCTCGAGCTCGATACCGCCCTCTGCCCGAAGCCGGGCGCCCCGGACCGACGGGTCGGCCAGCAGCACCGAGGCCATCCTCCGGTCGTCGGCGGTGCGCAGCACGAACCGGTTGGGACGGTCGGTCATCAGCCGGCGGATGGCGCCGAAGTCACCGGACGCCGCGTGCCGACCCGCGACCACGACCTCGATCTGGCGGGCCACCTGCTCGACCTCCTCCAGGATGTGCGAGCTGAACAGCACGGTGCGTCCCTCGGCCCCCATCGTGCGCAGCAGGTCCATCAGGTGGATCCGCTGCCTCGGGTCCATCCCGTTGAAC
>DASSBE010000069.1:0-18320 GCA_035699065.1 Nocardioidaceae bacterium
GGAAGGGGAAGTCGGATGTTCGAACGGTTCACCAAGCCGGCCCGGACCGTGGTCAGCGGCGCGCACGGCAAGGCGCTGGCCACCATGTCCTCGGAGATCCGGCCCGAGCACCTGCTGATGGCGCTGCTCGACGAGCCGGGCTGTCTCGCGGTCAGTGTGCTCGAGGACCGCGGCGTTCCGCGGGCGAACGCGAGCCGGACCCTGGACATGCACCGGATACGGCACATCGACGGGCTCGACGAGGACGACGCCGAGGCACTCCGGGCGATCGGCATCGACCTCGACGAGGTGGTACGCCGCATCGACCGGAACCTCGGTGGGCTCGCCGGGCCCGCACCGCGACGTGGCCGGCCGGGATTCTCCCGGTCCGCGAAGAAGGCGCTCGGCCTCGCGCTGCGGGAGGCGATCGCCCTCGGCCACCACTACATCGGCACCGAGCACCTCCTGCTCGGGATGCTCCGCGGCGGAGACCGGGTCGTGGCGGACACCTTCGCAGAGCTCGGGCTGACCCACCGCGAGCTGCGCGCGGCCGTCGCGGATGCCGTGCGCAAGGCCGGCTGACCGGTGCATCCCGCACGCCGGGGAGCATCGACCCCCGGCTGGCCACCGCCCGCGGTCCACCAGGTCGCGGACACGTTCCTGTCTCTCGTCGACGACGTGGCGCCGGGACTGGTCGAGGGCCTCTACCTGCACGGTTCCGTCGGCTTCGGCGAGTGGTACGACGCACGCAGCGACATCGACTACGTCGCGGTGCTCGGCCAACGCCCCGACGCCGCGACGGTCGAGGTGCTGCGCCACGTGCACGGACGGGTCTGCGAGACGTTCCCCCGACCGCCGTTCGACGGGTTCCATCTCACGTGGGACGACCTCGCCCGTCCGCCGTACGACTGTCCCGACCTGCCGTGCACCCAGGCCGGCTACTTCCACGACGAGGAACGCCTCGACGTGCATCCCGTGACGTGGCACGAGCTGGCCCACCACGGCATCGCGCTGCGCGGGCCGTGGCCGGAGACACTGGCCATCTGGACCGACCAGCACGTGCTGCGTGGCTACACCCACGACAACCTGCGCGACTACTGGCAGCCTGCGGTCGAGGCGCTGCGCAAGTTCCCCGAGGAGGCCGCCAAGCCCGAACAGGTGACGTGGTTCGTGCTCGGCACCGCCCGGCTGCACCACCTGCTCGCCACGGACCGGCTCACCTCGAAGACCGGCGCGGGGCGCTACGCGCTCGAGGCATTCGACCCGCGGTGGCGGCCGATCATCGCCGAGGCGATCGTGTTCCGGGAGCTCGACGAGTCCACCGGGGCGTTCGACGGGCGACCCGCACGCCGGGCGCAGGACACCCTCGACTTCGTGGACATGGTTGTGAGGACCGGCCTCGCGATCCCGGTGTGACTGCGGGCAGGATGGGGGGCATGGACGACTACGAGGCAGCCGCCGACCGCTACGACACGATGGACTACCGCCACACCGGCCGGAGCGGGCTCAAGCTCCCGCTGATCTCACTCGGCCTGTGGCAGAACTTCGGTGACGACAAACCTGAGGACACGCAGCGGGCGATCCTGCGACGGGCGTTCGACCGCGGCGTCACCCACTTCGACCTCGCCAACAACTACGGGCCTCCCTACGGTCAGGCAGAGACGAACTTCGGCCGCTACCTGCGCGAGGACTTCGCGGCCTACCGCGATGAGCTGGTCATCTCCACCAAGGCCGGCTACGACATGTGGCCGGGGCCCTACGGCCAGGGCGGCGGCTCACGGAAGTACGTGCTCGCTTCGCTCGACCAGTCCCTGGCGCGGATGGGCCTGGAGTACGTCGACATCTTCTACAGCCACCGGTTCGACCCGGAGACGCCCGTCGAGGAGACGATGATGGCGCTCGACCACGCGGTCCGGGCCGGCAAGGCGCTGTACGCCGGCATCTCGTCCTACTCGGCGAAGCGGACCCAGGAGGCGGCGTCGATCGCGCGTGAGCTCGGCACCCCGTTGGTCATCCACCAACCGTCCTACTCCATGCTCAACCGCTGGATCGAGCGCGACCTGCTCGACGAGCTCGAGGAGCAGGGGCTCGGCTGCATCGTGTTCAGCCCGCTCGCGCAGGGCCTGCTCACCGACCGGTACCTCGACGGCGTGCCGCAGGACTCGCGCGGCGCGAGGGACGGGTCGCTGCTGCCCGAGCACCTCGACGAGTCGGTCATCACGCACGTGCGGGCGCTGAACGAGATCGCGCAGCAGCGGGGCCAGAAGCTGGCACAGATGGCGTTGCAGTGGACGCTGCGGGACCCTCGGGTCACCTCCGCGGTGATCGGGGCGTCGTCGGTGGAGCAGCTCGACATCAACCTCGATGCGCTGGCCGGCCCCGCGTTCAGCGACGAGGAGCTCGCGGCGATCGACCAGGACGCCGTGGACTCCGGCATCAACCTGTGGGCGGAGTCCAGCAAGGCCTGAGCCTTTCCTGTGGGACACCGAGGGCGGAGCCCCGTGCGTGGGGCATGATCGGTTCATGACGAAGTACGTGTACGACTTCTCCGAAGGCAGCAAGGACCAGAAGGACCTGCTCGGCGGCAAGGGCGCGAACCTCGCCGAGATGGCCAACCTGGGACTGCCGGTCCCGCCGGGCTTCATCATCAGCACCGAGGCGTGCCGTGCCTACCTCGAGCAGGGACGCGAGCCCGAGGCGCTCGGCCAGGAGGTCACCGAGCACCTCGAGGCACTCGAGCAGCAGATGGGCAAGCGGCTCGGCCAGGCCGACGACCCGCTTCTGGTCTCGGTGCGTTCCGGTGCGAAGTTCTCGATGCCCGGGATGATGGAGACCGTCCTCAACGTCGGCCTGAACGACGAGTCGGTCAAGGGCCTGGCCGCGAAGGCCGACGGCGACGAGCGGTTCGCCCACGACTCGTACCGTCGGTTGCTCGCGATGTTCGGCGCGACCGTGCTCGGCGTCGAGCCGCACGCCTTCCACGAGGCGCTCGAGGAACTGAAGGACCAGCGCGGCACCGAGAACGACCTCGACCTCGGCGTCGACGACTTCCGCGAGCTGGTCGCGACGTACAAGCAGCTGATCAAGGACCACACCGGCAAGGAGTTCCCCCAGGAGCCGCGTGAGCAGCTGGACATGGCGGTCCGCGCGGTCTTCGACTCGTGGAACACCGAGCGTGCCGTGCTCTACCGTCGCCAGGAGCGGATCCCGGCCGACCTCGGCACCGCCGTCAACATCGTCACGATGGTGTTCGGCAACGGAGGCATGGACTCCGGCACCGGGGTCGCGTTCACCCGCGACCCGGCCTCGGGCGCCCAGGGCATCTATGGCGACTACCTGCAGAACGCGCAGGGCGAGGACGTGGTCGCCGGCATCCGCAACACGGTGCCGCTCGCCGACCTGGAGCGGATCGACCGGCCGTCGTACGACGAGCTGCTCGGCATCATGCAGACCCTGGAGGAGCACTACAAGGACCTGTGTGACATCGAGTTCACCATCGAGCGCGGCAAGCTGTGGATGCTGCAGACCCGGGTCGGCAAGCGCACCGCGGAGGCGGCGTTCCGGATCGCCTGCCAGCTCGTGGATCAGGGGCTGATCGACATGGACGAGGCGGTGCGACGGGTCACCGGCGACCAGCTCGCCCAGCTGATGTTCCCGCGGTTCGACTCCTCGGCCGAACGCCGGCTCATCGCCAAGGGCATGAACGCCTCGCCGGGTGCGGCGGTCGGCAAGGCGGTCTTCGACTCCTCCACCGCGGTGGAGTGGAGCGACCGCGGCGAGGACGTGATCCTCGTGCGCCGGGAGACCAACCCGGACGACCTCCGGGGCATGGTCTGCGCCAAGGGGATCCTGACCAGCCGCGGCGGCAAGACCTCGCACGCGGCCGTGGTGGCCCGCGGGATGGGGCGCACCTGCGTCTGCGGCGCGGACGCGCTCGACGTGGACGTGAAGCGCAAGCAGTTCAGCACCGCCGACGGTGTCACCGTCGGCGAGGGGGACGTGATCTCCATCGACGGCACGACCGGTGAGGTGTTCGCCGGGGAGGTGCCGGTGGTCGACTCGCTCGTGGTCCGTCACTTCGAGGGAGACGACGCAGCCGAGGGCGACGAGCTGGTCGCGGCCGTCGCCCGGATCATGGAGCACGCCGACCGGGCCCGTCGGCTCGCGGTCCGCGCCAACGCCGACACACCCGACGACGCCGCGCGGTCCCGCAGGTTCGGCGCCGCGGGCATCGGGCTCTGCCGCACCGAGCACATGTTCCTCGGCGAGCGCAAGGCACTCGTCGAGAACCTGATCGTCGCGGACTCGACCGAGCAGCAGGAGGAGGCGCTGTCGGCGCTGCTGCCGTCGCAGCGGGAGGACTTCATCGGCATCCTGGCGGCGATGGACGGATTGCCGGTGACCATCCGGCTGATCGACCCGCCGTTGCACGAGTTCCTGCCCGACTACACCGACCTGTCGGTCGCCGTCGCGCTCGAGGACGAGCGGGGGAACAAGGACACGTTGCACCACAAGCTGCTCGAGGCAGTCAGCCGGCTGCACGAGCAGAACCCGATGCTGGGTCTGCGCGGTGTCCGGCTCGGCATCGTCATCCCCGGTCTTTTCGCCATGCAGGCAAGGGCGATCCTGGAGGCGACTGCGGAGCGGACGCGGGCCGGCGGCGACCCGCAGCCGGAGATCATGATCCCGCTGGTCGCCACCGTCCAGGAGCTCGAGCTGGTCAAGGCGGACATCATCAAGGTCGCCGGCGAGATCGAGGACGAGCGCGACGTGAAGCTCAGCTTCAAGGTCGGCACGATGATCGAGCTGCCGCGCGCGGTGATGGCCGCAGGGGAGATCGCCGAGGCCGCGGAGTTCTTCTCCTTCGGCACCAACGACCTGACCCAGATGACGTGGGGCTTCTCCCGCGACGACGTGGAGGCCTCCTTCTTCAGCACCTACCTGGAGAAGGGCATCTTCGGGGTCTCGCCGTTCGAGACGCTCGACGTCGACGGTGTCGGCCGGCTGGTGAAGTTCGCCGCCGAGAAGGGCCGGGAGCGCCGTCCCGACCTGCACCTGGGCATCTGCGGCGAGCACGGCGGGGACCCGGACTCCATCCACTTCTTCGACGCGGTCGGCCTCGACTACGTGTCCTGCTCACCGTTCCGGGTCCCGGTGGCCCGCCTCGAGGCCGGTCGCTCCTCGGCGCTCGGCGAGGTCAGCGACTCCGCGTGAGGAGTCCGCGCGCTAATCGGGTCGCGCCGCCCGTCGTACGCCTTCACAATGGTCGACTGTGGGCCACGTAGACGTCGCAGGTGTCAGGTATGAGCTCCCGGACGGACGGGTGCTGCTCGACGACGTCTCGTTCCGGGTCGGTGAGGGTGCGAAGGTCGCGCTGGTCGGCGCCAACGGTGCGGGCAAGACCACGCTGCTGCGGATCATCACCGGCGACCTGGTGCCGTATGCCGGGGCGGTCACCCGCAGCGGCGGGCTCGGGGTGATGCGGCAGATGGTCACTCACGGCAACGAGGGAAGGACCGTGCACGACCTGCTGCTGTCGGTCTCACCGGCTCGAGCACGCGAGGCGGCGGAGCGGGTCGACGCCTGCGAGCTGGCGATGATGGAGTCCGACGACGAGAAGACCCAGATGCGGTACGCCGTCGCACTCACCGAGTGGGCAGACGCCGGCGGCTACGACCTCGAGGTGATCTGGGACGTGTGCTGTACGGCGGCGCTCGGGGTGTCCTACGACCGGGTGAGGTACCGCGAGCTGAGCACGCTCTCGGGAGGGGAGCAGAAGCGGCTGGTTCTCGAGTTCCTCCTCCGGGGCCCCGATGAGGTGCTGCTGCTCGACGAGCCGGACAACTTCCTCGACGTGCCGGGAAAGACGTGGCTCGAGCAGCGGATCAACGAGTCCGCGAAGACGATCCTCTACATCAGCCACGACCGGGAGCTGCTGAACAACACCGCCACCCGGGTGGTCACCGTCGAGCTCGGTGCCGCCGGGAACACCGTGTGGGTGCATCCGGGCGGGTTCGCGTCCTACCACGAGGCACGCCGTGACCGGTTCGCGCGCTTCGAGGAGCTGCGCCGCCGCTGGGACGAGGAGCACGCCAAGCTGAAGGCGCTGGTGCTGCGCTACAAGATCAAGGCCGAGTACAACGACGGGCTCGCGTCGCAGTACCGCGCCGCCCAGACGAGGCTCCGGAAGTTCGAGGAGGCCGGACCGCCGCAGGCGATCCCGCGCGAGCAGAAGGTGACGATGCGGCTGCGCGGCGGACGCACCGGCAAGCGGGCGGTGGTGTGCGAGCACCTCGAGCTCACCGGGCTGATGCGGCCCTTCGACCTCGAGGTCTGGTACGGCGAACGGGTGGCCGTGCTGGGGTCCAACGGCTCGGGCAAGTCGCACTTCCTCCGGCTGCTCGCCGCGGGTGGCTCCGACCCCGACGTGGAGCACCGGCCGGTCGGCTCGGTCGCGCTGAAGCCGGTGGCCCACACCGGTAGGGCACGGCTCGGTGCGCGTGTGCGTCCCGGCTTCTTCGTGCAGACCCACGAGCATCCCGAGCTGGTCGGCCGCACGCTGCTGGAGATCCTGCATCGCGGCGACGAGCATCGTGACGGGCTGCCTCGGGAGCCCGCTGCCCGGGCCCTGGACCGCTACGAGCTCGCGCACGCCGCCGAGCAGAGGTTCGACTCACTGTCCGGGGGTCAGCAGGCGAGGTTCCAGATCCTGCTCCTGGAACTGTCCGGAGCAACCCTGCTGCTTCTCGACGAGCCCACCGACAACCTCGACGTGGAGTCGGCCGAAGCACTGGAGGAGGGGCTCGAGGCGTTCCAGGGAACCGTCGTCGCGGTCACCCACGACCGCTGGTTCGCGCGCGGCTTCGACCGCTTCCTGGTCTACGGGGCCGACGGGTCGGTCTACGAGCCCGACGGCCCGGTCTGGGACGAGGGGCGGGTGCAACGCGTTCGCTGAGCCGGGGTGCCGGTCGTCTCAGCGCTTCGGCGCAGCGAGCGGCAACCCTCGCGCGCGCAGGTCGTCGCGCAGGTGGCCGGTGTCGGTGAACACCAGCGCGTCCATCCCGGCGCTTGACGCAGCCTCCACGTTGGCCGGGCTGTCGTCGACGAAGACACACTCGGTCAACGGCCGGCGCACCCGTTGGCGGAGGAGGTCGAAGATCTCCGGGGCCGGCTTGGCGACCCGCTCGTCGCCGGAGACCACGATGTCGTCGAACAGCGACAGGAAGTCGAAGCGGGCCAGGGCACGGGGGAACAGCTCGGCGGACCAGTTGGTCAGCGCGAACAACGGGACACCGTGGCTGTGCAGCTCGCGAAGGATCTGCACGCTGTCCTCGATCGGGCCGGTCAGCGAGGCGTCGAAGTTGCGTCGGTAGGCGAGCAGGTGACGCTCCCAGTGCGGGTGCGAGCGGACGGCGGCCGCCTCGGCCTCGTCCCACCGCCTGCCCCGGTCCTGCTCGTAGTTCCAGGCGGCGAAGTCGAAGTCGGTCGCGGTCAGGAACCGGGTGGCCTCCTCGGCACCGAGCTCCGCGGCGACGGCCGGCTGCGGGTCCCACCGGATCAGCACGTTGCCGAGGTCGAACACGACCGCTACGGCTGCGGCGCCGGTGGCATGGTCGGTGCTGCGCATGGCCGCACGATAGCCGGGGCGCCGGTCCGGCGGCTCACTCGGTCACCTCGAAGAGGCCGTGCGCGCCGCGTTCGGCGTCGACCATCACGTGCGACACGAACGGATAGTGGCCGGCCTCGGGGAAGCTGAGCTCGACGAACCCGCCCTGGGCCGGCTGCAGCCCCAGGCTCTGTGCACCGCCGACGCCGTCGTTGCCGGCACCGCCCAGCAGATACGCGCCCTCGGCGTACACGGTGTCGAACTGACCACCGACCACGTGGAAGGACGAGGACCGGTTCGGTCCTGCGTCGAGCACCCAGACCCGGACCCGTTCGCCGGCCCGGGCGGGCAGCGGCCGCTGGTCGTACTGGTTGGCGTAGCCGTTGAAGACGACCGCGTCCGGCTGCTCGGCACGCACCTTGTCGAAGTCCACCGGCCCGCCCTGCGCGCCCAGGTAGAGCTCGGACTGCACCAGCAGGTAGCTGCGGTCGACGTCGGGCAGCCCGGGCGGCTCGATCACCACAGCACCGAACAGGCCGTTGGCGATGTGTGCGGACATCGGCATCGAGGAGCAGTGGTACATCCACACACCGGCCCGCGTCGCCCGGAACCGGTAGACCAGCGACTCGCCGGGGGCGATCGTGCGCATCGGCCGGTCCGGGGCGAGCGCGCCGGCGTGGAAGTCGATCGAGTGGCCCATCGTGCCGCCGTTGACCAGCCTGATCTCGAACACGTCACCGACGCGTCCGTGCAGGACCGGCCCGGGGGCGGTGCCGTTGAAGGTCCACAGATGCTGGGTGACACCGGGGGCCACCTCGCGGTCGACCTCCTCGACGGTGAAGGTACGCCGGTGCACCCGGACGTCTTGCAACGGAGGAAGCGCGGCGTCGTGGGGCACGAAGTCCGGACCCGGTGCGGCCATGAAGTCGAGGTTCCCGGCGGCGCCACCGGTGTGGGAACCCCCCGGGGCGGGGGCGTCCGGCGCCGTTCCGTGCGCGCCGGTGGTTCCCGCAGCGTCGTGCTGCTCGTCCGGTCCTGGTCCGGCACCGGACACCGTGATCGAGAGCACCATGCCCATCTGCCGGTGTCCCACCACCGAGCACCAGCCGTCGAGGTCGCGGCCGACTACGCCGACGTCCAGTCGCGCCGACTCGCCCGGCGAGAGCCGTCCGCTGTCGGCGCCGGAGTCCAGCACCAGGTCGTGCACGTCCTCGTCGTCGGTGTTCTGCACCTCGATCACCAGCCGGTTGCCGGCCGGCACCTCGATCGTCGCCGGGGTGAAGCGCATGTCGCGTGCCTCGACCCGGACAGTGCTGGTCTGCCCCGTGGCGGCCACGCCCGCCGAAGCAGCCACGGTGTCGCGGGCGCCGGCCAGCGCGGAGGGGTCGAGGGCGACGCCGGCGGCGACCGCGAGGACCACCGCGGCCAGCCCGGTTGCGGCCAGGCCGGTGACCTGACCGTGCGGCCTGGCGCCGTTGGGCGCGGCCGGCTGCCGTGGCCCCAGTGAGACCGGTGCGGCCGGTGCGGCCGGTGCGGCCGGTGACGCCGGTGACGCCGGTGACGCCGGGGAGGCCTTGGCTCGGCGGGAGGCGCGGAGAGCCAGGAACAGCAGCGGGAGGAAGGACGCGAGGGCGACCAGCACCAGCCCTGAGGCGATCACCCGGACCACGCTGGGGACCGGGAGCGCGCACAGCAGCAGGCCGGCGTTGGTGACCACGATCCGCAACGCCCCGCCCTTGTCCAGGACGGTGTTGGCGGCGCGCACCGGAGCCGGTCCGCCGCCTACTGCCATCGGGATCAGGTAGGAGGAGGCGCCGAGCAGCACCTGTGCGCCGAAGCCGGCGGCGAGGAACGGCGTGATCCAGCCGAAACGGTCTCCGGCCACCGCCCAGGAGGTCGCCGTCCCGATGCCGACGGCCAGGGCGAGCAGGCAGCCGACCAGCCAGCCGAGCGCGGCCAGCACCGACCAGGTCGGGAAGGCCGCGGGGGCCTTGCCGCGGGCCTCGGCGACCAGTGCGGTCGCGATCAGCGCGAGTCCGCCGAGGTAGCCGAGCACGCCGAGCGCGGCGAGGATCGGCAACCCCAGCAGGGCGGCGGTCGCGGCGGCGACGAGCGAGATCACGAGGGTCGGCAGCGCACGTTGGGCCGACCGCTCGGAGCCTTCGACGATCCGGGTGCGCAGCATGGTGGGCCACAAGGTGACCAGCGTGCCGAGGACGGTCAGCCCCATCCAGCCCAGCACGTTGACCAGGGCATGAGCCAGCATCACCTGCTCGTGCAGCGGGTCGGACAGGCCACGCGCCAGCAGCGTGCCGAGGGTCGCGCCGACGGGCAGGAAGCAGGCGGCCGCGACGTAGAACCGGACGGTCGGCCCGAACCGAGACGGCAGCGCGCGCCGCATCTGCAGCGCGAGGGCCGCGCCGTGCCACACGACGGCCCCCGCGACCGCTGCGGCACCGGCGACCGTGACCGGCCACAGGTCGGCCAGCACCCCGGCGACCACGCCGACCGCGCCGCCGTTGAGCAGCAGCAGCCGCCATGACTGCATCCGTCGGTCCTCCGGTCGCGGCGCGGTGTGCAGAAGCGCGTCGGCGAAGTGCTTGCTCCACACGACGATGGCGTGGCTGACCGCACCGAGCAGCAGCAGGTGGATCATCAGCCACCGCGGCGCGGGGACGAACGGGTGCACCAGGGCGGAGACGGCCACGAGCATGAGCCAGAGCACGACCGGCAGGTCACGCAGCGGCCAGAAACCCCGGCTCGCCCCCCGGCTCGCCCCCCGGCTCGTCACCCGGCTCGTCTCCCCGCCACCGCTCATCGGGCCACCGCCCGTCCTGAGGGCGCTGTGGACGCGGACCAGGCGGCGAGCACGGCGAACAGCAGCAGGGCCGCGATGTTCAGCACGCCGGCGACCTGCCACACGGCGTGCTGTCCGAGCGCGTCGCCCACCCACAGGCGCAGGACCAGGGACAGGTGCAGCAGCACCGCGGGCACCAGCAGCACCGGGTGGTAGGGCAGTGGACGCCGCAGCACCGCGGGCAGGATCACCGGCGCGTGGGCCATGATCATCGAGAGCGTGAAGCCCAGGAACACGGCGTGCACCACCGCGTCGTACCGGACACCGTCGAGCGCCGGGCCGCCCAGCAGCCAGGTGCCGCCGGCGACTGCCAGCCAGAAGTAGCCGGCCAGCATGCAGCCGGCCATGAACCGGACCAGCCCGCGCGCACGGATCGTGCGGCGCGCCACGTCGTGGGCCGCGAGCCAGCCGACCAGCGCGAGAACCGTCAGCCCGAGCAGCGGGTACCCGACCCGCGGCCACAGCAGTGAGGCGACCACGCCGCTGACGAGCCCGGTCGAGAGCAGCACCAGGGTCCGGCCGGCGGTGGCGCCCATCGCGATCCGGGCGAGCTCGAGGCGCTCGCCGCCGATGGTGAGCACGATGAACCCCATCAGCCAGGGCAGCAGCGCGGCGACCGGGACCCCGCCGAGCCACAGGGTCAGCGACCCGACCGCGAGCACCGCGCCGAAGGCCTGGACCAGGACGGACTCGTCGCGCTGGCGTCGCCAGAGCGGGACGTAGACGGCCACCATCGCCACGGACCCGAGCAGCAGCGCCGCCTTCCCGACCTGGATCGGCGCGGGGGAGAGCAGCAGCAACCCGCCGAGGCCGAGCAGCGCGGGCGCCAGGAACCCGGCCCGTCGCCTGAGCGCGACGGAGCGTTCGAGGGAGATCAGCGTCCCGACGAAGCCGTAGACCAGGAGCATGCCGTGCACGTCCGGCAGCCGGTCGGTCGAGACGGGTGCGGGCAGCCCGAGCAGCATCAGCGCCGCGTCGAGACCGGCGAGCATGGCGAGGACGGCGGGGAGCAGGAAGGCCGCCCGCCGCAGCAACGAGGACGGCGCCTCGTGGGGCGGGACGGCGGAGCGAGCGCCCGCGACAGGAACAGGAGCGGTGGTCGTCATGGCGCGTCCGTCGTACTCGACGTCATCTCGAGCCGGCAGGCGCCTGGTTCGGCGAAGGGCACCAGGTCGGTCCCGGCCGGGTCGGCGCCGTACTCCTCGAGCGCGCCCCGGACGAGGCCGAGGTGAACGCCGCAGACCACGTCGGGGTACTTGTGCGCGGCCTCCAGCAACGGACACCGGGTCAGGCGTACGACGGACGTGGAGCTGTCGCGCTCCGGAGCGAAACCGATCTCACCGAGCAGGGCCACGACCCGGTCCCGGGCGGGCCCCGCACCGGCAGCCGCGGGACCCCCGAGGCTGCGGGCCAGCTCATGACCCCACTCCGTGCCGGCCGCGATCGCGTCCTCGCGCGGGGTCTCGCTGCTGCGGTGGATCGCCGCGGCCAGGGTGGCGGCGAGGCCGGCGTACTCCGAACGGCCGGAGTCCTCCTCGACTTCGGTGGTCTCGTAGAGCCAGGCCGGACGTCCGCGTCCGCTCGGTGTCGCGCGGTGACGGCGGACCAGGCCGCGCCGGACCAGGGCGTCGAGATGGTCGCGCAGCGTGTTGGCGTGCAGACCGGTGGCCGCCACGAGGGCAGCCATCGTGGTGGGTTCGGGTTGCGCGCGAAGCGTCTCGAGCAGGTCGGCGCGGGGGCGCGAGAGCGGTGCCGGACGGCGGGCCGGGCGTGGGCCCCAGCCGGCGGTGGAGAGGCCTTTCGCCCCTGGATTGTTTTCCACGGGATGAAGTGTAATAAAATCCTGGCGCAGTCGCTAACCGGGCGACGCCACCCGGCCGAAAACCGGCCACGAAAGTCGGAGGACCCCTCATGAACAACGTCGTTCTCGCCTCGAGCGAGGCGGATGCCACCGCTGCCGCAGCCGTCGAGCAGCACCACGCGCAGATGGCCGGGATGCTCGCCATCCGGGTGGAGACGCTGCTTGCCGCGGCGTCCCGGGGTGACGAGGTGTCGGCCGATGCGGCACGGGCCGATCTCGTGGCCTGGTGCGACCACGATCTGGTGCCGCACGCCCTGGCCGAGGAGAAGGCGATGTACCCGGCCGCGCACGAGAAGAGCGAGGGTCGGCTGCTCGTGGACGGCATGCTCGCTGAGCACGAGGTGATCACCGCCCTGGTGCGCGAGCTCGGCGAGTCCGCCGACCTGGTGCGGGCCGCGGCCGCCGCGAAGGCGCTGCAGGTGATGTTCGACGCTCATCTGGCGAAGGAGAACGAGCTGGTGCTGCCGCTGCTGACCACCGCGCCCGACGTGTCGGTGGCGGCCATGCTCTCCGGCATGCACGAGCTGCTGGGCGGGGAGAGCGGTCACGACGCCCACGACGCGCACGGGCACGGGGAGGAGGCGGAGTCCGGCTGTGGCGCGCACAGCTGCACCTGCGGCGAGGTCGACGGCCCCGGCTACCCCGAGCTCGACGCCCGGGTGGTGCCGCACGCGATCCGGCACGCGACTATCTTCGGCGCGCTGGACGCGGTCCGGCCCGGTGGTGGCCTGGTCCTGGTCGCCCCGCACGACCCGCTGCCGCTGCTGGCACAGGTGGAGCAGCGTTCACCCGGAAAGTTCGAGGTGGACTACCTCGAGCGCGGGCCGGAGGCATGGCGGCTGAGCTTCGTCCGACGTACCGCCGCCTGACCCCGCCTTCCGCGACAACCCCCTTGCTGCTTCCTCAAGGTATGCAGAGAAACCTGCACCTCCCACGATCTGCGCGTCGTGGGAGGTGCAGGTTCAGGTACAGACCTTGATGAAACGACGGCCGGGGCGGGGCTACTTCCAGCGCTCGGTGGCCGGTACGAAGTCGAGGGTCCGGTCGCCGGTGTAGATCTGCTTGGGCCGGGCGATCTTCTGCTCGGGGTCCTGCACGAGCTCCAGCCACTGCGCCAGCCAGCCGGACGTGCGCGGGATCGCGAACAGCACCGTGAACATCTCCGGCGGGAACTGCAGCGCCTCGTAGATCAGGCCGCTGTAGAAGTCCACGTTCGGGTACAGCTTGCGGCCCACGAAGTACTCGTCCTCGAGCGCGATCTTCTCCAGCTCCAGCGCGATCTTCAGCAGCGGGTTGACCCCGGTGACCTCGAAGACGTCGTCGGCGGCCTTCTTGATGATCTTCGCGCGCGGGTCGTAGTTCTTGTAGACCCGGTGCCCGAAGCCCATCAGGCGTTCCTTGCCGCTCTTCACGCCCTCGATGAACTCGGGCACCTTGTCGACGGTGCCGATCCGGCGCAGCATCCGCAGCACGGCCTCGTTCGCGCCGCCGTGCAGCGGACCGTAGAGCGCGGCGATCCCGGCCGAGACGGCCGAGTAGGGGTCGACCTGGCTCGAGCCGACCGAGCGCACCGCGTTGGTGGAGCAGTTCTGCTCGTGGTCGGCGTGCAGGATGAACAGCACCTCGAGCGCCCGGACCAGCCGCTCGTCGGCGTTGAACTTCTGCTCGCTCATCCGGAACAGCATGGCGAGGAAGTTAGCGGCGTAGCCGAGGTCGTTGTCGGGGTAGATGTACGGCTTGCCCTGCGCGTGCCGGAAAGCCCAGGCGCCCAGGGTCGGCATCTTCGCGATCATCCGCACGATCTGCATGTGCCGGTTGTCGCCGTCGGAGATGTTGCGCGACTCGGGGTAGAACGTGGACAGGGCCCCCACGGACGCCATCAGCATGCCCATCGGGTGCGCGTCGTAGCGGAAGCCCTGCATGAACGTCCGCACGTTCTCGTGCACGAAGGTGTGGTAGGTGATCTCGTGCGCCCAGGACTCGTACTGGTCCCGGGTCGGCAGCTCGCCGTGCACGAGCAGGTAGGCGACCTCGAGGTACGACGACTTCTCGGCGAGCTGCTCGATCGGGTAGCCCCGGTACTCCAGGATCCCCTTGTCGCCGTCGATGAAGGTGACCGAGCTGCGGCACGACGCGGTGTTGACGAACCCGGGGTCGTAGACCGCAAGGCCCGGCGTGTCCTCGCCGGACTTGATCTTGCCGATGTCGCCGGCGCGGATCGTCCCGTCGGTGATCGGTACGTCGTACTCCTGGCCGGTCCGGTTGTCTCGGACAGTCAGGCTGTCACCGGAGGCGGAGGACTGGGCGTTGCTGGAAGCAGTGGCCGTGCTCTCGGTCACGTCGGCTCCTCGCTGTTCGGGGGCCCGGGACGCTCCAGGCGGCGGATCCGCCGTCTGGGCCATCGGCCGGGGGGCGTCATACAATGATGTGTAGTTGAGGTGGGACCCAACTTATGCCCGAACCCGGTGAACAGGGAAACCGGGTCCGTTTTGACCGCGGGGGCGGCGCGCCGGTATTCTTGACGGTCGCGGCCCGGCCGACATCATCGCTGCGTGGGAACACCCTCGTGTCGCCGACCGCCGCCCGGCTCCCGGAAGTGGGCCGACCAGCACGATCCTCAGGCAGACCGACTCGATCAGAAGGCAAACATCCGTGCGTACGTACAGCCCGAAGCCCGCTGACATCCAGCGCGAGTGGCACGTCATCGACGCCACCGACGTGGTGCTCGGACGGCTCGCCGTCCAGACCGCGACGCTGCTTCGCGGCAAGCACAAGCCGACCTTCGCCCCGCACGTCGACGGCGGCGACTTCGTGATCATCGTCAACGCGGACAAGGTCGCGCTGTCCGGCGACAAGGCGGTCACCAAGCTTGCCTACCGGCACTCGGGCTACCCGGGCGGGCTGTCCTCGACCCCGTTCGGCGAGCTGCTGGACAAGCACCCCCGTCGTGCCATCGAGAAGGCGGTCTGGGGCATGCTGCCCAAGAACCGGCTCGGTCGCCAGATGCTGAAGAAGCTCAAGGTGTACGCCGGACCCGAGCACCCGCACCAGGCCCAGAAGGCCAAGCCGTTCGAGATCACCCAGATCTCCCAGTAACTTTTCGAACCAAGAATTCACGAGCGAGGAAATCCGTGGCTGACACGACCACAACGCAGGACACCGAGCAGGCCGGCGAGGAGACCTTCCAGGCCAACGAGCAGGGTGTCGCCTACAGCTCCGAGAGCGCACCGTCCCCCGACGCTCCCGAGCGCCCGGCGACCATCGCTCCGGCAGCGGCCACCGGCCGTCGCAAGGAGGCCGTCGCGCGCGTCCGCCTGGTCCCGGGCACGGGTCAGTGGACCGTGAACGGACGTCCGCTCGCCGAGTACTTCCCGAACAAGCTGCACCAGCAGGTCGTCAACGAGCCGTTCGTGACCACCGACCTGGTCGACCGCTTCGACGTGATCGCGCGCATCCACGGAGGCGGGATCACCGGACAGGCCGGCGCGCTGCGTCTCGGCGTGGCCCGCGCGCTCAACGCGATCGACGTCGACGCGAACCGGCCGTCGCTGAAGAAGGCCGGGCTGCTCACCCGCGACGCACGCGTCATCGAGCGCAAGAAGGCTGGTCTGAAGAAGGCCCGCAAGGCTCCGCAGTTCAGCAAGCGCTGAGCCGGGCCCACGAGTGGGTCGCCTCTTCGGCACCGACGGGGTGCGTGGACTCGCCAACGGCGAGCTCACCGCCGAGCTCACGCTCGACCTCTCCGTCGCCGCCGCGCACGTCCTCGGCGAGGCCGGTGTCTTCGAAGGACACCGGCCCGTTGCCGTCGTCGGCCGCGACACCCGGATCTCCGGGGAGTTCCTCGAGGCCGCGGTCGTCGCGGGGCTGACCTCCGCCGGGGTCGACGTGCTCCTGCTCGGCGTGCTGCCCACGCCGGGGGTCGCCTACCTCACCGGGTCGCTGAACGCCGACCTCGGTGTGGTGCTCTCCGCCAGCCACAACCCGATGGCCGACAACGGGATCAAGTTCCTGGCCCGCGGCGGCGTCAAGCTCGACGACACCGTCGAGATCGCCATCGAGAAGCGGCTGCGCGAACCGTGGAAACGGCCGACCGGGGCGAACGTGGGACGGGTGCGCAGCTACGACGACGCCGTGACCGACTACACCCGGCACCTGGTGAGCACGCTGCCCCGCGGGCTGGACGGGATCAGGGTGGTCCTGGACTGTGCGCACGGGGCCGCCTCGGTCGCCGGGCCGAAGGCCCTGTCCGACGCCGGTGCCGACGTCGTCGCGATCTGTGCGGAGCCGGACGGGCTCAACATCAACGACGGCTGCGGCTCCACGCACCTGGAGCTGCTGCAGAAGGCCGTCATCGAGCACGGCGCGGACGTGGGCTTCGCCCTCGACGGTGACGCCGACCGCTGCCTGGCAGTCGACAGCGTGGGCAACATCGTCGACGGCGACCAGATCCTGGCGATCCTCGCGCTCGGCATGCGCGACGGCGGCACGTTGAGGTCCGGAACCGTCGTGGCCACCGTGATGAGCAACCTCGGCTTCGTGCAGGCGCTGCGCCGCGAGAACGTCGGTGTCCGCCAGACCAAGGTCGGCGACCGTTACGTGCTCGAGGCCATGAAGGCCGGCCGGTACTCCCTCGGCGGCGAGCAGTCCGGCCACGTGATCATGAGCGACTACGCCACCACCGGTGACGGCATCCTCACCGCCCTGCACGTGCTGGCCCGGATGGCCGGGACCGGTGACTCGCTGGCCGCCCTCGCCGACGTGATGACCCGGCTGCCCCAGGTGCTCGTGAACGTGCCCGGCGTGGACAAGGCCCGCGCCGACGAGGACGCGGTGCTGGCCGCCGCCGTCGCCGAGGCCGAGGCCGAGCTCGGCGACTCCGGCCGGGTGCTGCTGCGCCCCTCGGGCACCGAGGCCCTGGTCCGGGTGATGGTCGAGGCGTCGACCGCCGACCAGGCCCAGGTGCTCGCGGACCGGCTCGCCGACGTGGTCCGGGCCCAGCTCGCCCTGTAACGCCGTGGTCATCGAACCGCTCGACGCAGCGGACCCGGACGCGCTCGCCGCGTGGCACGACTGCTACTACGCGTCCAGCACGTTCGGCCGAGAGGTCAGTACGCCGTACATGCTCGAGGAGCTGCGGGCACAGTTCCTCACCGACAGCCACGGGGAGAAGACGTTCGCCCTGACCGGTCGCGAGGACGGGACCGTGGTCGCGGTGGGGTCGGTGGCGCTTCCGACGCGGGACAACCTGCAGATGGCGTGGGTCGAGCTGCACACCCGCCCCGAGCACCGCAACCGCGGTCACGGCTCCGCCATGCTCGAGGCGCTGAGCGAGCTGGCCCGGCTGCACGGCCGGCGGACGCTGACAGCCGAGGCCAGCTTTCCCTACGACTGTCCGCCCGACGGCGCCGGGCATCCGCACAGCGACTTCCTGACGCACCGAGGCTTCGACTTCGGTCTCGGCGACGTGATGCGGGTGCTCGACCTGCCCGCCGACGAGACCCTCCTCCAGCGGCTGGTCGACGAGGCCGCGCCGCACCACACGGAGTACCGGATCCGGCAGTTCCTCGGACCCGTCCCCGACGACATCATCGACTCCTTCGGTGAGCTCGTCGGGTCGCTGATGACCGACGCTCCGGTCGGTGAGCTCGAGCTGGACCCCGAAGTCATCGACGCGACCCGGATCCGGGCCAACGAGCAGGTGCTCGAGGACTCCGGCCGCAGCCGGTACACCACGGTGGGGATCGCCCCCGACGGCACGGTCGCGGCCTACTCCGAGCTGGTCGTGCCCCGCCATCACGCCGGCCGGGTGTACCAGTGGGGCACGCTGGCGCACCGGAACCATCGCGGACACCGGCTCGGGATGGCCACCAAGACCCGCAACCTGTCGTGGTTCCAGCAGGAGAACCCGGACGCCGAGCTGCTGGTGACCTACAACGCCGAGGTGAACAGCCACATGATCGGCGTCAACGAGGCGATGGGTTTCCGGCCGGTCGAGCGGTTGGGTGAGTTCCAGAAGA
>DASSBE010000070.1:0-31340 GCA_035699065.1 Nocardioidaceae bacterium
CCCGCGGAGCTCGTGGACCGGATCGGGCAGTACGGCGACGCGGGAGCACAGCGGGTCTACGTCCAGGCGCTCGACCTGTCCGACCTCGACCACCTCGGCCTGATCGCGGCGAACGTGATGCCGCAGGTGTGAGTCAGCCCCCGCCGGTGGCCCGAGCGGCCCGGTAGGCGTCCACGATCTGCTGCTTGACGCGGCCCCGGTCCGAGACCGCGATGCCCTGCGTCAGCGCCCAGGCGCGCATCTCGGCCGGCGTCGGGTCGCGCGGGGCAAGCGGACGCGCTGCGGCGAGACCCAGCACGGCCTGCTCTCCGCCGTACTCCTGCTCGGCCGCCACCCGCGCCGCTGCGAGGACCGGTAGGTCCACTCCTGGGCCAGTGGGCGGGTCTCGCAGAACATGATCGGCACGGTCGGCCAGGCGATCTGGCACTCGGCCAGTCCGTCGGCGATCACGGCGGGCCGGACCCGCTCGTGCTTGAACACCTGCGAGTACCGGTCCTCGACCACGACCGCCGCACGCGGAAGCGCGGACAGGTCCGCCAGCTGGTACTTCAGCCTGCCCGTGGTCAACGAGGAGACGAGGTCGGCGAGGCTCTTGCGCTCCACCGCGGCGAGCAGCTCGCCGTGGCGCACCAGACCGTAGTCCCCGGCGGCCAGCGACGCGCGGCGGGTGCTGACCTGCTGCTCCTTGAACGAGTAACCGTAACGCTCATGGCTGTCGACCACGATCTCCAGATCGGGAATGCCCGCTGCCCGGGCCGACGGAACGGCGACCGCCGGCCGGGCCTGCTTCGCGGTGCGCGAGGTCTGCCAGAAGATCGCCTGGCGCCCGCCACGGACGCGGGTGAACACGAGCTGTGACCGGTTCTCGCGGGCCCGGTCGAGGACCAGGTCGATGGCGGCCCCCCGGCGTACGCAGGAGCGCACCCGGACCCGCTCGACGATCTCGACGTCGCCCGGCCAGTCCTCCACCCGGTGGCAGTAGACCTTGCTGGTGCGCGGCCAGGTCTCCCGGGCCTTGAGGATCACGCCCTCCGATCCGAGCGGGATCCGGAGCAGGTACGGCAGCGTCGAGTCCCCGTCCGGGTTGCGTGCTACGACGAAGTCATCCACCATGCCGCACAGTGTGCCGGGTTCAGCCGCCCGGGACGATGTGTGCGTCGGGTCCCGGGAACGTCAGTCCCTCGTGCCCGTCGGACCAGCGGATGAGGTACGGCGGACCTCCGTCCTGGCCCTGCACCTCGATGACCTCCCCCACCTGGCGGGGAATCTCCACGGTCTTGCCTTCCACGACCAGCCGGTCGCCCACCTGTGCTCGCATGAGACACCTCCCACGGGCACCACGATGCCCCGTCGTCCCGGCGAGGGCAACAGTCGCGAGCCGCCTATCCGGCGGGGTCGGCCATCTCGGCGCGGACGCCGAGCAGCCGGACCTCCCTTCCGGTGTCGAACCGGTGCAGCAGGCTGACCGCGGCCTCCTCGATCCGGGGCGCGGAGCCGGTCGGCTCGGGCAGCGTCAGGCTGCGGGTGCGCGTGTCGAAAGGCGCGAACCGCACCTTCACCGCGACGCGGACCGCCGGGCGCCCCTCCGAGCCGATGTCCTGGCTGACGGCACGGGCCAGCCGCCGCACCTCGGCCTCGAGGTCGGCCGGTTCGCTGAGGTTCTGCTGGAACGTGGTCTCCCGGCTGTGCGAACGGTTGACGTACGGCGTACCGACCACCGGGGAGCTGTCCGCACCACGGGCGAGGCGGCGGTACCACGGGCCCATCGTCGGACCGAGCCGCTCGGCCAGCCAGCCGGCCTCGGTCGCCGACAGCTCCGCGACGGTGTGGATGCCGTGCCCGGCGAGCCGCTTGGCGGTCTTCCTCCCGATTCCCCACAACGCGTCGGTGGGCCGGTCGGCCATCACCTCGGTCCAGTTCTCCTCGGTGAGCCGGAACATCCCCTGGGGCTTGCCGAACTCGGTGGCGATCTTCGCGCGCAGCTTGTTGTCCCCGATCCCGACCGAGCAGTGCAGCCGGGTCGCCTCGAGGACGCGGTGCTGGACCAGCTTCGCGAACGCCTCCGGGTCGTCGGTCCCCACGGCCAGGAAGGCCTCGTCCCACCCGAGCACCTCGACCACCACGTCCAGCCCGCGCAGCACCTCCCGTACCTGCGCCGAGGCCGCTTCGTAGGCGGGCGCGTCGACCGGCAGGAAGATCGCCTCCGGACACCGGCGGGCCGCTACCCGCAACGGCATCCCGGACCCGACGCCGAACTTCCTGGCCCCGTACGACGCGGTGGCCACCACCCCACGTTCGCGGGGGTCACCACGTCCCCCGACCACCACGGGTCTGCCCGCCAGCTCCGGACGGCGCAGCACCTCGACCGCGGCAATGAACTCGTCGAGGTCGACGTGAAGCACCCAGGACGTCACTGCCCCAGTCTGCCCGCCCCCAGCCTGACTACCCGAAAATAGGTCGTTTGCGGGGCGCATCGGCGGCAAAGTTAAGGGATGCTGGACAGGTGACCTCACCCCGCGCCACGCACCTCGCCGCCTCGGTGGCGTATGCCGTGCTGGCGTTGGCCATCGGCGGGATCATGCTCTCGTCGGCGAACCTGCTGCCGAGCATCGACCTCCCAGGTCCGAGGCTGAGCGCCGCCGGGCAGCACGCCGACGTCCCCGTGAGCGAGTCGCCGGTCACCGCGGACACCAGCGAACCGGCCGGCGACGTCCCGCGGCCGCGGCCCTCGGTGGTGCTCCCGAGCGTGCAGGCGTCCATCTGTCCCGCCGTGGGCGGCTGCATCGCCCCCGAGGTCCTGGTACCGAGCATCTTCCCGGCAGCTGTCGCGCCCGCGCCCGGCGCGAACCTGCCACCGCTGGCCCCGGGTCCGGTCGCCTCCGACACGTCGCCGCGCGCCGAGGAGACGTCCGCCCCCGACGGTGAGGTGGTGACCACCGGGCAGCCGATTCCACCCACGGCACCGACGGGCGCCGCTTCGCAGCCGCTTCCCTCCGCTGCCGCCTCGCCGACCGCGGGTGCCGGGGAGACGCCTGCCCCCGTGCTGCCGGAACCGACCCAACCGGCCGCCGAACCGTCCCAGCCACCGGAGGACCCCGGCACCACGGCTGCACCGACTCCGGTCCCGACGCCGACCGTGACCCCGTCCCCGGAGCCCACCGGCACCCCGACCGTTCCACCGGACGTCACCGTCGACCAGCCGCCCACCCAGCCGGAGATCGGCCTGGGCTCGATCAACACCCCGCGCCTGACCGGCACCGAGCCGCCCCCCGAGACGGGCGCAGGGACCGGCGCAGGGACCGGCACCGGGACCGGCACCGGGACCGGCGCAGGGACGGACTCCGGGACCGGTGCGGTCCTCACGCCCACGGAGCCGGAACCGACGCCGTAGCCGACGTCGTACCCAACGCCGCAGTGGGTCAGCGAACCCGTGCGCGCAGGTACTGTCGGGGCCAGTCGACACCCGCACCCGGCTCGACGCCGAGCTCGTGCGCCGCCTGGAGCGCCCAGTGCGGGTTCCGGAGAAGCGCCCGGGCGAGGAGCACCACGTCGGCGGAACCGTCGGCCACGATGTCCTCCGCCTGCTTCGGCTCGGTGATCAGGCCGACCGCCCCCGTCGCGATGCCGGCCTCCTCCCGGATCCGGCGCGCGAACCGCACCTGGTAGCCGGGTTCGAGCGGGATGTCGGCCGGCGCGTTCCCGCCGCTGGAGACATCGACGAGGTCGACACCCGCGTCACGCAGCACCGTCGCCAGACGCACCGAGTCATCGGTGGTCCAGCCGCCCTCGACCCAGTCGGTCGCGGAGATGCGGACGACGAGCGGGGTGGACTCGGCCACGGTCAGCCGGAGCGCCTCGACGACCTCCACCAGCAGACGCGCACGGTTCTCGAAGGAGCCGCCGTACTCGTCGGTGCGCTGGTTCGACAGCGGCGAGAGGAACTCGTGGAGGAGGTACCCATGGGCGGCGTGGACCTCGAGCACGTCGAACCCCGCCTCCAGCGCACGCCGCGCGGCCCGGACGAAGTCGTCGACCACGCCGGCGAGGTCATCGGCGGAAAGCTCCCGCGGCTCGCGGAGCCCCGGATAGGCGATCGCGGACGGCGCCACCGGCTGCCAGCCACCGTCCGCGTCAGCGACCGGTCCGCGGCCCTCGAAGGGCGGCACCGTGGACGCCTTGCGGCCCGCATGGGCGAGCTGCATGCCCGCGGCGGAGCCCTGGCCGTGCACGAACTCCACGATTCGGGTCCACGCGTCACGCTGCTCGTCGTCCCAGATGCCGGTGTCGGCCCGGGAGATCCGCCCTTCGGGCGATACCGCGGTGGCCTCGGTGAAGACCAGTCCGGCGCCGCCACGCGCGAACGAGCCCAGGTGCACCAGGTGCCAGTCGTTCGGCACCCCGTCGACCGCGGAGTACTCACACATCGGCGAGACCCAGACCCGGTTCCGGATCCTGGTCCGCTTCAGGGTGATCGACGTGAACAGCTGGCTCATCGGGTGGCGCCTCCGGTGCGTCGGGTGTCGGTCCCGTTCCCAACATGGGGCGGGCGGCGAAGATTCCCGGCGTACGACGGGGGGTGCTCGAGCGCCCTGTGGACAACCGTTCGCGTGACTCGCTCGCAGACGCCAAGGTGTCTTCCATGAACGACGACATCCCACCCCTCCAGCGTCCCGAGGACATGCCTCCCGTCCACAGCCAGGCAGACCTGCACCGACACTGGCGGGCACTGATGGGCCCACTCGGCTTCACCCGGCCCGCGTTGTGGCTGCACCTGCTCACGGCCGACGACCGTGCGGAGGCGATGATCACCAAGATCGACGAGCTCCCCGACCGCCCCGACGATCGGTTGCTCACCAACCTGCTATGGGTCTGCGCGGAGCTTCTCGAGAACGACGTCCCGGGCGGGAAGGTCGCCTTCCTCTACTCACGGCCCGGTTCTCGGCTCATCACCGACGACGATCGTGCGTGGGCCCGCGGGCTGACCTCCGCGGCTCGCCGGGCCGGCGTCCCGTGCGCACCGGTGCATCTCGCCAACGACGAGGAGCTGCGGGTCTTTGCCCCGGACGACCTTGCCGAGCCCGGGTCCGCAGCCTGACCTGAGCGCCGGACGTTTCGCTCCTGCGGGGTTCAGTCGGCCGCGCGCTCCGTGGTGTCCCGTTCCGGGGCGGAGCGGGTGGTGAGCAGCAGGAAGAGCGCGCCGACCACCGCGGCCAGCACCGAGGTCCCCAGGATCCCCACCTTGGCGTCGGCCACCAGCTGCTCCTCGCCGGGGAAGGACAGTCCGGCGATGAACAGCGAGACGGTGAAGCCGACACCGCCGAGCAGGCCGAGGCCGGTCATCATGGTCCACCCCGTGCGGTGCGGGAGCCGGCCCAGGCCCAGCTTGGTGGCCAGCCAGGAAGCCGAGGTGATGCCGATCACCTTCCCGAACAGCAGGCCCGCGGCGACGCCCATCGTGACCTCGGAGCCCATCGCGGCGGGCAGCACCCCGCCACCGAGGGCGATGCCCGCATTGGCCAGGGCGAAGATCGGCAGCACGACGTAGCTGCTGAACGGGTGCAGCGTGCTTTGCAGCCGGACCACCATCGGAGCCGACTCACGGAGCAGGAAGCGCAGCTGGCCGAGTTCCTCGACGCTGAACCTGTCGTCCTCGAGCGCCCGGCGCGCGTACTGGCGGGCGACCTTCTCGTCGAGCAGCGACTTCGCGGGAGTGAGCAGACCGAGGAGGACTCCGGCGACGGTGGCGTGGACGCCGGACTGGTAGGTCGCGAACCATGCGAAGACCCCGACCACGACGTAGACCGGGATCGACCAGACACGCAGCCGGCGCAGGAGTACGACGCCCAGGAACGCGGCGGCGGCGAGCGCCAGCCACCCGAAGGACAGGTCCTCGGTGTAGAACACCGCGATCACGGTGATCGCGCCGATGTCGTCGACGATGGCCAAGGTCAGCAAGAAGATCCGCGCGGGCGCCGGGATCCGTCGTCCGAGGAGTCCCAGCACACCGACCGCGAAGGCGATGTCGGTGGCCATCGGGATCCCCCATCCCGCCGAGCCCTCCCCACGGCCGGCGATGAGGAAGTAGAGCAGCGCCGGCACCGCCATCCCACCGAACGCCGCGATGATGGGCAGCGAGGCAGCCTTGGGGTCGCGCAGGTGGCCGGCCACGATCTCGTACTTGATCTCGAGCCCGACGACGAAGAAGAAGATCACCATCAGTGCGTCGTTGACCCAGTGCTGCAGGTCCTCCGACACCCGCCAGGAGCCAACCTCGACGTTGATCTCGGTCTGCCAGAGCGCGGCGTAGGAGTCCGACCATGCCGAGTTCGCCCACACCATCGCCACGACGGCCGCGAGGACCAGCAGCACCCCACCGGCCGACTCGATCCGCAAGAAGTCGGCCATCGGCCGGGCGACGTACCTCGCGACGGTGCGGTCGCTGGCGATGAACGTGGGACCGGTGCGCCAGATCTCGTCGTCCGCCCGCCGGCGGCCGAGCCGCATCATCGGCGCCGCGCCCGACGCGGCGACGAACCGCGACGAGCCCTCACGTGATACTCCGCTCCGCTCCGGGTGATCGCGTCCCTGGAGGGTGCCACAGGCCCGAGCGGCCTTCGTGTGCGGTCGCGACCAGGTGCGCCTGCCGTGCACAAGGTATCGCAACGGTCTCGCGACCGGGCGCTCGCGTTCGGACCCTCGCGGCGAACGCGTTCCTCGCAACCTCTTGACAGCGGTACCCCACCTCCATGAAGGTCTTGTAAACGTTTGCATCTCGGGAAGGTCACATGGCAGCGTCGCGCACGTCCAGCCCGTCGGGGTCCGGAGAACCGGACATCGCCGAGCCGATGCGCGCGGACGGAGACGGTGCCCCGGTCCGGATCGTGGACCTGGCGGACGAGCTCGACCTGTCGATCGCCACCGTGTCCCGGGCGCTCAACAACAGCGCGGCGGTGCGTCCCGAGGTCGCCGAGCGGGTCCGCTCGCTCGCGGTGCGACGCGGCTACGTCGCGAACCGGCTCGCCCGGTCTCTGCGGTCGCACACCCGCAGCTTCATCGGCTTCCTGGTCCCCGACGTGGAGAACCTCGCGTACTCCATCGCGGCCGACGCGTGCGCCACCTATGTCGCCCGGTCCGGCCACCAGCTGATCCTGGCCATCTCCGGAGACGACGCCGGCCTCGAGCTGCAGGCGTTGCGCAGTCTGGCCGAGGCGCAGGTCGGCGGGCTGATCGTCGCGCCGTCGCCGGACATGTCTGCCGAGTCGCGGCGGTTGTTGCGGGGACTGTCGGTCGTCGAGTTCAACCGGACAGCCGGCCTGTCCGAGGACATGGTGCTCTGCGACGACAGGGCGGCGTTCGTCGAGGCGACCAGGCACCTGCTCGACCTCGGGCACCAGTCCCTCGCCTACATCGGGACGACCGACGCCGTGAGCAACGGCCGCGAACGCCTCGAAGGCGTGCGCGCCGAGCTCCGCCGCGACGGCAAGCGGCTCCTCAAGCGCCGGACCCGGCTGCTCCCGCCGACCGAGCGCGACGGCTACCGCGCCGCCCATGAGCTTCTCTCCGGCCCCGACCGGCCCACCGCGATGCTGGTCGGCAGCTCCAACCTGTCCATGGGCGTCGCCCACGCGGTCCGTGACCTCGGGATCACCGTCCCCGACGACATGTCGCTGATCGTCTACGGCGACTCGCGGTGGGGCCAGCTGTACTCCCCGGCGCTGACCACCGTGACCGCGCCCTACGCGGCCATGGCCCGCAGCGTCGCCGACATCGTCTCCGGGCTCGTGTCCCACGACGACGAGCGGCCGGCCGGAGCCGTGCGACTTCCCGCCGAGCTCGTCGTACGCGCCTCGACCGCACCACCGAAGCAAGCGGCCGCCCCACAGAACAGGAGCACATGACCATGCGTATCACCGACGTCAGGATCGCCGAGGTCCCGCTGGACGCCCACATCAGCAACGCGGTCATCGACTTCTCGAAGATGACGGTGTCCGTGGTGGCGGTCTACAGCGATGCCGTCGTGGACGGTGAGCCGGTCGTCGGCTACGGGTTCAACTCCAACGGCCGCTACGCCCAGACCGGGCTGCTCACCGGCCGACTTCTGCCGCGGCTGCACTCCGCGGCACCGGAGGACCTGCTCGACCGCGACACCGGGATCGTCGACCCCGTCGCTGTACGCCGGACCGTGATGCGGGACGAGAAACCGGGTGGGCACGGGGACCGCGCCGTCGCCGTCGGCACCCTCGACATGGCGATGTGGGACCTCGCCGCCAAGGCCGCCGGGAAGCCGCTGCACCGCGCGCTGCACGAGCGGTTCCGTCCGTCCACCGCCCTGCCCGAGACCGTGCCCGTCTACGCGGCCGGCGGCTACTACCGCGACGGCGACGACCTCTCCGAGCTGCAGCGCGAGATCGGGGACTACCTCGAGCTCGGCTACCGGAACGTGAAGATGAAGATCGGCGGTGCGCCGCTCGCCACGGACCTGAAACGGATCGAGGCGGTGCTCGACGTGCTGCCCGAGGGCTCGGGGCTCGCCGTCGACGCCAACGGCCGGTTCGGGCTGCGCAGCGCACTGGACTACGCCACGGCACTCGAGGCCTACGACCTCATCTGGTACGAGGAACCGTGCGACCCGCTCGACTATCGCACCCACGCCGCCGTCGCCGAGCAGTACACCGGCGTGCTCGCCACCGGAGAGAACCTCTTCTCCGTGCACGAGGTGCGCAACCTAGCCCGGTACGGCGGTCTGCGTCCCGGGCGTGACGTGCTCCAGATGGACCCTTGCCTGAGCTACGGGGTCTCGGAGTACGTCCAGATGCTCGAGACGCTCGACGACCACGGGTGGCAGCCGGACCGTTGCACGCCGCACGGCGGCCACCAGTACAACCTCGCGGTCGCCGCGGCGTTCGGACTCGGAGGGTGCGAGTCCTACCCACAGGTCTTCTGGCCGTTCGGCGGTTTCGCCGACGAGACCCCCGTCATCAACGGACAGGTCCGGTTGCCCGATGCACCCGGAATCGGTATCGAACACAAGTCAGCACTTCGAGAGCTGGTCCACCAGCAGTTCGGGTGACCCGCACGGAGGCTGCAACCGGAAGGAACGCACCATGGTAGGAGCACGAGGACGGACGAGCATCGCGGTGCTCGCGGGAGCAACGATGATCCTCGCGGGTTGTGCCCAGCAGAGCGACACCGGTGGTGCCGCGGCCGAGGACTACCCGAACAAGTCGATCCAGTACATCATCCCGTTCGACCCGGGCGGCGAGTCCGACATCACCGCGCGGCTCCAGCAGGGTCCGCTCAAGGACGCGTTCGGCGAGTCGGTCGCGGTTTCGAACCGGCCGGGCGGCGGCGGCGCCGTCGGCTGGTCCCAGCTCGCCACCGAGGCCAAGCCCGACGGCTACACCCTCATGGGCGCCAACCTGCCGCACATCGTGCTGCAGCCGCTGGCCCGCGACGACGCCGGTTACGAGACCGAGGAGATCAAGTGGGCCTACATCTTCGAGAGCACGCCCAATGCCTTCGTGGTGGCCAAGGACAGTCCCTACGACACGATCGAGGAGTTCGTCGCCGCCGCGAAGAAGGAGAAGCTGACCGTCGGCGGTAGCTCGTCGTTCTCCGCCAACCACATGGGGACCCTGGCACTGAACAAGGAGGCCGGCATCGACCTCACCTACGTCCCCTTCAGCGGCACGAGCGCCGCGACACCCGCGTTGCTCGGCGGCCAGGTGGACGCGCTGATGAGCTACAACACCGAGGCCCTCGACCTCCTCGACCACGGCGGGAAGGTCCTTGCGGTGGCCTCCGACGAGCGACTGGCCGAGCTGCCGGACGCGCCGACGTTCAAGGAGGCGGGGTACGACGTCACCATCGGCGCCTGGCGAGGCGTCGCGGTCCCGCCGGACACGCCGGACGAGATCGTCGAGAAGGTCGCCGACGCGTTCGCGAAGGTGAACAAGGACCCCGAGGTGCGCAGCAAGATGGAGAAGCTGGGCTTCCACATCGAGGACATGGGACCGGAGGAGTCGGCGGAGTTCACCGCCGACCAGCAGGCCGAGGCGAAGGACCTGCTCGAGCGCTTCGACCTGCTCAAGAAGTGAGCCCTCGGTGCTAGTCGATATCGGGAACGCCCTGATCCAGGTCGCCACACCGACGATGCTGCTGCTCTGTATCGCCGGAGTGATCGGCGGCATGGCGGTCGGGGCTACTCCGGGACTGAGCGCGACGGTGGGCCTGGCGCTGCTGTTGCCGATCACGTTCGCGATGGAGCCGACCACCGGGCTCGTGCTGATGGGCGCCTTCTACATGGGCGCGATCTACGGCGGCTCGTTCACCGCGATCCTGGTGAACACACCGGGTACGCCGTCGTCGATCGCGACCACCTTCGACGGCTATCCGATGACCCAGCAGGGTCGCAGCGAGGCCGCGATCGTGGCCAGCACAGTGGGGTCGGTGGTCGGTGGCGTCATCGGGGTGATCGGGTTGATCGTCCTGGCACCGCTGCTGGCCCAGGTGGTGCTCGCCTTCGGGCCGCAGGAGTACTTCTGGATGGGCGTGTTCGGTCTGACCATGATCGCCGGGATCGCCCCGTCCCTGATCAAGGGGATCGCAGCCGGCTTCCTGGGTCTGCTGATCTCCACGATCGGCATCTCACCGGTCGGCGGCGAGGTGCGCTTCACGTTCGGGATCACCGACATGCAAGGTGGTGTGCCGTTGATCGTGGCGCTGATCGGACTCTTCACCATCCCGACCATCGTCGACCTGGTCATCGCACCGGAGTCCCGATCGATGGAGGTGGAGGCCGACGGCGACCGGCGAAAGCGCGGAGGCGAGGTACGTCGCACGGTGCGCGACATCCTGTCCCGTCCGGTGAACCTGCTCCGGTCCTCGGCGATCGGCACCTTCGTCGGCATCCTGCCCGGTGCCGGCGGCAGCATCGCGAACCTGATCGCGTACAACGAGGCGAAACGGACCTCGAAGCGGCGGGCCAACTTCGGCAAGGGCGAGATCGACGGTGTCGTGGCTCCGGAGGCGGCGAACAACGCCGTGGTCGGAGGCGGGATGGTCCCGCTGCTCACCCTGGGCATCCCGGGGGCACCACCCGATGCGGTGATCTACGGTGTGCTGCTGCTGCACGGCCTGCGGCCGGGACCGGAGCTGTTCGACGAACAGGGCGTGCTGACGTTCACCTTCATCCTGGCCGTCGGCCTCTCCGCCCTGCTGATGGCGCCGATCGGGCTGGTCGCGGGCCGGGGGCTCCAGCGAGCGGTGGTCCGCACGCCGACCTACTACCTGGCTCCGACCATCGCGCTGCTCACGGCGGTCGGCTCCTACGCCGTACGCAACAGCCCGCTCGACGTCGTGATCATGGTGCTGCTGGGCCTCGCCGGCTACGGGCTGCGCAAGGTGGGACTCCCGCCGGCGGCGATCGTGCTCGGGGTCGTGCTCGGGCCGATCATCGAGACCGGGTTCGCCCAGGGCCTGCTGGCCGCCACCGGTGACGCGCATCCCTGGATGTCGTTCTTCACCCGACCGCTGAGCCTGGGGATCATCGTGCTCGTCGTGCTCGGTCTGGCCTGGCCGCTGGTCACCGCGCGCAAGGAGAAGCGTCAGGCCGAGAAGGAGCTGGTCTCATGAGGGCCGACCTCGTCTGTGGCGGCATCCTGATCGTCATCGCCGGAACGTTCTGGGTCCAGCGCGACACCAGCGACCGGCTCTACGCCGCGTTCCCCGACCTCCTGCTCGTCGTGCTCGCGGTCCTGGGGGTCGTGATCATCGTGCAGGGGCTGGTGCGGGGTGAGCGCGGCGCCGGCGAACGGGAGGTCAACCGCCGCATGCTCGCGATCGTCTCCGTGCTTCTGGTCGCCTGGGCGCTTGGGATGGGCCTCGTCGGGTTCACGATCAGCGGTGTGGTCGCGTTCGTGATCATGGCGCTGCTGGTCCGCGAAGGCCGCCCACGCCTCCGCGAGGTGGCCACGGACACCGCGGCCGGAGTGGTGATCGTGGTCGCCTGCTTCCTGATCTTCACGCGGGTCCTTCTCGTCCCGCTGCCCGTTTCCACACTCATCGGCATGTAGAGGAGCACAGATGCGCTACCAGATCGCCACCATCCCCGGAGACGGCATCGGCACCGAGGTTGTCCCGGCGGCACAGCGGGTCCTCGAGCGGGCCGGCACGATGTGGGACTTCGAGCTGGTGTGGGACACCTCGGAGTGGGGATGTGAGTACTACACCCGCACCGGCTCGATGATGCCCGCCGACGCCCTCGACCAGCTCCGCGAGCAGGATGCCGTGTTCCTGGGCGCCGTCGGCTATCCGGGGGTGCCCGACCACGTGTCGCTCTGGGGGCTGCTGATCCCGATCCGGCGTGCCTTCCGGCAGCGCGTGAACTTCCGCCCGATCCGGCTGTTCCCCGGCATCGACGGTCCGTTGCGCGACACCGGGGACGGGATCGACTTCGTGGTGGTCCGCGAGAACAACGAAGGCGAGTACTCCGAGATCGGCGGCCGGATCTACCGCGGTCTCGAGGAGGAGATCGCGATCCAGGAGTCGGTGTTCACCCGCCGCGGGGTGCGCAGCGTCATGGAGTACGCCTTCGATCTCGCGGGACAGCGCAGCGGGCGGTTGCTCTCGGCCACGAAGTCGAACGGCATCGTGCACACGATGCCCTTCTGGGACGAGGTCTTCTCCGACCTGGCCCCCTCCTACCCCGCCGTCGAGGTGTCCCAGATGCACATCGACGCACTTGCCGCGTACTTCGTGCAGCGACCGCAGAACCTCGACGTGGTCGTCGCGTCGAACCTGTTCGGCGACATCCTCTCCGACCTCGGCGCCGCCGTGGCCGGCAGCATCGGGATCGCCCCGTCGGCCAACCTGGACCCCACTCGGACCCATCCCTCGATGTTCGAGCCCGTGCACGGGTCGGCGCCGGACATCGCCGGGAAGGGAGTCGCCAACCCGATCGGTCAGATCTGGTCCGGTGCGCTGATGCTCGACCACCTCGGGCAGGAGCAGGCCGGGGCGGCAGTGGTGGATGCGATCGCCGCGGTGCTGGCCGACGGCGGCCCGCGCACGCCGGACCTCGGCGGCACCGCGGGCACGGAGGAAGTGACCGCCGCGGTGGTCGACGCTCTGGGGGACTCCCGGTAACCGGGGCGAGGAGCCGAGGCGGGTCAGTCCTCGAACAGAGCCCGCACGTCGTCCGCACCGATCGCCGTGGACATCGCTCCGTCCCCGTCGATCACCTGCGCGAAGAGCGCCGCCTTGCGGGCCTTGAGCTCCATCACCTTCTCCTCGATGGTGTTCTCCGCGACGAGCCGGTAGACCATCACGTGGCGCTGCTGACCGATCCGGTGGGTCCGGTCGACGGCCTGCGCCTCAACCGCCGGGTTCCACCAGGGGTCGAGCACGAACACGTAGTCCGCCTCGGTCAGTGTCAGGCCCACTCCCCCGGCCTTGAGGCTGATCAGGAACACCGGCGCGGCACCGGTCTTGAACCGGTCGATGACCTGCGCGCGCTTGCGGGTGCGGCCGTCGAGGTAGGCGGTCTCGATGCCCTCCTTGTCCAGCCTGGCGCGCACCCGGGAGAGGAAGGACGTGAACTGGCTGAACACCAGTGCGCGGTGCCCCTCGGCGACGAGCTCGACGACGTGGTCGACCAGGACGTCGATCTTGGCCGACCCGATCCCGTCGTACTCCGGGTCCACCAGCGCGGCGTCCAGGCTGAGCTGCCGCAGCTTGGTCAGCGACCGGAAGATCGCGATCCGGTGCTTGTCGAAGTCGTCGACCAGGCCCAGCACGGTCTGCCGCTCGCGCTGCAGGTGCGTCTCGTAGACCCGGCGGTGCCTCGGGGTCAGCCGCACCTCGAGCACCTGCTCCTGCTTGGGCGGCAGGTCGGCGGCCACGAGCTCCTTGGTCCGGCGCAGCAGGAAGGGCCGGACCCGTTTCCGGAAGCGCTCGAGAACCGCGGTGTCCCCGAGCCGCTCGACCGGGTTGGCGACCAGCTCGACGAACCGCTGGGGGTACGGGTACAGCCCCGGTGCCACGATCGACAGCAGGGACCACAGCTCCAGCAGCCGGTTCTCCATCGGCGTCCCGGTCAGCGCCAGGCGGAACGGCACGTCGAGCCGGCGCACGGCCTGGTAGGTCTTGCCGAGGTGGTTCTTCACCATCTGCGCCTCGTCGAGGACCAGACCACCCCAGTGCTGCGCCATGTAGGCATCGGCCTCGAGGCGGAACAAGGTGTACGACGTGACGACCACATCGGCCTGCGAGCACACCGACGCGATCGTCGTACCGCGACGGGCCTGTGACTCGGTCACCGTCGCGACCTCGAGCCCGGGCGTGAACAGCGCCGCCTCGTTCGCCCACATCGACACCACGCTGGTCGGGGCCACGACCAGGAACGGCGCTGCGCCGCGCTCGCGGGCGTGCGCGACGAGTGCCAGGGTCTGCAGCGTCTTGCCCAGGCCCATGTCGTCTGCGAGGATCCCGCCGAGCCGGGACTCCCACAAGAACGCGAGCCAGCGGAACCCGTCGAGCTGGTAGGAGCGCAGCTCGGCCTTCAGCCCGGTCGGGTCCACGGCCGGCAGGGTCTCGAGGCCACGCAGCGCCTGCGCTGCGCGGACCCACTCCGCGGCCTGGGCGTCGACGATGCCGACCTCGGCCAGCTCGTCCCACAGCCCCAGGTCGTGATGACCGACGCGGACGCCGTCACGCGGCTGGTCCTGGAGCTCACCGGCCGCGGTGACCAGCTCGGCGAGGTGCGTGAACTCGGGCCGGTCCACCCGGATGTGCACGCCGTTGCGCATGATCACCCGGTCCTGACCGCGGGTCAGCGCCTCGAGCAGGTGCGCCAGCGCCAGGAACTGGCCGTCCACGCTGATCACCACCTCGAGGTCGAGCCAGTCCGTGCGCGCCTCGTCCTCGGCGTCCGACCCGGAGTCGCGCGACGCGAAGTGGATCACCGGTGCGCTGTCGGCCTCCCGGTAGTCGGGCCGGCCACCGACCTCGTCGATCTCCACCTGTCCCGAGGACTCGAGGCCGGGGAGGACCTCCTCGGCGAAGGCGATCGCCGACCCGTGGGTGAACGTCTTCTTCTCGACCAGCCCCTGCGCGCGACGGTGGCTGTCGCACAGCAGGTGAACCTGGTCGTCGTTCAGCTCCAGTGCCTCGAGCAGCTCGCGCTCGGCGTCGGGTCGGCGGAAGCCGCGCAGCCCCCGGGTCTCGTTCAGGTCGTACACCCGGTCGTCCGCACCGGTCCGGTAGCGCCACGACCAGGCGATGGCGACCTCGTCGATCGCCACCCAGGTCACGGTGAGCGCGAGCCGCGGCTGGGCGGGCTCCGGCACGCTGACCGACCCGTCGGAGGAGATGACCGGCACGTGCCGCTGCAGGCGGGGCAGGTACTCGGTGACCAGGTCGTCCCGGTCGTCGACGGGCACCACGAGCGAGTCACCCGCGGACAGCAGCCGCCGTACCTCCGGTCCCGCCGGCCGGGCCAGCGGGGCCAGTGTCAGCGCCCAGGTCTGCGCGCGCTCACCGGGCAGCCACAGCGCGACTCCGTGCCCCGCGGTGCCGAGCACGTCGATGTCCTCGGCGCCGTACCACTCGCCGTCCACGTCCACCCCGACCCGCAGGTGTGCGTCGCTCTCGGGCGAGGCGTTGACGTCGAGCTGCAGCGCGACCGGGTCCGCACGCACCGTGACGTCGGCCAGACCCGCGCCGGGCACCAGCACCAGGCCCGCGTCCGCGGCGCGCTCGAGCAGGCCCCACAGCGAGTCGCCGAAGGAGGCCAGCGGCAGGTGCGTCTCCGCACCGAAGTAGGGCTGCCGGGAGGCGGCGCGGTAGGCGGCCAGGATCTCGCTGAGCACGGCCGCCTGCGCCGCGTCGAACGCGCGGTGCAGGCCCAGGTGCGGGACCTCCTGCCAGGACACACCGGATCGGACCCAGTTGTCCCGGGCACCCCGTTGCAGCGGCCGGATCCTCAGCGTCCCGCGCGCCGGGGCGTGCTCTGCCGCCGCCCAGGAGCGGTAGCCAGTCCTGGACGAGCGGCGGTTCAGCTCGATCTGCAGCGCGAGCGGCTTCCGGGACGTCGATGCGGCCCGATCCGCCGCCTCGTCGAGCTCGTCGAGGACCGAGGCGAGCTGGCGCTCCCAGCGACGGCTGCCCGGGGCACCGTGCACGCCGTACTCCTGCTCGTGCACCGCGCGCACGGTCAGCAGCAACGCCACCGCGTGCTTGCATCCCTCTCCCACCGGGCAGCTGCAGCGGCCGTAGACCCACACGCCGTCACCGTCGAGACCGACGCTCACGTTGACGGCGTACGGCGTCCTGGTGGACCCCGTCACGACTCCGCGGATGTCGAGGTCACCGTCACCGTCGAGCTCGTGCGTGACGTGGATGACCTTCTCCCGCGCCACGTAGTCGCGGGCCCGTTCGAGGGTCCCCGAGCCGAACCGTCGACGCAGGTCATCGTCCTCGAGCAACAGCGACAGATCGACCACCTGATGAGGGTAATCGCAGCAGCCGACGTTCTGGGGTTCGACTCAGCGCGTCAGCGGCTCAGCGGTCGAGGCACGTGCACACGCAGGCCTTGTTGCCCTCGGGATCGGCCAGGACGACGAACGAGGGCTTCTCGGTCTCGTCGACAACCCTGCCGCCTGCCGCGACCGCGGCCGCGATCCGCTCGTCGGCGACGTCGTGCGGCACCCACAGGTCGACATGGAACCGCTGGCGCGGCGTCTCGTGGGGATCGGTGTGCTGGAACCACAGCAAGGGCACCTGCCCACTCGGGTCGACCACGTCGTCGCCGCCGAGTGAGGCGGCGCTGCCGGTGAGCAGCGCGGCCCAGAAGGGCCCCACGGCGGCGAGGTCGGCGGTGTCCAGTGCGAGCTCGATCTCCGCAAGGGCGCCCGGCTCGGCGGCGGCGCCCTGGTCCCGGGCGATCTCGCTGATCTGCCGGGCGAGGTCGAGGTCGCGCTGCGTGATCCCACCGACGTCGTGGCTGACCAGCGTGACGTCCACGCGCGGGTAGGTCAGCTTCACGTCCGGGTGGTGGTTGGCCGCCTCGGCGGCCTCCCCGACGGCGGTGACGAACCTCAGGCCGGCCGCGAAGTCGCCGGTCGAGAACCGTGCGTGGAGCCCCTGGGCGAGCTTGCGCCAGTCGTCGAGGTGGGCATCGAGGATCTGCTGGGTAGTGAGCTTCTCCATCCCCGCATTGTGTCATCCACGCGCAGCCGAAGGGACCCGCGTGGGCCAGGTGGTCATCCACCGCGTCTTCCGCCGCGAGTTCGGTCTCAGCTCGGACCTGGTGGCCGCGGTCCGGCCCGGCGACCTGCCGCGCGCGGCGTTGCTCGCCGAGCACATCGGTGACGTCGCGGACGCGTTGCACCATCACCACCACAGCGAGGACGAGCTGCTGTGGCCGCGGCTGTTGGCGCGGGCGAGCGTCCACACCGAGCTGGTCGAGCGCATGGAGGCGCAGCACCAGAGCCTGTCCGGCGCGCTGAACGAGATCGGCGCGCTGAACGAGATCGACGAGCTGCTGCCGAGGTTCCGCGCCGAGGCGGATGCCGGAGTTCGGGACCGACTCACGGTCGTGCTGCGCGACGCGTCGGCCGGGCTGGACGAGCACCTCGCCGAGGAGGAGCGCGCGATCCTGCCGATCGCCGCGGAGCACCTGAGCACCGCGGAGTGGAACGAGCTCGGAGAGCGCGGGTCGGCGAGCATTCCGAAGAACAAGCTGCTGATCTTCCTCGGCATGATCCTGGAGGACGCCGATCCCGCGGAGAGGACAGCGTTCCTGGCCAAGATGCCGTTGATCGCCCGAATCATGTGGAGGCTGCTCGGCCGGAGGCAGTACGACGCGTACGTGACCGAGCTGCGCGCGGCCTGACCAGCCACCCGACTTCGCTATGGCGCACCGGGGATCCGGCTGACAGGCTCGATGAGTCGCACCTTCGAGCCTGTCCCTTCTCGGATCGGAGTGGTAGCGGATGAACGACCACATGCTCGAACGACGGATGTTGCTGCGTGGCGCCGGACTGGCCGGCGCGACGGCCGTGGGCAGCATCGCCCTGGCCGCACCGGCCACGGCCCATGACCATGACCATGACCACCACAGCCACCACGGCGACGACGCCGAGGTGCTGGGCGCCTGGATGATCACCCACATGGACGACGCGCCGGGCGACACGACGCCGGTGCTGGGGGTCGCCGGTTTCGCCAAGGGCGGCGTGCTCACCGTCCAGGACATCGCACCACTCGGGGCCGGTGCGCTCGGAGCGTGGGAGGCGCGTGACGACGACCGCTTCAAGGCGGACTTCTGGACCGGCTTCCCCTCCGCCGGTGCGGGGGAACCGGCCGCGACCGTCAACGTGCGTCTGCGCGGCAAGGTGGATGACGACGAGATCGAAGGGTGGTTCCGGTTCACGGCCTACGACGCGGCCACGCAGGAGGAGCTGTTCTCCGGGACCGGGACGTTCTCCGGGAAGCGCATCGAGCCCTGAGCCGGGCGGCTCATGGGTCAGGGGCTCGCGGTCAGGGGTCCGCACCGGCGGGTGCTTGAATGGTCGCGATGTCACACGACCTGTCCTCGCTGCCCCTGTCCGTCCTCGACTTCGTCGGGATCGAGTACGGCGAGCCCGCCCGTGCCTCGATCGCCGGCGCGGTCGACATCGCGCGCGCCGTGGAGGCGGAGGGGTACCGCCGGTACTGGGTCTCCGAGCACCACAACATGTCGAGCCTGGCCTGCAGCTCCCCGGAGATCCTGACCGCGCACGTCGGCGCCAGGACCGAACGGATCCGGGTCGGCGCGGCCGGGATCATGTTGCCCAACCATGCACCCTTCAAGGTCGCGGAGATGTTCCGCACCCTGCTGGCGATGTATCCGGGCCGGATCGACCTCGGGCTCGGGCGCGCCCCCGGCACCGACCCGATGACCGCGCACGTGCTGCGCCGGGGCGCCTCCGGTGACGTCGCGGCCGAGTTCCCCGGTCAGGTCGCCGAGCTGCTGGCGTTCCTCGGCGGTGCGGAGGAGTTCCCGGAGGGCCACCCGTACCGGCAGCTGGTCGCTGCGCCGGTCGTCGACGAGCAGCCAGAGATCTTCATGCTCGGCTCGAGCCAGTACGGGCCGCGCTTCGCTGCCGTGAACGGGATGAGCGCGGTGTTCGCGCACCACCAGAGCCCCGAGATCGCCTTCGACGTGCTGGGCGAGTACCGCCGGGACTTCCGGCCACGCGTCGAGGGCGGCACCCCGTACTCCGCGATGTCGGTGCTCACCTTCGCAAGCGATGACGAGGACGCGGTGCTCGAGTTCGAGGCCGCCTGGGCGTTGACGATGCAGAACCTGGCGCGCAACAAGCGCGAGCCGTTGCGTCCCGAGGAGGTCACCGGGTTCGCCCGGTCCGACGCCTTCCGCAGCCGCCGCCAGGCACGCGACCCGCGGATGGTCACCGGCGAGCCGAAGCAGGTCGCCGAACGGCTGCGGGAGATGAAGGAGCGGGCGCAGGCCGACGAGCTGGTTGTCGTCACCCCGGGGCTGGACCGCGGCCGCCGCATCGAGAGCTACCGGAAGATCGCCGAGGCCTGGCGCGCTTCATGACGCTTCGCCTGGTCGCACTCGGCGACAGCACTGTCGAGGGGCTCGAGGACCCCGGGCCGGACGGCCGGTACGTCGGATGGGCGGACCGCTTGGCCGGCCACCTGTCGCGGGACCACCCCGACCTCGTCTATGCGAACCTGGCCGTGCGCGGCCAGACCACGGGCCAGGTGCGAGCCACCCAGCTCGAGCCTGCGCTTCGTCTCCGGCCCGACCTCGCGCTGCTCGTCGCCGGGGTCAACGACCTGCTCCGGCCACGGCTGGACCGTGCGGCGCTTCGCGACAACCTGCTGACGATGTACCGGCGGCTGCACGAGTCCGGCGCTCGGGTGCTCACCTTCACGATGCCGGACATGACCCGGGTCGCGCCGCTCGCCTTCGCGCTGCGGCCCCGGATCGAGCACCTCAACGACGTGATCCGGGAGGCCGGTGCGTCGTACGGCACCATCGTCGTCGACCTCGCCGCCGAGCCGGTCGCCAGCCACCCGGCGCTGTGGCACGACGACCGGCTGCACGCCAACAGCGAGGGCCACCGCCGGATCGCGGCTTCGCTCGCCGAGGCGATGGGCCTCGAGGCCGAGGACTGGCGCAGCGAGCCGGAGCCAAGCGCGGCCGCCGGCACGGCGTGGATGCTCGTGCGGGAGGCGCTGTGGGTGACCGGTCATCTCGCGCCGTGGGCCTGGGGCCGGTTTCGGGGCAGGCCGTCGTCAACAGGCGTCGCGTGCAAGCGCCCAGAGCTGCTCCCGGTCGGCGACTGAGGCGTGAGTACGACGAGGAGGGCGTTCGTGCTGCACGAGCACCACAAGCCGCGCCACCACTTCGACCTGCGGCTGGAGGAGGACGGTGTGCTGCGCTCGTGGGCGGTGCCACGTGGTCTGCCGCCGGACAGCGCGAAGGACCGGCTCGCGGTCCAGGTTCCTGACCACGCGATGGACCATCTCCGCTACGAGGACGCGGACAAGGCCATCGCCGACATCGGCTGGTGGGAGGACGAGGACCGCACCGAGCGGCGGATGCTGTTCACGTTGCACGGCCGCGACGGTTCGGTCCGCTACGCGCTGATCCGCACCGGCCAGGACTGGCTGCTGCACCGCACCAAGGAGCAGCCTCAGCCGTAGCGGGCCACGAAGTTCGCCAGGATTCTCGGCGGCTCGGTGACCACCGCGGTGCGCAGACGCACGATCAGCGGCTCGAGGTCCGACGGCGGGAAGTAGCCGGCGTCCTGGTACACCCGCACCCGGGTGACGATGCCGTCCACGTCGAGCTCGGGATGGAACTGGGTCGCGTAGAGGTTAGTCCTGACCCGGAACATCTGCACCGGGCAGCCCGGCGACCCGGCCAGCAGCACCGCGGTCGGAGGCAGGACCCGGCACGCCTCCTTGTGCCCGACGAACGCGGCGAACTGCTCGGGCATCCCGGCCAGGATCGGGTCGGCGACCCCGGCCGCGGTGAGCGAGATCGGGACGGCGCCGATCGGCTCGGCATAGGTACGGTCGACCGTCCCGCCCTGGTGTACGCCGAGCGTCCCGATCCCGTAACAGGCACCCAGGAACGGGAAGTCTCGTGCCACGACCTCGTCGAGCAGCGGCCGGAGCTCGGCCTCGACCCGACGCTGGTCAGCGGACTTTGCCTCCTCCGGATCGCTGGAGTCGAACGGTCCCCCGCCGACCAGCACCCCGGCGTAGTCGTCGAGGTCGATCCCGGGCAACGGGCCCGCCTCCATCCGGACCCGGTGCAGCTGGTCCGGCACGAGGCGCGTCACCCTGAGAAAGGCGGCGTACTCGTCGTCGGCCGCCTCGTCCTCGGCGCGTGAGGCGAGCATCAGGAAGGGCTTCACCCGGATGATGGTATGAGGACGTGAAGGCTCAGCCACCGTCGGCGGGGGCGTCCGTGTCCGGCTCGAAGGTGACGCGGACCCGTTCGAACCCCTTGTGGCGCTGGGCCTGCGCATACTCGGTGTACACCCGCCGGTCTGCGTCGGTCAGCTCGACGTCGTCGGTGAACGGGGTGAGGAGGGCCCGCGGGTAGAGGTGCTTGGCGAGGACGACGTTGAGCTGGATGCCAAGGATGGCCATCACCCCGGCGACGTAGAGCAGCGCGACCAGGCCGAGCACCAGCGCGAACACGCCGTTCATCTCGCTGACCCGGTTGACGATGCGGCTGACGTAGATGCCGCCGAGCAGCTGCAGCAGGTGCCACATCACCGCGATGGCGACGCCACCGGGGAGCACGGTGGTCAGCCGGTGCCGCTCCGCGGTGGCCAGGTTCATCATCACGCTGAGCACGACCGCGGTCAGGACGATCGACGCGAGACTCACCAGCCATTGCACGACGATGTTGGAACCGAACACGCCCATCTGGCCGGTCAGGCTCGGCAGGATCGCCACGACCAGCACCGAGAGGCCGCCGACCATCAGCAGGAACAGGCTGATCAGCCGGCTGTGCAACGGGTTGAGCCGGATGTTCCGGGGAATGGCCCACGCGACGTTCAGCGCGTTCTGGGCCGCCTGACCGAGACCGGTGACGCCGTACAGCGCAGTGAGTGCACCGACCACGACCGCCGACGCGCTGCCCTGCAGTCCCCCGGGGCGGCCGAGCTGTGTCCCGACGATCGGGAACTGGCCCAGCGCGGAGGAGAGGAGCTGGTCCCGCAGCTCGTCGTCGCCCTGCAGCAGGAAGCCGAGCACCGACGAGGCGATCAGCATCAGCGGGAAGATCGCGATGAACGCGTAGTAGGTGATGATCGCCGCGAGGTAGTTGCCCTGGTCGTCGAAGAACTTGTAGACCACCCCCAGCGGGAACCCGAGGGCACGACGGCGTCGCTGCAGGTCGTCCAGTCGATCCGCGAGGCCGGGCATAGGCACACGCTACGGTGTCCGGCTCAGGACTCGTTCCCGAGCGAGCTGGCGAGGGTCTCCAGGACCTGACCGACGGTTGAGTGGGCCGTACGCCGGGCGCAGGATGTGTCGCGTCAGCGGTTCAGCGGGCTCATGTCGGCGTACCTGTCCCCCACCGCTGCACCGACCGACGCGAGCCGGTCCAGCTGGTCGGCGCTCAGCTCGATGGCGTCGGCCGCTGTGTTCTCCTCGACGCGTTCGGCGCGCCTGGTCCCGGGGATCGGGGCGATGTGCTCGCCCTGGGCAAGCAGCCAGGCCAGAGCTACCTGCGCCGGAGTGGCACCGACGTCCTCCGCGATGGCGTCGACCTGCTCGACGATGCCGATGTTGCGCTGCAGGTTCTCCCCCGCGAAGCGCGGATTGTGACGCCGGAAGTCTCCCTCGTCCAGCTCATCGAGCGAACGGATCGTGCCGGTGAGGAATCCCCGTCCGAGCGGGGAGTACGCCACGAAGCCGATCCCGAGCTCGCGGACCGTCGGCAAGATCTCCGCCTCCGGGTCGCGCGACCACAAGGAGTACTCGGTCTGCAGGGCGGTCACCGGGTGGACGGCGTGCGCGCGCCGGATGGTCTCCGGAGCGGCCTCCGACAGTCCGTAGTTCCGGATCTTTCCCTCCTCGATGAGCTGCTTGAGCGCGCCGGCAGTCTCCTCGATGGGGACGCCGGGGTCCATCCGGTGCTGGTAGTACAGGTCGATGTGATCGGTGCGCAGGCGCTGGAGGGAACCCTCGACCGAGAGCCTCACGTTCTCCGGGCTCCCGTCGAGTCCGCGAGTGCCGTCGTCGCGGTGCAGGATCGTGCCGAACTTGGTTGCCAGGACGACCTGGTCACGCCTGCCTTCGAGGGCGCGCCCCACGAGCTCCTCGTTGGTGTAGGGACCGTAGATCTCCGCGGTGTCGAAGAACGTGACGCCGAGGTCGACCGCCCGGTGGATGGTGCGGATCGACCCGGCATCGTCGGCTCCGGCGCCGGAGTAGAACGCGGACATGCCCATGCATCCGAGTCCGAGCCGGGAGACGTCCAAGCTTCCGAGAGTGGTGTGCTTCACGGCGCGCCGACCTTTCCGTAGGTGAGACCTGCAGTTCCGATCTCCAACCTAGGACGCGGAGCAAAGCGCGCACCGACTTGTCAGGAGCCTGGGCGAGCGAACGGCAGCACCTGTCCCGCCCGCTGCCGACGACGCCGCGCGCGTGGTGTCAGGTCCCGGTCGATCGCCGCTTCGTAGGGCAGTGGTGGGAAGTCGACGTACCTCTGGTCCGCCGGTCGCAGGACCTTCTCGCGCACCCGGTTGTTGGCGACGGTGATCGAGGACAGCTCCTTGTTGTCGCGCCGGCAGCCGATCACCATGCCGTCGAGCACGTGGTCGAACGTGAAGCCGGCGAACCGAGGGTCGTTGGAGCGCGAAGCCTTTCCACCCTGTTTGAGGAAGTGAAGGATCAGGTAGCGCAGCCATTCGACTGCCCCGTAGAACTTCTCCACGCCGCTGTACGACAGGCAGCACCCGTCCCAGCACGGCACCCACTCGCACCGCAGGCCCGGTTGGCCTGCGGCGGGTCGGTTGTAGGTGTCGCCCGCGGAGGTCTTGTGCTCCTCGGCCCTGGGGTTGCCCGGTACGTCGTACGGCCCGCCCGGCCGTTCGAAGCGCCGGGAGCCGCTGAACGCCGTGAGGTAGGCGATCTCGTAGTCGTTCAGCGACGGCGCGATGTCGATGTGTCCGATGAAGTCGGTGGTGTAACCCATGTCGTGTCCCTTCTCTCGACGCATCCAGCCTCGCTGCTCCGGCGTCGCAACGGGAGGGTCAATCCGTGCCTGTGGACAACCGCCGACGCCGTACGCCGATCCACGGCACCCTGGTGCCATGACCCTTCGCAGCTATGACTTCCGATCCCCCGGCGAGCTGATCGACCAGGTCGCGGCGGCAGTGCCGCTGGTCGAGGACGCCGCCTACCTCGTCCTGGTCGCGCGACCGTCCACGGAGCAGCGGATCGTGACGATCCGACGGCTGCAGACGCCTGCCTTGATCGACAACTACCACGAGGCATCCGACGAGATCTACGACGTGATGCAGACGTTTCCGATCCCCGAGCGCCCAGCACGGCCGGATCACTCGGTGGTCACCGTGCTGGTCCGCCCCGGCCTCTGCGTGTTCGGACCCAACGAGGGCGCCTGGATGGATGCGTCGAAGTACAGCAACCATCTGCGGAATGCCTTCAATGGCGGACCGATCCTGGTCACCGAGCACGGCTGGTGCGACTTCATGACCGATACCGCGGGACTCTCGCCCGCGATGGCGGCATGAGGCACGATGGGTTCCGTGACGACGTTGCCGCGCGGGCGTGAGTTGACCCGCGCCGACCTGGATGCGATGCCTGATGACGGGCACCGCTACGAGCTCATCGACGGGATCCTGGTCGTGACCCCGGCACCGTCGAGGCGACACCAGACGATCGTGGTCAACCTCGTGGTTGCCCTGAAGCAGGGATGCCCGGACGACCTCCAGGTCCTCACCGCACCGTTCGACGTCGCCCTCTCCGCGGACACCGTCATGCAGCCCGACCTGCTGGTCGGTCGGCGGGCCGACTTCACCGAGAAGGACCTTCCCGCGGCACCGGTTGTCGCCATCGAGGTGCTCTCACCCAGCACACGCCGGGTGGATCTGACTTTGAAGCGGTCCCGGTACGAGGAGGCCGGCTGCCCGTCGTACTGGGTCGTCGACCCTGTCGGCCCCAGCCTCACCACGTGGGAGCTTCGGAACGGGGAGTACGTCGAGACCGGGCACGGCTCGGGTGAGGAGCAGCTCGCGGTCACGCACCCCTACCCGCTCAGGGTGACGCCTGCGCGTCTCCTCGACTGATTCCCATGCACCACGGGACTGTCGCGGGAACGGTCCCGCGCTTAGCGCCTGACTGGGCCTTGCCGTCCTAGCCTGCGGCACCGCCACCGCCACCGCCGCCGAGCCGCTGTCGCAGCCCGCTCGCGCGCTGCGCGCGACGCTCGACCGCGGCCCGCACCGATGCCTCGGTGCCGACCACACGCACCTTCCGCCGGGCACGGGTGACCGCTGTGTAGAACAGCTCCCGGGTCAACAGCCGTGACTCCTGTGGCGGCAGCAGCACCGTGACCTCGTCGGCCTGGCTGCCCTGGCTCTTGTGGATCGTCATCGCGTGCATGGTCTCGACGTCGGTCAGCCGGGTGGTCGCGAAGTCCAGCACGCCGTCCGGGCCGCCGATCGCGGCGCGGAGCGTCCCGTCCTCCTCGCGGACGACCACGCCGCTGTCGCCGTTGTAGACGCCGAGCCCGTAGTCGTTCGCGGTCACCAGCAGCGGTCGACCGACGTAGGTCTCCTCGTACAGCGGGTCACCGGTCGCCTCGGTGATCCAGTGCTCGACCTGGCGGTTCCAGTGGCGTACGCCGAACGGGCCCTCGCGGTGCGCGCACAGCAGCCGGTGCCTGTCCAGGGCGGCGACCGCGGCTGCGGCGTTCCCGGCCTCGGCGAGTGCGCGCACCGCGAGTGCCGGCTCGAGAACATCGGTCCGCAACAGCGTCGCGGGGTCGTCGCTCTCGACAAGCTCGACCTCGTCGCCGCCGGCGCGCAGCACCTGCATCACCTGGTCGGCGTCCCCGATCCGCAGCGCGGTCGCCAGCCGGCCGATGCCTTCCCCGAACCGGTGGGTGGTCCGCAGCGCGACCACTGGGCTCGGCTCCGCTTCTCGCAGACCGGCGACGAGGTCGGCGAGCACCGCCCCGGCCTCGACGGAGGCGAGCTGGTCGGGGTCACCGACCAGGATCAACCGGGCGTCGGGTCGCACCGCCTCCACCAGGCGGGCCATCATCGTCAGCGACACCATCGAGGTCTCGTCGACCACGACCACGTCGTGCGGCAGCCGGTTGGCGCGATGGTGCCGGAACCGGGTGCCGTTGTCGCGACGCGAACCGAGCAGCCGGTGCATGGTCGAGGCCTGCAGCGACCCGAGCCGGTCGCGGTCCTCTGCGGGCAGCCCGACCGACGACACCGCTTCCTGCAGCCGGGCCGCCGCCTTGCCGGTCGGTGCGGTCAGCGCGATCCGAAGTGTGTCACCGGTGAGCGACGCCTGCTCGGCCAGCAGCGCGAGCAGCCCCGCGACCGTCGTGGTCTTGCCGGTGCCCGGACCGCCGGTCAGCACAGTGGTCCACGAGGTCGCCGCCCGTGTCGAGGCGCTCCGCTGCTCGCCGTACGAGGCACCGCCGAACACCCGGGTCACCCCCGCGCCGAGGACCGTTTGGTCGACCACGGGAGGTGGGATGCGGAGGCGGGCGAGCAGGTCGGTGCAGACCTGCACCTCCTGGTGCCAGTACCGGTCCAGGTAGAGCAGTCCGAACTCCCAGCGCAGCACGCCTGCCGCCCCCAGCGGGCTCGCGGCGACGGCGGCCGCCCAGGAGTCGTACGCCGGCCAGGGCAGCTCGGGCGCGACGTCGGCCACCGTCGCGAGGTCGAGGCACACCGAGCCGTGCCGCACCGCCCGGGTCGCCAGCGCGACAGCGAGCAGCACCTGCTCGTCGTCCTCGCCGGCGAGTGCACCGACCCGTTGCGCGACGTGCACATCGGCGGCGGTGAGCACCCCGGCCAGGTTGAACGCGCGCAGCAGCCCGCCGGCGCCGAGTGCAAGACGGCGATCGTGGTCGTCGCTGACCTCGAACAGCTCGATCATCGGACACCACCGGCCCGTGGCCCTGCAGACACCGTGGAATCCAGGGACACCGTGGACACCGAGCCGTCCAGCAGGTCGGACAGCTCCTCGACCAGGGCGACCGGCGGCTGCCAGGCGAACACGCCACACGGCTGCCCGTCGACCACCGGCGTGGCCGCACCGCACATGCCACGCAGGTAGAGGTAGAGCACACCCCCGAGGTGCACCTCCGGGTCGTAGCCCGGCTGCCGCCAGCGAAGGTACCGGTGCAGCACCACCGCATAGAGCAACGCCTGCAACGGGTAGTCCGAGTGACCCATCGCCGCGCGCATCGCCTCGGGCCGGTAGTCGTGCGACGTCAGCGGCGCCGCCCGGTCCACGAACCCGCCGAGCCAGTTGGTCTTGTAGTCGACGATCAGATAGCGCACGGCCCCGCCGTCCCGGATCCGGAGCACCACGTCGACCGATCCGGTCAGGTAGCCGCGCAGGTCCTGCCCGCCCAGGACCGGGTCCGCGAGCACCTCGGCGTAGGGCAGCACCGGGTCGTTCGCCGGCAGGTGCCTGCGCAGCAGCGGCGCGACGTCACCGAGGGTCACCGGCGTGGTCGGGTAGCCGTGCACGTCCCCACCGGCCAGCGGCAGCTCGAACTCCAGCTCACACAGCCGGTCGCGCAGCGGGATGCCGCCGAGCGTGGCGTCTCCGGCAAGCGGACCGAGCGGGCTCGCGCAGACCTGCACCAGCGCCTCGGCGAGCTCGCCGGGGTCGAGCTCGACCGGCCAGCGCACCAGCTGCTCGTCGATGTGGGCGAGCAGCTCCTCGCGGAGGTCGGGGACGTCGGGATCGGCCATCTCGAGCACCGCGTGGACCAGGGAACCGAACGTCGCGCCGACGGGCAGGCCTCCCATCGGCGAGGGCACGGCGCCTTCGGGCGGGCCAGCGTCGGGGATCGGATCGGTCGGCCCCGGCGGCAGGACCTCGTCGTCCTTCGGCCGTTCCTCGGGTTCGCTGCCGACCGCGGAGGACGGGTGCGAGCCACGCGCCGCGACCGAGCTCAGTGCGCTGTACGACGTACGTCGCCACGTCGTGTCGATCGTCCGGCTGAAGGTGCGCACCGACAACGGCCGGTGGTCCGCGGCGAGCCCACCGGGCGGCAGGTCGGCCCAGGACGCGGCCTCCCAGGCCGGTCCGCCGAGCCGTTGCCACTCGCCGAGGATCCGTGCCACGTCGGCCTCGTCGTGCAGGCCCATCTCCGGCGGCACGGCCATCGTCCCGGGGAGGCGCCCGAACAGCATCCGCTGCAGCGCCGAGGCAGGAGTGTTCTTCGGCGCCGGGGCCCACCAGGCGACCACCTGCGACTGCGCCCGGGTCATCGCGACATAGAGCAGCCGCAGGGACTCCCCGGCGTCCTCGGCCATCGCGCGTGCGAGGTGGCCCGACCAGTCCGGTCCCCCGCCGCCGCCCACGTCGATACAGCGGCGGCCGGGGTCCGGGTCGGCCTGACCGTCCGGCCCCCCGCCCGGCCCGCCCGGGTCGGCCTGACCGTCCGGGTCGGCCTGACCGTCCGGCCCGCCGCCCGGCTCGTCCGGGGAGTGGAACAGCGGCACCGTCAGCTTCGGCGGATACCGGTCCCACAACGTCGGCAGGTAGACGACCGGGTACTGCAGACCCTTGCTGCCGTGGATGGTGACCAGCTGCACCGCGGCCGCGTCGCTGTCGAGCCGGCGGGTCCGGTCGCTGGACACCTCCACCTTGTCCTCGGCCATCTGGCCGCGCAGCCACGCCAGCAGCGACACCACGCCGAGTCGTTCCTCGACCGCGACCTGGTGCAGGGACTGGCCCACGTGCCGGAGGTCGGTGAGCAGCCGCTCGCCGTCGACCCGGGAGAGCACGCGTGCCGGCAGCCCGGCGGTCGTGGCTGCTTCGAGGACGGCTGCGACCCCGCGGGAGGCGAACAGCTCGGCCCAGTCCCGGACGAGGTCGGCGATCCGGTCGGTCAGCTCGTCCCCGCCTGCGTCGAGGTCTGCGGCGGTGTAGCCCAGGAAACAGGTCAATCCGGCGCTGCGGACGCGCGCGGAGCGGTGCGGCTGCTCCAGCGCTTCGAGCAGGGTGAGCCACTGGGTGGCGGCCGGGGTGGCGAACACGCTTCCGCCACCGGCGACGACCGCGGGTACGCCGATCCCGGCGAGTGCCTGTTGTACGGCGAGCAGGTCGTTGTTCTTGTAGGCCAGCACCGCTACGTCGCGGGGCCGCAGCTCGCGACCCTCGAACCTCGCGTCCGAGGTGAGCAGCCGCTTGATGTCGCGTGCCACGTCCTCGACGACGTGCGCACGGATCGCCCCCACGGCGAGCTTGGCCGCGGCCTCCTTCCCGAGCAGCTCCTTGCGGACCACGCGCAACCGGAACGGCGCTCCCGCCGCGGTCAGCCGGGAGCCGGGGTGGAAGGCGTGCACGTCGCGGACGAGGATCTCGTCGTCGCCGAGTGCCGCACCACCGAGCAGCACCTGCAACGAGTCGACCAGGTCGCTGTCGGAGCGCCAGTTGGTGCCGAGCGTCTTGCGCGTGGTCGCGGTCCCGGCGGCCTGGAGGTACGTCGTCACGTCGCCGCCGCGGAAGGCGTAGATGGCCTGCTTCGGGTCGCCGATCAGCACCATCGTCGAGTGCCCGGTGAACGCACGGTCCAGGACCTGCCACTGCACGGGGTCGGTGTCCTGGAACTCGTCGACGAGGACCACCTTCCACCGCTGACGCATCCGCTGCCGGGCGGGCGCGTCGTCGGAGGTGAGTGCGTCGGCGAGCTGGGAGAGCAGGTCGTCGTAGCTGAGGATGCCGAGCCGTCGCTTGCGCCGCTCGAGCTCGGCGCGGACCTCCTGCGCGAAACCGACCCGGAGGCCGTGCGGGCTCGCCGGATCGGCATCGCGCGGTTCGAGGCGGGCCTGCGGGTCCTTGGCCGCGGCACGTGCCAGCCGGAGCGCGTCGGCGCGGGAGAACGGCGGGACGTCGTCGAGGCCGGCGAACCGGCGCAGGTACAGGTCGTCGACGACCTCGGTGAGCAGGTCGTCGAGGTCCTCGACCAGCGTGGCGTTGGCATCGGTGTCTCCGGCGACGCCGAGGCTGCGCAGCACCATCTGGCAGAACTGGTGGGTGGTGGCGATCGTCGCCGCGTCGAACGCCCCGAGTGCGTCGCGCAGCCGCATCCGCCGACGCGCCCGCTCGTCGGCGTCGGCGTCGAGCAGGAGATCGACCAGGTCGCTCGGGTCGCGCGGCCGGTCCGGGTCGGTGAGCGCGCGTTCCGCCTCGACCAGCTGGCTGCGCACCCGTTCCCGCAGCTCCTGGCTGGCCGCGCGACCGAAGGTGACGACGAGCAGCTCCTCGAGCTTCGCGACACCCTCGGCGACGTAGCGGGTCACCAGCGCCCCGATGGTCCAGGTCTTGCCGGTGCCGGCGCTCGCCTCCAGCAGGGTCGTCCCGGTCGGCAGCGGGTCGCAGACGTCGAAGTTCTCGAGCACGGTGGGCACGACGCGTGGCTGGTGCAGGGCGGGCTGGTTCATAGCGGGCTGGTTCACCGATCGCTGCGTCATAGCGGGCCTACCTGTTCCGCGCCGGTGAGCAACGGCTCCCACAGTCGCCAGGAGTACTGCCCCAGCCGGTGCGGCTCGTCGTTCCAGCTCTCGTCGGGCCGGGGCGGGGACAGGAGTACGTCGACCGGCGCGGACTCGCCGAACACCTGCACGTGGGACGCGTCGGCGTCCTCACCGGGGATCCCGTAGGGCGAGAACCGGTCGGTCTCCCATGCCTTCGCCGCCTTCTCGACCGGGTCGACCTGTCGTCCCCGCCGCCGGTCGGCGCCGGCCTCGGCGTAGGCACAAGCGGTCTTCACCGGCAGCGGCAGCGGCTCGCGCATCCCGCGGTCGTAGAGGTCGACGAGGTCTCGGAGCCAACCGAGGGCGCGGTCGTCCAGCGGCCCGGCCAGCGCACGTGTCGCACCGGCGCGGGCCTTTCCGACGGCGTGCGCGGTCCAGTGCTCGTCGGGGTGGCCGGCGCTGAGTGCGAGCAGGTCGATCCACGACCTGATCCGGTGTTTGGCGGCGAGGTTCGAGTAGGTGACGCTCACGATCTTGTTGCCGAAGACCGACGCGACGGTGCCGGTCAGCCGTCGGCCGTCGCCGAGGTCGAGGTCCACG
>DASSBE010000071.1:0-16940 GCA_035699065.1 Nocardioidaceae bacterium
TCCTCCCGGAGGTCACTGCGCTTCATGCAGCGGAGTTCTCGGTCCTCGACGACGCCGAGCGCGAGCAGCTCGTAATCCTGCTGGCCAAGGTGGCCGCTGCGATCGAGCGCCTGGACGTCGACGCCGTGGCGTCGTCAGCACAACCGCGCAGGAAGTGACCGGCAAGCCGCCCGCGGTCGCCTGGCCTCCTGATGAACGGACGCGGATTGCGGTCACCAGGCGCTGTCGTGTTGCTGGACGGGGCCGGGATTCCGGGGACGGAGGACATCTGTCGTCACGGCGTCGCGTGGTATGCGATCGATCGGTGCCCCGTTCCTTGCCAATCTCACTCAAAAGGGGCGTCAGATCTGGTCGAGGCTTTGGCTGACTCGATTGAACACGTGGCCAAGCAGCACAGGCATGTCTGCGACATCGCGAATCCAAGCAGTCCGCAGGCGACCGTTGCGGCGATCCGATTCGTGGACGACCGTGCCGACTATCTTATCCTCGCGGACGCGTTCGTTGTGCTCGATCCTGTCGCCGCTGAGCCTCGGGTAATCACGGATGCTCGGTCTTGCATTAGATGTAACTTCCGACGTTAGCCGTAGACGGTGACGTGCACGTGGTCGTAGTGGTTGGCCGTGGTCGAGCCACGGTCCTCCATCGGCCGCCAGCCCTCGCTGCTACGTTGCACGGTCCAGATCTGCTGCGACCAGATCACCTCGCTCACACCGAGCGAGCCGGCGTTGGCGCGCACCCACTCCGCGATCGCGTCGCCGGTCGACGAGCTCGGGATCATGATGTCGAGCGCCAGGCCTTGCGAGTGCTCGCCGTCCGAGCGCAGGCCGCCGTAGGAGCTGACCTCCGGGAACGACGCGCACACCGAGCGGTGCACCAGGATCGCGTCGGAGCTCAGGCCGCTCTCGACCGAGGACCCCGACGGGCAGGGCGCGTCCGTGATGCCGCCGGCGGACTCGGTCTCCGCCTCCTCCGGCTGAGGCTTCTCCTCGGCGAGGTACTCGGCGGTGACCCAGCGAGACAGCCCGTCGTAGGAGATCTCGGCCCAGGGGCCTTCGGTGTCGCCGGTCACCGCGACCTTGGTGCCGGCAGGCAGGACCTCGAGCAGCGTGGTGGTCTCCCCCGGGCCGCTCCACACGTTCAACGCGGTGGTCATGAACAGGTGGTCGGCGATCTCGGAGTCCGGCACAGGGGTCGGCTCGGGCGCCGGAGCAGGGGTCGGCTCGGGTTGCTTCTTCTTCTCCGGCTTGGCCTCCAGCTGCACACGCGGGGCGGAACGGGAGACCACCTCGACCCGGCTGCCGGGCAGCCGTTCCGCGTCGACGGAGCCGAGGGGAGCGGAGATCGACGCGGCGGCCGATCCCGGGTCGGCCTCGGGCCAGGCGACCGCGGCACCGACCACGGTGCCGGTCACCAGGGTCGCGGCCAGGGCGGGCACGCCGAGGCGGCTCAGACGGGCCAGGCGGGACGGCTGCTGCGGTGACCGGGCGAGGTCACGCAACAGCTTGTGGCGGCCTGAAGCCACAGAGAATCACCAATCCAGAGGGGGTCGAGACCAAAACGTTACCGATCGAGTGAAACACACCTTCCCGGCACGGTCCCAATCGACCCGCGTCTCGCACAGCGACAGGCAGGTTTGGTGCTGCGGCCACCGGCTGAGCGTGAAGGAAGCCTCCTCCGGACCGACCTGCCTGTCCGGCTACGACGATCGTCGGGGCCGCAGGCCGGACTCAGCCGCCGGAGAGCTCCGCGGTGTCCTCGCGGAGCACGGCGTCGGTGCCGTCGGTGTCGTCGAGCCAGCCTTCGGGGAGCACGACGCGCCGGGGACTGCCCTGGCGGCCACGCGCAGTGCCGAGCTCGGCGACCGGAAACGGCTCGCCCGGGTCGAGGCGGGACAACAGCTCGTCCAGCGTGGCCAGTGAGGACACCAGCGCGAGCGACCGGCGCAGCTCCCCACCGGCGGCGAAGCCCTTGAGGTACCACGCGACGTGCTTGCGGAACTCCTTGCAGCCACGCTCCTCGCCCATGTGGGAGCAGAGCAGCTCGGCGTGGCGGCGCATCATCGCCGCGACCTCGCCGAGGTTCGGCAGGGTGGCCACCGGCTCGCCGGCGAACGCGGCGGCCAGGTCCCGGAACAGCCACGGGCGGCCCAGGCAGCCGCGGCCCACGACCACTCCGGCAGCACCGGTCTCGCGCACCATCGCGATCGCGTCCGAGGCCTCCCAGATGTCGCCGTTGCCCAGGACAGGGATGTCGACGTGCTGCACGAGACGCGCGATCGCGTCCCAGTCCGCGACGCCGGAGTAGGCCTGGCTGACCGTCCGCCCGTGCAGCGCGATCGCGGCCACCCCCGACTCCTGGGCGACCCGGCCCGCGTCGAGGTAGGTCGGGTGCTCGTCGTCGATCCCCTTGCGGGTCTTCATGGTGACCGGCACGCCGTACGGCTCGGCGGCCTTCACCGCGGAGGTCAGGATCTCACCGAGCAGCCGGCGCTTCCACGGCAACGCGCCTCCCCCGCCCTTGCGGGTGACCTTGGGCACCGGGCAGCCGAAGTTCAGGTCGACGTGCGCGACGCCGTACTCCGCGCACAGGATCTCGGTGGCCTTGCCGATGTACACCGGGTCGGTGCCGTAGAGCTGGACCGAGCGCACGTCCTCGGTCTCGTCGAAGACCAGCATCTTCATGGTGGTGGTGTCCCGCTCGACGACGCCACGCGAGGTGATCATCTCGCACACGTACAGGCCAGCGCCCTGCTCACGGCAGAGCCGGCGATAGGCGGCATTGGTGATGCCGGCCATCGGGGCCAGGACGACGGGCGGTCCGACGCGCAACGATCCCAGGACGAGCTCCTGGGGTACGGCGGGCGCGGCGGATGTCATCGCACCATTGTGAACCGGCCGGCGCACGCCCCAAAATCGAGGACACCGGCGGACGGCTGCCGGCGCCTGGCCCGCCATGCGGCGGAGTGCCTAGGAGTGGCCGTCGGCCGTCGGCCGACCGAGCCGCCTGGCGAGGACGGACACCTCGGTGCGCGAGGTCGTCCCGGTCTTGCCCAGGAGGTTCGACACGTGCGCGCTGACCGTCTTCTCGCTGATGACCAGCGCCGCGGCGATCTCGGCGTAGGTCCGTCCCGCGACCAGGTGCGAGAGCACCTCCGCCTCCCGGCGGGTCAGCGTCGCGAGCAGCGTGCCGGAGCTCTGTCCCGGCACCGGCCTCGCGGGCTCGTCGAGCCGGATCTGGCCGGCCGTCGCCAGCGCCTCCACCTCCTGCCGGAGCGGCTCGGCGCCCTCGGTCACCGCGAAACGGTGCACCGACCTGAGCGGCGACGCGACTGCGGTCCGCCTCGTGCCCTCGCTGAGTGCCGCCTGCGCCCATCGCCAGGTCGCGATCTGCTGCTCCCAGTGCATCCCCGCAGACTCGCAGCGGCCCGCCGCCTCCTCCCACAGGCCCGACATCCGCCTCTGGCCTGCGCAGCGACCGCGCTCGGAGTCGAACAACGCGTTCAGCGCAGGTTGCACCGGATCCTCAGACACCTGGACCGCGAACGGGTCTTCGGGAAGGTGGCGACGCTGGGTGATCAAGGCATCGAGGGCTGCGGCGGCACGCTCCGAACCGGCCAGGATGCCGCGGTCCCGCGCGCGCTCGGCCAGGTCCGCGGCCGCACGGGCGCCCCACATCAGCATGTCGTCCACGACCCGTGGATCGACCGACTGCACAGTCATCGTCCGCGAGAGCAGGTCGAGGGCCTCTTCCGGACGTCCGCGGGCGAGCAGATGTTCGGCGAGAATGGGCGGCGCCTCCAACCCGGGCCGTTCCGCCACGACGGGAACCAGCTCCCTGGCACGGCGGGAGTGCAGCCCGGCCACGCGAAGGTCGCCCCGGCGGACCGCGAGCAACGTTGCGCTGAGGCGAACCGCAGCCGCGCCATTGGCCACTCCCGTCACGGAGAGTCCTTCACGGAGAACCTCGCCGCTCTCCCCCAGCCGTCCCGCGACGAGCAGGTGTCTGGCCAGCAACGCTGCCTGGAAGGCCGCCATGCTCGTTGCACCCGCCGCGAGAGCCGTGTGGAACCCTTCGCGTGCGCAGTCGATGAGTTCCGCCGTACGGCCCTGCTGGAGCAGGTGGTTCGACCTCGCGACGCTCGCCCAGCCGAAGAGCTCCGGCTCCTCGCACAGCCGCGCATATCTCAACGCCTCCCGGCTGTCCCGGTCAGCCTGCTGCAGGTCCCGCATGTAGGCGAAGGCCCGAGCTCGGTACGCAACGCTGAGGGCTCGGGGCGAACCGGACCGACGTGCCGCCGTGACAGCCAGCTCGGCATGCTTCCTCGACGGTTCGAACGCCGCCCTCCAGGATTCGTCCTCGCTCAGTGCGGCCAGCGCCTCGGCATGCTCGGGACTGTCCGGGAATGCGCGCGTCAGCTCGACGGCGCGGGTGTACTCGGAGCTCGGATCGCGCTCGAGGTGTGCGGCCTCCCAGGCAACGTCCGCCGACTCAACCAGGACCCGGCCCACCCGCAGCGGGCTGGTGCCCGGATCAGCCAGCTCGACCACGCGGGCCCACGCCGCGAGGGCCTGTTCGGCGTCACCGACCCGGCTGCTCGTCAGGGCCAGGCGTTCCAGAAGGTCAGCCTCGCCGTCGGGATCCGCGTCGCTGCCCTCGTGCACCGACGACCACAGCCCCGCGGCACGCGCGAGGTGGACCGCCGTCTCCCGCCACTGCCGCGCATCCTGCGTGCCATCGGCGGCCCGCATCGACGCCTCGAAGCTCGCCGCCATCTCGTTCGCGCCTTCGAAGTGAAGGGCCAGATCGGCCTGCCTGTGGACTTCCTCCATTCCTGCCCGCGGTGGGGACGACTCGAGCCGAGCGGCCCACGCGCGATGCACGGGCGCCGCCTCCCCGGGAAGAAGGGTGTCGTACAACGTCTCGGCGAGCAGCGGGTGCCGGAACCAGTAGGACGCACCGTGCGCGACGACGAGTCCGTGCTCCGCTGCGGCGGTCAGGGCCGCGCCGAGCGCGTCGGCCCCCTGACCGGTGCTGACCGCGACAGCGCTCAGGTCCTCAAGGGTCGAAGGCCTGCCAGCGACCGCAAGGGTCCTGACCACCTCACGCGAGAACGGCGAGAGCCGATGCCATGCGGCCAGCAGCGCCTGCTTGAGGGCTACCGGGAGACCGGCGGGCAGACGCTCGTCGTCGACGGTGAGGCCGCGCACAAGGAGCTCGCTGAGATAGGCGTTACCGAGGGATCGCGACACCACCTCGGAGACCAGCCGCTGGTGGGGCACTCCACCGATGGCCATCGCGATCTGCTGTTCGGTCTCGGCAGGGCTCATCCTCTCCAGGGGGACCTCCACCACCGAAGGCAGCCGCCGGAGATCAGCCAGCCATCCGTGCAAGGGGTGGCCGGTGGCGAGCTGTTCGTCCCGTTGAGTCGCGACGATGACCAGCCGCTGGGTGGTGAAGCCGGTGACCAGGTAGGCGAGTGCATCGCGTGAGGCCGCGTCGGCCCACTGCAGGTCGTCGACCACCAGGACCGTAGGACGGTGCGCCGCGATCGCCGTGACGAGGGCATCCACGACGGTCAGGAGGCGCACCGGGGCCGCCGTACCGCCTGCTCCCAGCCAGGGCAGCAGCTCGGCCGCTCCGTCGACCGTCGAGAGCACCTCGGACCGCTCGGCCGCATCCACGGACCGGGCCCATCCGTCCAGCGCGTTCAGAAGCGGAAGGAACGGTGCCTCGACGGCCCCGAAGTGGACACACCGGCCCCACAGCACTGTGAAGCCGGACTCCAGCGCCTGCTCGCACACCGCCCCCACGAGGTGGGTCTTGCCCACGCCCGCCTCACCGTGCACGAACAGCGCGCACGGCTTGCCCTCGGCCGCTTGCTGGATGGAATCGCCGAGCAGCCGTTGTTCCTCGACCCGACCGGCGATGCGGAGAGACCGCGTCGTGACTGCGGAGTTGCCCATCACCTCGAGTGTGGGCCGGTCCGGACGCCTTTGTCTGTAGGCCCTTCGGGCCATGAGGTGTCCTCGGCGAAAGGGCAGGCGCGGGAAGGGAGATATGAGGGGTCATGCCCGATGTCGGCCTGCGCGCCGGCCGGGAGAGTCGATGACACCCCAGCATCGAGCCATGAGGTGACACGTGAACATGACCATCAGAGTTACCGCCGCCCTGGTGGCCGCGTTCGCGGTCGGCCTCGGCTGCGCCGGTCCGGCGGTCTCGGCAGAGCCACGACCTTCGGCCAGCGTCGCGCTGAGCGTCTCGCCGTACGCCGAGCCCCTCAGTGCACTGTCGAACCAGACGCTCGCCCAGTACCTCTCCGCGCACCGGGCCGGCGACACCAGGCTCAGGCCCTACTGACGCTTGCCGGACCTCTTCCTGGCCGGCTTCTTCGACGTCTTCGGTGGCGCAGGCTTGGGGGTGGCGACGTCGCCCGTCCAAGAGATCGGGTTGAACTCCTGGTTCGGGCGGAAGCTGACCCCGTCCAGAGTGCCGTGGTCCGGGGCGAGGTAGACCAGGCAGGTGTCCATCGAGGCACCGGCGGCAAACTTCTTCGGCAGAGGCTCGGAGGGGCACAGGCGGAAGCGGGACTTGAACGTGGCCGCCGGCAGCAGCGTGTTGTCGGCGTCCACGCCCCACAACGGCACCGGCACCCCACCGACGTCACCCGCACCGACGTTCTTCACCGTGACGTCCACGTAGTACGGCGTGGCGGCCTTGGTGTAGTCGTCGAGGATGAAGCCCGAGAAGTCCTTCACCGACCCCTTGGTGGCCTTCTTCACGGTCAACTCGAGCACCGACCCGCGGTTCTGGGTGGGTTCGAAGATCACCGCGGCGGTCTCGCCGAAGGACAGCTCCGAGCCCGGTTCGGTCACGGTGACGGCCTCCGGGACGCTGACCGTCGAGGTCGGTGACGGGGACGAGGAGGCGCTCGCCGCGTCCGACGTACCGTCCTTCCCGGAGCTGCACGAGGCGAGGACCAGGCCGGCCGCGACGGCCAGGGCCACGGAACGGGTCACGGGCACAGCGGTCCGGCTTCGAAATCCAGGCATTCGTTCATTGTGCATGGTGGACACCAGCGGAGCCGGCAGGCTCAGCACCCGAGCAGGCGCTCCGCGAAGTAGGACCTGATCTGGTCCAGCCCGATCCGCTCCTGCTTCATCGTGTCCCGCTCCCGCACCGTCACCGCGTTGTCGTCGAGGGTGTCGAAGTCGACGGTCACGCAGTACGGCGTACCGACCTCGTCCTGGCGGCGGTACCGTCGGCCGATCGCGCCGGCGTCGTCGAAGTCGACGTTCCAGACTGTGCGCAGGTCGGCGGCCAGCCCCTTCGCCTTCGGGGACAGGTCCGCGTTGCGCGAGAGCGGCAGCACGGCCACCTTCACCGGGGACAGCCGCGGGTCGAGCTTCAGCACGGTGCGCTTGTCGACGCCCCCCTTGGCGTTCGGCGCCTCGTCCTCGGCGTAGGCGTCGATCAGGAACGCCATCATCGAGCGGTTCACACCGGCCGCCGGCTCGATGACGTACGGCGTCCACCGCTCGCCGGTGCCCTGGTCGAAGTAGGAAAGGTCCTGGCCGGAGTGCTCGGCGTGCGTGGACAGGTCGTAGTCGGTGCGGTTGGCGATGCCCTCGAGCTCGCCCCACTCCGAGCCCTGGAAGTGGAAGCGGTACTCGATGTCGACGGTGCGCTTGGCGTAGTGCGACAGCTTCTCGGCCGGGTGCTCGAAGTGGCGTAGGTTCTCGCGGTCGATGCCGAGGTCGACGTACCAGTCGGTCCGGATGTCGATCCAGCGCTGGTGCCACTCCTCGTCCTCGCCCGGCTTGACGAAGAACTCCATCTCCATCTGTTCGAACTCGCGGGTGCGGAAGATGAAGTTGCCCGGCGTGATCTCGTTGCGGAAGCTCTTGCCGATCTGGCCGATGCCGAACGGCGGCTTGCGGCGCGAGGAGTTCAGCACGTTCGCGAAGTTGATGAAGATGCCCTGCGCGGTCTCCGGACGCAGGTAGTACTTGCCCTCGTCGGACTCCACCGGCCCGAGGAACGTCTTCAGCAGGCCGTTGAACATCCGCGGCTCGCTCCACGCGTTCTTGGTGCCGCAGTTGGGGCAGGCGATCAGCGCCATGTCGACATCATCGGGATCGACCGGCTTGCCCTTGTTCGCCTGCTTCTCGGCGTACGCCTCCTGCAGGTGGTCCTCGCGGTAGCGCTTGTGGCAGGACTCGCACTCGATCAGTGGATCGACGAACGCGTCGAGGTGACCCGAGGCCTCCCACACCTTGGTGGGCAGGATCACCGAGGAGTCGAGACCGACCACGTCGTCACGCGACTGCACCGTCGCGCGCCACCACTGCTTCTTGATGTTCTCCTTGAGCTCGACGCCGAGCGGGCCGTAGTCCCAGGCGGAGCGGGTACCGCCGTAGATCTCGCCGCACGGGTAGACGAACCCGCGGCGCTTGCAGAGGGAGACAACGTTCTCGATGCTCGAGGAAGGCTTGGCTGACACGGGATTCGGCTCCATCACTCAGGGCGCCGGCTGGCTGACGGCGAAGTCGTCAGCCTAACGGTCGGCGCGGCCGCCGGGCGCCTCGGGGGCCACCCTGCCGGACTGGTCAGCCGAGGCTGCGAGGCAGCTGCTCGTTGAGCCGCGCGCCGTCCTGCGGTCCGACGATCTCGTACGCCGACGGCTCGTCCACCGCCCGGGACAGCAGGGGTACGGCGCCCAGCTTCACCTCGTACGCCGAGAGCGCCCTGCGGTAGCTGCCGACGTTCTGCCACCGGGTCACCAGGACCCAGGTCGTCGGCTCGTCGACGTTGCGGCCGACCGACCCGTCGACGTACCCGGGCCGCTGTGCGAGCAGGGCGTGCGCCTCCGTGACGTCGCGCCGGAACGCCTCCCCGTCCTGCTCGGCCACCCGGAACCGGTTCACCACCAACACACCCCCGACCCTACCCACCCGTTGAGCCGCGGGTCTTTCGTCGTTGAGCCCACGGCTCGACAGAAGGGTTTGACAACGGTTGTCAATTGGACTGAGAATCATTGTCATGAAGCTCGTTCGCCTGCTGGCTGCTGTCGCAGTCGCCGCGCCTCTCCTGGCCGGCTGCGGTGCCGGCACCGGGGACGAGAGCGGAAGCCCCAGCGTCGTCGCGTCCTTCTACCCGCTGCAGTACGTCGCCGAGCGCGTCGCGGGCGGGCACGCCGAGGTGCAGAACCTCACCTCGCCGGGGCGCGAACCGCACGACCTCGAGCTGACCGTCCAGCAGACGGCCGCCGTCTCGGACGCCGACGTCGCGTTCTACGAGAGTGGCCTGCAGCCGGCCGTCGACCAGGTGATCGACGAGAACGGGCCCGAGCACGTGGTGGATGCGACCGAGGTCGTCGACCTGGAGCCGGCGAGTGCGGAGGAAGGTGGCGGTCCCGACCCGCACTTCTGGCTGGACCCGGTCCGACTCGGCAAGGCGGCAGCCGCCTTCGAGAAGCAGCTGGCGGAGGTCGACCCCGACCACGCGGCCGACTACGCCACCAACCTCCGTGCCCTGCAGGACGACCTCACCGACCTCGACCGGGACTTCGCCGCCGGGCTGGCCGACTGCGCGATCGACACCGTCGTGGTCAGCCACGACGCGTTCGGCTACCTGAGCAAGTACGGCCTGGACTTCGAGGCGGTCAACGGCCTCTCCCCCGACGCCGAACCATCCTTCGCCCACATCGCCGCGCTGCACGACCTGATCGAGGCACACCACATCACCACCGTGTTCGCCGAGACCCTGGGCAGCAAGCAGATGGCCGACGCGCTCGCCGACGACCTCGGCCTCGAGACCGCCGTGCTCGACCCGATCGAGGGGCTGAGCGACGCGACCGCGGGCGAGGACTACCTGTCGCTCATGCGTGCCGACCTGGCCGCACTCCGGAAGGCCAGCCAGTGCCGATGAACACCGCGCCGGACACCACCATCGAGATCGACGACGGCACCGTGTCGCTCGGCGGGCGGCCGGTGCTGCGCGGCGTCGACCTTGCGGTCAGGCACGGAGAGGTGGTCGCGGTGCTCGGCGCGAACGGGTCCGGCAAGTCGACGCTGGTGCGCACGATGATGGGGCTGGTCCCGACCGTCCGCGGGCAGGTGTCGTTGTTCGGAACGCCGCTCGAACGGTTCCACGACTGGAGACGGATCGGCTTCGTCCCCCAGCGGGCGACCGCCGCCGGCGGCGTACCCGCCTCGGTGCGGGAGGTCGTCGGCTCGGGCCGGCTCTCCCGGCGCAAGATCCTGCGCCCGATGCGCAGCGCGGACCGGACGGCCGTCGACGACGCGATCGCGGCCGTCGGCCTTGCGGACAAGGCGAAGGACGGCGTCTCGACCCTGTCCGGCGGTCAGCAGCAGCGAGTCCTGATCGCCCGCGCCCTCGCCGGACAGCCCGACCTCCTCGTGCTCGACGAGCCGACCGCCGGCGTCGACGTGGAGAGCCAGCAGGCGTTCGCCGACGCCCTCCGGGGGCTCGTCGACCGGGGCGCGACGATCGTCCTCGTCGCCCACGAGCTCGGACCGATGGCACCGCTGATCGGGCGCAGCGTGGTGATGCGGGACGGCCGCGTGGCGTACGACGGACCTCCGATCGCCGAAGCGGCCGAGATCGACCACAGGCACGATCCGGGGCACGCTCACCATCATCCGGGCCTGCAGCAAACCGGGAGCGACTACGCCCCGCTGGTTGCCTCGCCGATCGACCGGACCCCCGGGGCGGAGGACCGTTGATCGACATCTTGACCAACCCGTTCGTGATCCGGGCACTGCTCGCCGCGGTGTTCACCGGCCTGGCCGCTCCCGCCGTCGGCACCTACCTCGTGCAGCGCCGGCTCGCCCTGATGGGGGACGGCATCGGCCACATCGCGGTGACCGGGGTGGCGCTGGGGCTGCTGACCGGCACCTCCCCCACGATCACCGCGGTCATCGTCGCCGTCCTCGGCGGCGTCGTCATCGAGGTGATCCGCGAGAAGGGCCGCACCAGCGGCGACGTCGCCCTTGCACTGCTGTTCTACGGCGGCATCGCGGGTGGCGTGATGCTGACCGGCCTGGCCGGTCAGAGCGCGGCCACCCTGAACATCTATCTGTTCGGCTCGATCACCTCCACCTCGGCCGCCGACGTGTGGGTCACCATCGCCCTCGCCGCTGTCGTGATCGTCATCTCGGTGGGCCTGTCACCCCAGCTGTTTGCGGTCGCGCAGGACCAGGAGTTCGCACGCGTCGCCGGACTGAACGTGCGGGTCTACAACGTGCTGGTCAGCGTGATGGCCGCGGTCACGGTCACCGTCGCCATGCGCACGGTCGGCCTGCTACTCGTCAGCGCGCTCATGGTGGTCCCGGTCGCCACCTCGCAGCAGCTCACCCGAGGCTTCCGGACCACCTTGCTGACGGCGATGGGCCTCGGCACCCTCGCGTCGCTGGGCGGTGTGGTCACCTCGTCCTTCGTGGACGTGGCGCCCGGGGCCACGATCGTGCTGCTCGCGCTCGCCGGGTTCATCGTGGCTTGGCCGATCGGCATGCTGGTCCGCCGCCGGCACCGACTCACCGCGCCGTTCGCCGCGGACGCCGAGGACGAGTTCTCGCTCGACCCGCGGCACAGCGCCGTGCCGGAGTCCCACCAGCACGAGCACGGCGAGGACTGCGGGCACCACGCGGTCCGGCACGGCGACCACGTCGACTACGTCCACGACGGGCACCGGCACGCCCCGCACGGGAGCCACTATGACGAACACTGAACCGGCGCTGCCCAGCGGGACCCGTCCGACCCGCCAACGCCGCGCGGTGGCCGCAGCCCTGCAGACCTTCGACGACTTCCGCAGCGCGCAGGACATCCACGACCTGCTCAGGAAGCAGGGCGACAACGTCGGCCTGTCGACCGTGTATCGGACCCTGCAGGCGCTCGCGGACGGCGGCGAGGTCGACATGCTCCGCACCGAGGACGGCGAGGCGATCTACCGCCGATGCAGTACGACGCACCACCACCATCTGGTCTGTCGCTCGTGCGGGCACACCGTGGAGGTGGAGGGGCCGGCCGTCGAACGCTGGGCGGACGCGATCGCGAGCCGGCACGGGTTCACCGAGGTGAGCCACACGCTGGAGATCTTCGGCACCTGCCCGGACTGCGACTGAGCCGTCCCGCGGGCGTGCGGCCGCGCCGGGCGGACCGGTGAACGGCACTTGGTCCGAAAAGCGATTTCTTTACCTGGCACATAGCCCGCCATTTCCCGACGAGCGCGCCAAATCGCCTTCTGGCTATGGCCGTCGACGTTGACGGGCCGAAAGACACGGCCCTACGTTGAGTGCTGGGGCCATTGGTGGCTGAGAGTCACGCCGCATCTCGGGGCAACGCTCCTGGAGCATCCATGTCTGCATTTATGCGCCCCGGCCTCCGGTCCCGGTCCGCGCTCGTCGCCCTGCTCGCCGCGCTCGGCCTGGTGCTCGCAGCCCTCTCCCCCGTGGCGGCCACCGCGTCGCCACGTGCGAAGACACCACCGGCATCCGTCTCCGCGACGGCAACACAGATCGTGGTCACGTCCGTGGCCATGCCGGGCGTCACCGTCCCCGACACTCCGGGGACACCCACGTTCTTCGTGGTGAAGGACCAGGACCTCGACGTCGCGGTCAGCTTCGTCGACAGCCAGGGCGCCCCGGCCCCGCTGTCGACGAACAAGGACGTCGACGTGGTGCTCACCGTGGCCGGTCTGCCGGGGACGCCGCCCGAGCTCGGCACGGTGACCGTGCCCGCCAACGCGACCGCGGCCACGTTCACGGCCGTCAGGATCCCGACGGCCACGAACGGCGTCGAGCTCGACGTCGCGAGCCAGCCGAAGAAGCCCTCGGACGCCATCTTCGGAACCTCGCCGTCGTTCGACGTGCTGCGCGACTTCGTCGGCGCCTCGACGGCCAACACCCTGACCAGCATCGGCACGGGCGGCGGCGTCAGCACCAGCTGCGATGCGACGCCGGACGAGCCGGTGTGCGCCGACCTGCTGCTTCCGGACCGGTCCCGGGTCACGAGCGACAGCCTGCTGCTCTCCCTCGGCGAGTGTGACCAGGTGATCACCTGCTCGGCCGGCGGCTCGGTGGTCCAGGTCCTGGTCGGACTGACCTCCGGCTCGACGACCCCCGCGGCGACCCTGGTGATGAAGTGCGACAAGTCCTTGTGCGGGGGCGGCGGGGTGCCTTCCTTCGACCTGTTCGTGGACCTCACCTACGACGCCGACCCGACCACGACCGCGGCACCGCCGTGCCCGGACAAGGGCGTCCTCGGAGCTGACCAGGCCTTCTGCGTCGACTATGTGCAGAGCACCCGGTCGAACGCGGGCGACCTGGTGATGTACCTGCTGTTCAACCAGGACGCCCGGGTCAGGTTCCCGTAAGCGTCGCCTGGACCGGAGCGGGCGCGCTTCCCGGCACGGGCACTGCCACCACACCGAGCCCCCCGAGAAGCCCGCTCGCCTCCGCCTGGAGCTCGAGCGCCCGGGAGCCCGCCGGGTCGAGCGAGCCTTCCAGAGTGCGGGCGAGACCGAGCAGGTTCAGCGCGCGGCCGTACCGGTTGTCCTGCTCCTCGCTCGCCGCCACTCCGGCCTCGAACTCCCGTCGGGCCGCATCGCACCGGCCGAGCTGTACGTACGCGAATCCCCGGATCCGCCGCAGCGACGGCAGCACTGCCGGGTCCTCGGAGGCCGCGGCGGAGGCGAGCAGCGCCTCGCTGCGGTCAAGACAGGCCTCGTGGTCCCCAGCCAGGAGCAACGCCTCGCAGCAGACGACGTCCGTGGCCGGGTGCTCCTCAGGCTCGTCGATCTCGAGGAACAGCGCTCTGGCCTCGGCAAGGGTGCTCATCGCGGTCCCGAAGGCGCCCGACCGGGCCGCGACCCGGCCGCGCTCGCGCAGCACCAGGGCGACCAGCTCGTCGTCGGAGACCGACCGCGCGGTGAGCAGCGCCTCGTCGAGCAGCTCCTGGCCGGAGGCCAGATGCCCCTGGCGGACCAGCACGTCGGCCTGGTTGAAGATCGCGTTTCCCTCGCCCTGGGTGTCACCGATGCGGCGGTAGATCTCGGCGGCGACGCCGAACCTGGCTGCCGCCTCGACCCAGCGGTTGTGGTCGAGCGCCGAGACCGCGAGGTTGTTCGTGCAGTCCGCCTGACCCGGGAGGTCCCCCAGCTCGGTGTAGGCCTGCAACGCGAGCTCGCCGTACGGCAGCTGCGACTCCCGGCCGGCCGCGACATAGATCCCGTGCAGGGTGGCGTACGCCTGGGCGAGCGTCGGCTGGTCGACGGACTCCTCGGCGTCGCGGGCTGCCTGGTCCCCCCAGCGAAGTGCTTCCTCGACCCGTCCCTGGCCGAACCGGCTGATCGCATAGCGCATGGCGAGCAGGGACCGTGCCGAGCTGGCCCAGGTCCCGGGAACCTGCTCGAGCGCATTCAGTGCACGGGTCACCCGTCGCAGCGACTGCGGCAGCTTCCGGAGCCGCTGGTCCACGCGAGCCTCCTTGGCCACCACCCGCGCCATCTGCACCGGGTTGCCGGCCAGGCTCCGGCGGGACCTGCCGTACGCGCCCGCGGCCTGCTCGGGAAGGCCGATCGTGAACCAGGTGTCTCCGAGCGCCTCGAACACCCGGCCGAGCTCGTCGGGGGGGACCAGGCCCGGCGGTCCGCGCCGCTCGGACTCCACCGCCCTGGTGAACAGGCCGACCGCCTCCTGGTTCGCGAACTTCTCGCGGGCCAGGTGCGCGGCGCGGGTGGAGTAGCGCCAGGCCTTGTCGAACCGCTTGGCGTTGAAGAAGTGCAGGGACAACAGCTCCGGACTGCGCCGTTCGGGGTCGGCCTCCAGCGTCGAGCCGACCTGGTCGTGCAGCTGCTGCCGGGTCCGGTAGGGCAGACCTTCGTAGGCCACCTCACGCATCAGCGAGTGCCGGAACCGCATCGTCGACGCGTCGGCCGGCTCGATGAACTCGGCAAGCCGGCGGAAGGTCGGCGGTCCTGGCGGCGGCGCGTGGCCGTCGACGAGCTCACGCAGGTCGTCGGCGTCGAAGCGCATCCCGAACACCGACGCGTAGCGGAGCACCACCCGGTCCGGGGGCGCGAGCCGGTCCACCTGAGCCGTCACCAGCTCCTGCACCGAGTCGGGCAGGTTCTGCACGTGGCCGGCGGGGCCGGCGGCGGAGATCAGGGACTCCAGGAACAGCGGGTTCCCGCCGGCCCGGTCGGCCAGTGCGGCGATCGACGGCCGTGGCAGCGGGTGCGCCTCGGTGGTCACCTGCACGAGGTGGATCGACTCCTCCGCGGTCAGCGGCGCCAGCCGGAGCGTGGTGAGTGCCGGCCCGGGATCGGGCTCCCACCCGTCCGTCTCCTCCCGGCGGCCCACCACGATGAGCCAGGGCTCGTCGGGCAGCCGGGTCGCCAGGTGGTTCAGCAGGTCCGCCGAGGCGCCGTCCATGTAGTGCGCGTCGTCGACGGCCAGCAGGGTGGGCGTGGGCAGCAGCAGGTGCAGGAACTCGGCCACCACCTCCTCGAGGCGGCGCTTGCGGAACTCGTCGCCCAGCCCGCGGGTGTCCTCGGTCTCCTCGAAGGGCAGGCCCAGCGGCGTGCCGAGCAGCGGCAGCCACCGCAGCAGTCCCGGGTCGTCGGCCCGCACCCGCGCCGCGAGCCGGTCCTGTGCGGCCGCAACACCGGTCCCCTCGCGGATGCCGAGCAGGTCGCGCAGCAGGACCCGGAACGAGTGGTACGGCGTGGACGACTCGTACTCGTCGCACTGCACGGAGAGCACTGTCATCTGCTGCGCCATTCCGGCCAGCTCCGCGACCAGGCGTGACTTTCCGATCCCGGCCTCACCGACGACCTGCACCAGACCGCCCTCGCGCCGGTGTGCGTGGTCGAGGGCCTCGCCGAGCACGGTCATCTCGTGCTGCCTGCCGACCATCAGGCCCACGGCGGCGTCGGACTCGGGACGGTCCACCTCGAGCGGCCCCAGGTCGACGGCGGTGACCGGCCGGGCCTTGCCCTTGACCGGAAACGGAGCCAACGGTGACATGGCGAACAAGGCGTGCGAGCGGTCGGTCACCTCCTGCGTCGCCAGAATCTGTCCCGGCGCCGCCTTGGCCACGAGACGCGCGGCGAGGTTGATCGCGTCGCCCTTCACCGAGTAGGTGCGCCGGAACGCCGGCCCGAAGTCACCGGAGAACACGTGCCCGTGGTTGACCCCGATCCGCAGCGGCAGCGACCCCGCCCGGTCGACGATCAGCCGGGCCGCCCGCAGCATCCGCTCCGCGTCGTGGCCCGAGCTGGTCGGCGCGCCGGCCGTCAACATGATCTTGCCGCCGTCCTTGTTGATGTCGGACTCGAAGAACGTCACGTCGTACTCCGCCACCGCGTCGGAGACGTTGCGGATGCACTCGTCCAGCACCGCGGCCGCCGCGGCGGGAGTCCGGGTCGTGAGCAGCTCGTCGGTCCCGGAGAACGCCACGAACGCGACCGCGATCGCCCGGTGCTCGGGCTCTCCCTGCCCCATGAGCAGGTGCTCACGGATCGCCACCGGCAGCGCCACGGAGGGGTCGGTCGGACGTGCCTGGGCGACGACCCGGGCCACGTCGGGAAGCTCCGGAACCCGGCGGAGGAGCCGCCCGAGGTCCGCCACCGGGGCGCCGAGCAACGCGCCGTCGAGCAGCGCGGCCGTGGCCGAGCCGACCGCGATGTCGCCGGCGTTCGCGAGCGCCTCCAGCTCCACGACCCGGGTGACGTCGGGTCCGCAGATCACCAGCTCGCGGTGCAGCTTCGGGTCACCGACCAGGAACAGGTGGATGGTGCCGCTGTGGATGCCGATGGACATCCGCAGCACCGCGTGCCCCGCGCTCGTCGTCAGCCGGCCGACGGTCCGGAGCCGGGCCCGCATCCGGTACGCGGCACGGCACGCCCGTGCCGCGTGCTC
>DASSBE010000072.1:0-5458 GCA_035699065.1 Nocardioidaceae bacterium
CATGGCCACGTCCTGGCCGTCGGCGGTGGTCGGGTCCTCCTCGTTGATCGCCTCCACCGCCTCGGGGAGTTCCGGCTCGGCGGCGACCGGTCGCCGGTCAAGGTGAACACCCGCGATCATGCAGCGCACGGACCCGCCCGCCAGCTCGATGGTGGGGATGTCGACAGAGACGATCTCGCAGGACTCCTCGATCGCCGCGATCTGGTCCGGCCGGAGGGTGCGCAGGGCCCTCCCCGACATGGCCATGATGTAGCGGCGCCTGCCGTTCGGCGTACGTCCGCAGAGCTCCACCGCGTTCCCGGCGAACTCGTGGATCTGCTGTTCGGTCAGCGCGACCACCTTGCGGCCGTTGACGGCGAGCCGCTCGCGGACCTGCTCGCGACGCTGTTCGTCCGGGATCATCTCCAGGGCGATCAGCGCGATGTCGGTGCCGACGCAGGCGATGACGTTGGTGTGGTAGACCGACACTCCGTCGGAGTCGACCGCCTCGAAGGCCATCGGCTCGTAGTTGAAGTCACTGCAGAAGCGCTCCAGCACGTGGGTGTCTGCGCGGTGGCTGACTGCCATGTAGGCCACCCGCGACATGTGGTCGAGCACCATCGCGCCGGTGCCCTCGAGGAAGATGCCGTCCGGCTCGAGGCCGGAGTAGTCGACGATGCTTTGGCACCGGTACTCCGACTTCAGCATCTCCAGCACGTCGGCGCGCCGCTCGTGGCGGCGGTTCGACGCATACATGGGATAGACCGCGACGTAGCCGCCCGCATGGGTGGACAGCCAGTTGTTCGGGAAGACGCTGTCCGGCCTGGTGTGGTCCTCGTCCTGGAAGACATGGACCCGTACGCCGGCGTCCCTGAGGGCCTGTGCCAGGGCGTCCATCTCGGCCAGCGCGTTGCTCGACGTCGTGTCGTCGGACTGGCCCGGCGGGACGTCACGCTGGAACGCGTTGTCGGCCGCCGTGGCGGGGTTGGGCATGAATCTCTCTGCCCGGATCAGGATGACCGCGGAAGGGGCTTGGGCACTCACGAGGGGAATGTAGAACATCGCTCCGTTGGCCCGTGAAGGCGCCCCGGTCTGCGGTGCTCCTGAGTGGAGTGACTCGTGATTGTCGGTACCGGCCGACTGGACCGAGGTGTCGGCCGCCGCTCGTCGTTGCGCGGCCGACGTAGGGAGCAGCTCATGACGAGGCAAGATGGCACGCATGTCATTGCCCATCCCGACGCTGCACACCGCTCGCCTGCAACTGCGCCCCGTCACCAGCGCGGACGCGGACGCCCTCTTCGCACTGCACAGCAGCGCCTACGTGCTGCGCTACTGGGACGAGCCGCCATGGAGCGAACGAGCGCGCGCCGAGCGCTTCATCACGGCTTGCCGGCAGATGGCGGAGGAAGGCAGTGGGGCGCGGCTGGCCATGGAGCGTGTCGCCGACGGCGCCTTCATCGGCTGGTGCGGTCTGACCCGCTGGAACCCGGACTATCGCAGCGCGTCGATGGGCTACTGCCTCGGCGATGCGGCATGGGGTCAGGGCTACGCGACGGAGGCCGCGCGCGCCTTGCTGCAGTGGGCATTCGACACGCTGGATCTGAATCGAGTCCAGGCCGAGGCTGATACGCGCAACGTGGCATCCGCCCGCGTCCTGGAAAAGCTCGGGTTCGTGCGTGAAGGGACGTTGCGGGAAGACTGTGTGGTGAACGGCGAGGTGTCGGACTCGTGGGTGTACGGGCTGATCAGGCGCGAGTGGCGGCCGTTCGAGCCGGTTCCCGCCCGCTGAGTCCCCTCGCTCACGAGACGGCGCCCCGCCTTCGGGTGTTTCGTGTCGCTTGAGTTGTCGGGGTGGAGTTCGGTCACTCGCGCCGACGTGAAGTCCTGGGCGAGCCTTTCACCGATGCTGCCGTTACGCTCGCCACCACCAGGAAGGAGATCGCATGGACGAGGCGAGCAGGCCGTTTGACGTCCGTCGCGCAGGGGTGCTGCTGCACGTGACGTCCTTGCCGGGGTCGGCGACGAAACCCACCGGGGACCTGGGCGATCAGGCCTACCGGTTCGTCGACTTCCTGGCTCACGCTGGCTGCTCGGTCTGGCAGGTGCTGCCGTTGGTGCCCACGCACGAGGGGGACGGGTCTCCGTACAACTCGCTGTCCGCGATGGCGGGCAACCCAGAGCTCGTCAGCCGCGATCGTCAGACCGCCGAGGGTCTGGCAGACCCCTCGGCGCTTGATGAACAACAACAGGGTGCCTTCGCGTCCTGGTGTGCCGAGGAGGACCCCTGGCTGGTGCCGTACGTCGAGTTCACGGCCCTTCGCGAGCTCCACGGTGGCCAACCCTGGCACACCTGGCCCGCGGCACTGCGAGGCCGTGACCGACAAGCGGTCGCAGAGGCGCTCGCAGGCCTCGAAGCACGCGTGCATCAGCTCCGCTTCGAGCAGTGGGTGTTCGCGGTGCAGTGGGCGCGGCTGCGTGCGTACGCCGCATCCCGGGGCGTGCTCCTCTTCGGAGACCTGCCGATCTTCGTCTCGCTCGACAGCGCCGATGTGTGGGCGTCCCCGGAGCTCTTCCGGCTGAGCGCTGAGGGTCGCCCGATCACGGTGACCGGGTGCCCGCCGGACTACTTCGCGTCCGACGGCCAGCGTTGGAACAACCCGCACTACGACTGGGCCGCAATGGCCGCCGACGGCTACGCGTGGTGGCGACGCCGGATCGCCCGCCAGCGCGACCTGTTCGACCTGGTCCGCATCGACCACTTCCGGGGTTTCGAGGCGGCCTGGCACGTCCCGGCCGAGGCTGCCACGGCACGCGAGGGCTGGTGGGCGCCCGGCCCGGGTGCCGACATCGTCTCGGCGCTGGTGGACACCGCCGGTCCTGGGACACTGGTCGCCGAGGACCTCGGCGTCATCACTCCGGAGGTCGAGGAGCTGCGGACGCGGTTCGGTCTGCCCGGCATGAAAGTCCTGCAGTTCGCGTTCGACGGCGACCCCGACAACCCGTACCTTCCCGGCAACCACGGGCAACAGTGCGTCGTCTACACCGGCACGCACGACAACGACACCACCGTCGGCTGGTGGCAGCAGCTGGACCAGCACAGCCGCGACCGAGCCCGGTCGTTCCTCCGCGATTCCGACGAGCCGATGCCCTGGGCCCTGATCCGCCTCGCCCTGGAGTCGACGGCCCGGCTCGCCGTCGTACCCGCCCAGGACCTTCTCGGCCTAGGCGGCGCGAGCCGCATGAACACTCCCGGAACCGACGCGGGCAACTGGACCTGGCAGGCGTCCCCCGGTGCGTTCGACGACCCCCTCGCCGCCCGGGTACGCACGCTGGTGGCGGCAGCGGACCGGCTCCCCTGACCGCACATTGCCCGCCCCTCGGCTCTCACCAAAGTGCGGCGCCCCCGAGTCACGCGAACCTGCGTCATCGGCGCCTACGGGCTCCGGTCGTCTGATCTGTTCCTGAGCCGAGACGACCGCCATTCCACACCACGAGCCCAAGATCTGGCGGGAGAGTCCGGTTGCCGCCCGGCGCAGCGGACTCACGAAGTGGCCGTGGGTGCTCCTGAGGATGAAGGCTGCCGACCCGTGAGGGTGAGCAGGTGGGACTGGATCGGCGCTTCGTGCACCACGCCGTCGCCGTGGGCCCAGTCGGCGTCCGAGGCGACCAGCCGGACCCCGGGCGGGGGCTCCCATAACCGCATCGGGCCGCGCAATGACAGCACCCGGTTCGCGGCTGCGATCGCCGCTTCGACTGGCATCGGGTGATCTATGTTCAGCGGCACGCAGATGTCCTGCGAGTGCACCAGGATGTCGAGGAGTGGCTCCAGTTCGGTGACGAACGGCGCTCGCCGACGTGAGCCGACAAAGCTGCGCAGCGTGGCCACGATCTGCTCGTGAGTCAGCGGACTACGCACCGCGGCGAACCTGATCATCGCGTTGTACCGGAAGCCGCTCCTGACCGCGGGCCGGACCACGTCGCGGAACCGTGCGTGGGAAAATGTCAGGTGTGCGCCGACGTCCCGGACGCTCCAGCCCTGGCAAAGGCTTGGCTGGTCCCAAGCCGCCTGCGGGAGCGACTCGAGAAGGTCGGCCAGGCTTGAGCGTTCAGCGTCGATGTGCCGCCAGATCGTCTCGCTGTCCATGGCGTCCGCCTGCCTTCATGCGTGCGTTAGACAGATTCTCTGTCTAATCTGGCATGGTGCCCAGAGAGCGTCAAGACCCCAACCTCGGCATCCTGCTGTTCGTCACCTATCGAGCGCTCGAACGTCGGGCGCACGAGGCCGTCGTGGCGTCCGGCATCACCGACATCACCCCCGCCCAGGCTCGCGTCGCAGCCCGCATCGGCCCTCACGGCAGCCGGGTCTCCGACCTGGCCGAGCAGGCCCGCGTCACAAAGCAGAGTGCCGGCTTCCTGGTCGACCACCTCGAAGCGGCCGGGTACGTCGAACGAGTCCCTGACCCCGCCGACCGCCGCGCTCGACTGGTACGACTGACTCCGCGCGCCGACAGAGTCGTCAAGATCGCCAATGCAGAGGTCGAGCGGGCCTTGGCCGAGTGGGTCGATCACGTCGGCGCCGACCGGCTCCTGCAGGTGTACGAGACGCTGCGCGACCTACGCGAGATCACCGACCCGTGGCGGTGAGGACAGGCTCGAGTTGCCGCAGACGCCTTCAACGTCCGTCAGCTCGGCCGATCGGCCCCGACTAGCTGTCGAAGCACCCCCGGGTGCGCCTCCATCGCGGATGCCCGCATCCGCGCAGTCCTGTGTCAGATCGCAGGCTCGGCGTCCCAGACCCGAGCTCAGTGACCAGTCCGCCTTGAAGGAACTGACCTTTGCCGGCGATGATGCTTGCCCCGCCTGCATCAATTCCATGGTTAACGAGACCATGGCGAGTTCTGTGCGTACACGGTCGAGCAAGCCGGCTCGGTCGAGGAACCTACGTTTTTCGAACTCCGAGTTGTTTACCTCCATGCCGAACGAGTTCGCGACACAGCCCCCTCTGCGCCATGGCGCGGGTGCGACATTCCGGCTCCCCTCTGTTGTAACCCGGTCTTTCACGGACATGCCGGCGCCACGAGGCGTTTGCGGCACCGCGCGCATCATCGCTGACATCCGCTCAGGCTGTTATGCCGATGAGCGAGCGTCCATTCGCGCCGCACTAGCGTTCGGCGGCGGACCGTCCGACCACCATCGACTCGAGGATCTCCGGCGCGAACGTCGCGGCAGTCTCGACATCGAGCTGGGCCCCGAGCCCATCCAGGACGCGGGTGAAGAAACACCGGGCGGCCGCCGCGAAAACGACGTCCGCGACATCGCCGTCACTGAGCCCCAGCTCCCGCAGTCGGTCGACGTCGCTCTGCCCGATCGACGCCGCGTCCTGTGCCACCCGCGCCGCGAAGTCATAGACCGCCCGGTCTTGATCACTCAGGCCGGCACCGCTCGGGTCCCCCGCGATCGCGAGCATGGTGGCCTCGTC